>JBBQLW010000058.1:0-9357 GCA_038328315.1 Actinomycetales bacterium
GGCAAGCCGGGCAAGCCCACCGATCTGCCTGTCGAGCTGGCTAGTGCAGCGTTGCCAGCGCTCGTGCCTGGCGAACTGCACCCAGATCATCTCCTCGCCCTCGTGGAGGGGCGTCATCCGCAGCCGCACGCGTCGCTCGGCCAGCATGGGCTCGGAGACGAGTTTCTGATCCGGGCTGTTCGCCCGCTCGCGAGTGCCGTCGCGGCAGTCCGCGCTGACGGCATCCGTGTGCCCCTCACGCACGTCGATCACGGACTGTGGCAGGGTGTTGCACCAGCGCCCGGTCAGGCGTATGTGCTCGAAACGAGCTACGACAACGGCCCGGATTGGGTTGCCGACGACCCGTATCGGTTTGTGCCCTCGGTCGGGGAGATCGACCTCTACCTCTGGGCTGAGGGTCGACACGAACAGCTCTGGCACGTGCTCGGCTCGCACTTCCGGCCGCACGAGGGCGTGACCGGCACGAGTTTCTCGGTCTGGGCACCGCACGCGATGGCGGCGCGGGTGGTTGGCGACTTCAACGATTGGAACGGGGTACGCCACGCAATGCGGCGCCTCGACGACAACGGCGTTTGGGAGATCTTTCTGCCGGGCCTCGAACCCGGTGCGGCGTATAAGTTCGAACTGCTGACGGCCTCCGGCGGGTGGGTAACCCGGGCGGACCCGATGGCGCGGTACACCGAGGTGCCGCCGGCAACGGCCTCCAAGATCGGGCAGAGCCTCTTTCAGTGGGGGGATCGCGAGTGGCTCGATCGCCGAGCCGCGACCGACCCGCACAACACCGCGATGAGCGTCTACGAACTGCACGTCGGCTCGTGGCGACCCGGACTGAACTACCGCGAGCTCGCCGATCAACTCATCGACTACGTCAACGAACTCGGTTTCACGCACGTCGAGTTCATGCCGCTGGCCGAGCATCCGTTTGGCGGTTCATGGGGCTATCAGGTGACCGGGTACTTCGCGGCGACGAGCCGGTACGGGCATCCGGACGACCTCAAATACCTCATCGACCGTCTTCATCAGGCCGGCATCGGCGTGATCATGGATTGGGTACCAGGCCACTTTCCGAAAGACGAGTGGGCGCTCGCGCGGTTCGACGGAGAGCCGCTCTATGAGCACTCAGACCCGCGTCGTGGCGAACAGCACGACTGGGGCACCCTGATCTTCAATTTCGGCCAGTCCCAGGTGCGCAACTTTCTCGTCGCGAACGCGCTGTTCTGGCTCGAGGAGTTCCACATCGACGGCCTGCGCGTCGATGCCGTGGCATCCATGCTGTATCTCGACTACTCGCGCGAAGAGGGCGAGTGGCTGCCGAACAAGGACGGCGGGCGCGAGAATCTCGAGGCGATCAGCTTCTTGCAGGAGGTCAACGCCACCGCATACAAGCGCAATCCTGGCATCGTGATGATCGCCGAGGAGTCAACGAGCTGGCCGGGAGTGACCAAGCCGACCGCGTCATCCGGGCTGGGTTTCGGCCTGAAATGGAATATGGGGTGGATGCACGACTCGCTGCAGTACATGCAGGAAGATCCGATGTACCGCTCGTACCACCACAACGACATCACGTTCTCGTTTCTGTATGCCTTCAGCGAGAACTTTCTGCTGCCCATTAGCCACGACGAGGTTGTGCACGGAAAAGGCTCGCTCTTGTCGAAGATGCCGGGCGACCAATGGCAGAAGCTCGCCAATGTGCGGGCCTACCTGTCGTTCATGTGGGCTCATCCCGGCAAGCAATTGCTCTTCATGGGCAGCGAGTTCGGGCAGCCGAGCGAGTGGAGCGAGGACCGCGGGCTCGACTGGTGGATTCTCGACCAGCCGGTTCATCAGGGGCTTCAGCGGCTCGTCGGCCAACTCAACCGCACCTATCGTGCGACCCCGGCACTGTGGGAACAAGACAACGAATCCGGCGGATTCGAATGGCTCGACGGAGGCAATGCCGCCCAGAATGTTGTGTCGTTCCTGCGCTGGTCGCGGTCTGGCGAGCCGCTTGTCGGCCTGTTCAACTTCAGCGGAAACCCGGTCGAGCACTACCGCGTCGGCATGCCATTCGCGGGTACTTGGAACGAGATCATTAACACGGATGCCGCGGACTTCGGTGGATCAGGCGTCGGCAACCTCGGCGCGGTCGAAGTGAAAGCCGAGCCGTTCGGCGGTCGAGAGGCATCCGTCGAGTTGACCCTGCCGCCGCTTGCTGGACTCTGGTTGGCGCCGCGGCGGTAGGAGCCACGGCCTGACTGCCACCGTCGGCGCCGTCAATCCTCGAGTCGTTTGTCGAGCGGAGACCCGGGTCGAACCCGAAACATTCCCGCGACAAGTGATCGACGCTGTGGATCGGAGTCTGCGGGTGGCTCATCCGCGGCGCGTTCGAGCGCACCCGTCAAGGGATGGCGTAATGCGTAGCCGGCAACATCGAGCACCGTCGAATAGCCTGCGCGCTGCTCGGCCCGAAGCGTCGCGAGACCTCGCTGGCTCAAGCCGAGCCAGACCACAAAAAACGCGACGACAACAATCAGCACGCCGATGGCAAACGAAATAGTGGACGGTACTCCGAGAGCGACCGCGATGATCCCAATCGCAACTGTGAAAACCGAGCCCGCGAGCGCGAACTTGGAAAAGAGTTCCCACTGCGCCGCGGTTGGCCCGGGAATAAGGGCGGGGTCGCGAGTCATCATGGGTCTCGGTTCTCTGGGTGCTCGACGCTAGTACAGCAACCCGGTCAAGCGCCTGCGCGCTGCGATCACACGCGGATCCTCCGCGCCGGCGATCTCGAAGTAGTCGAGTATTCGAATGCGCACGACGTTCTTGTCCGCGGCATCAAGACTTGGAAAGAGGTCGAGAAGTCGAGCGAACGCATCGCCGAACTGACCGCCGGACATGTCGAGATCGGCGACATCGAGCGAGGCCGCAACACTGTCAGGCTCAGCCACGGCCGCGGCGCGCGCCGAGTCGTCAGAGAGGGTGGCCAATCGGGCGAGTAACGACACTTGCGCAAGCCCAGCGACCGCGAGGTGGTCGCGTGGGTTCTGAGCGATCGCGGTCTCGTACTCCTTGATCGCCAACGTAAAGTCACCCGAGGCGATCGCGTCGAATGCCTCTTGGTGATGCGGAGGTAGCGGCGGCTCGACACCAACCTCTCCAGCAGCCTCGGCCGCACCGTCGAGCGTCGCCGAGCCGTCAGGCGCGGCCTCGGCACCGGCACCGGCACCGGCGGGCAGTGATCCGTTGACCCCGTTCTGCGCCGCGAGCTGCAGCACCTGGTCGATGACGTCGCGCAGTTCTTGCTCTGGCACTGAACCGACAAAGAGCTGAACGGGGCGCCCGCCGACGACGGCAGCGACCGTCGGTACTTGCTGCACTTGAAATGCCTGAACAAGTTGCGGGTTCTTCGTACCGTCGACTGTCGCGAGCGCGACCCGGCCCCGGTACTGCTTGACGACCGGCCCGAGCGAAGATTCGACCCCCTGACCGTAGAACTCGACGAGCACGGGAACTGTCGCAGACAGATCAAGCACCTCGGTGAAGCTCGCGTCGGTCGCCTCGCGCACCACCGGGCCGCTCGCCGTGGCATCGCCAGCAGTCCCGGGTCCACCTGCCCCGCCACTACCGTCGACCCCATCAGCACCGGTACTAGCGACCGGCGACTTCGGCCGCACAAGGGACGACAGATCGACGGCTCCGCGAAGATTCGCTCCGGTCAAACCGGCGCCGGTGATTGCAGGGTTGGTCATGGAACCTCCGAAGCGGCGACGAGGCCCTGGCTGTACCCGAGCAACACGATCTTGTCTGTGCTGTCGGCAGCTGGCACATAGAACAGTAGCTGGTCGCCGTAGGTGGCGACGAAGCCGCGATTGCTGGCCGCGACGCCAGACAGCGCCTTGACCGCGCCTGAGGTGTTGACGGCCGCCCCAGCTTCGATCGGCTTCACGGTAACAGTCTCGTTGAGGTTGACCGCGACCAGGGCGCCGGAGTCGTTCGTGGCCATGACGATGATCTGTCCAGGGCCGGGCGTCTGGCCAAATGCAATCTGCGCCGTCGCGGGCAGGTCTGCCGCTCGCGCTTGCTGGGCCGCGAGCCCCACAGCCACGCGCAGACTGTCGCCCTCTGCCTCGAACGCGAGGTACGAGTCGCTTTCGATGTCCTTCGCAAGGATGTCCGCGTAGGCGAGCGCCATGGCTGACGGTGCAATCCGGAGCACTCCCGTGTCAGCGCTCAGCCGCGCCGTTCCAATACTCGCTGGCGCAACGTCGGGCAGCACTGCCGAAGGTTCAAGCGTGACCGCGTAGTGCACCTTGTAGTTCGAACGAGCATCCTCTTGAATGAGGAACAACGCCACCGGGGGAATCGTGGTGTCGGCCTCGTCCTGAATCACGGCAAACACGGTTCGCGGCCAATCGGGACCGGTTTGCTGTGGGAGGGTCACACGAACCGGCCCTGCTGGGATGGCGGGCGCACCACTGACGATCGCGCTATCCGCCGTTCGGATCTTGTAGTCCGCCGTGCGCAGCTCGAGGGCGGGGCCAGCGAATCTGGTCGCCATCAGTTCGGTGTTGAGCGCCGCATCCGCCTCCACCGAGACCTCACTGATGCGAGCAACAATCCGTTCGATCTGGCGCACCGTCACTGCGGGCGCTGGCAGCGACGAGTCAATGGTTTCCGGCTCGCCGCTCACTCCGGGGCTCGGGGCTGCATTGGGAGCGGAAGCGCCGGGATCTGGGCTACACCCGGCCAGAGCAACGCTCGCGGCAAGCAGCAGTGTCACAGCAACCATGGGTCGCGCCGACCGACGACCAGTCGGGGCCTCGCCAGCGGTTACGGCCTTACGACTCGGCTTATAGCGAGGCTGTCGCGGTAGCTTCGGCATCTTCTGCGGCTTCCGGCGCGGGCCGCCGGGGCGACGTTCTCGGTTGATCGCCCAGAGCAACAGCGCGAGCCCGCCGAGGAGGACAACGCCGCCGCCAATAATGAGAGGCGCCGCGAACGGCGTGCGATTGTCGAGCGGCCAAGTCAGTTCGAGGTTCTTTGGCGCGGGCAGTGTGCCATCCGATGCGATGACAAAGGAGACGTCTCCCGGAACATCCACCGTGAACCGCAAGTCGCCATCGTCGCTGGCGAACCCCTCGAGCCAGAGATCGGAGCCGTCAGGATTCGGCACGCTCGACTCGGTGCCGCGCACCAGCGTCGAGACGAGTTCGCCAGTTTCGGCGTCGTAGTCGAGCGCGTTGTACGACGCATCTCCGACCCACCCGAGCACGTCATCGGTGCGGCCGTACGCGGCGTAGGTAACGTCTACTCCTTTGATCCGGAAGGTCTGATTGCCGTCGAAGGCGTTGAGCGATACACCGTCGATTACCGTGAGTGGGGCCGTGCCGCTGACGCTCGACGACAGCACAACTGAGTCGGGGGACGCCAGAAACGTTCGCTGTGCGATGCCGACGCCGATCATTCCGGCGGCGACCACAAAGCAGATAATTGCGAGAACAAATCGCACGAAATTACTCCTTTCGTGCTGCCCTCCCCGACTCATGGTCGGGCACCCTCCGCCGATAGACGGATACTCGCACTAGGAACGAGAGGAGGGGCTCCTGAGAAGACAGGAGCGGCAACAACAAAGACATTCAAGAATAGCGGATGCCTCCCAAGCCGCCCTACTCGCTCCGAATCTCACACTAAACTCGGAGGGTTCCCACTCGGTCTCAAGGAGATGTCATGGCTGCTGACGACACTGATTTCGGCACCGAGATGCGCGGATATCGCAAAGACGAGGTCGACCGGGCTATCCAAGACCTGCGCCGCGAGCTCATTGCAATCAACGCCGAGAAGGCCGAGTCGGCGCGAGAGATCAAGCGCCTTCTCGCGGTCAACGAAGACATCCAGGCCGAGCTCGACGAAGCTGGAACTCCGACATACAGTGGCTTGGGCACTCGACTTGAGAGCACACTTCGCATTGCAGAAGAGCAGTCAACCAAGCTCATCAGCGACGCCGACATTGAAGCCGAAAAGCTGCGCGCATCGGTTCAGGCTGAAACGCAGAAGCTGCGCAGCGAGTCCAACGAGTTTGCCAGGCGCACCGTTGACGAGACAAGCGTTCGGTCCTCCACCATTCTCAATACCGCCAATGCCGAGGCCGAGGGAATCGTGAGCCGTGCGAAGGCAGAGGCTTCGAGTTTGAGCGGTACAGCTGAAGCTGAGGCAGCGTCCGTGCGACTAGCTGCGTCGACCGAGGCGACAGAGGTGCTCACCACCGCGCAGCGCGAGGTAGCGGCGATGCGTGCCGAGGCGGAGCGTGCAGTTGCAGAGTTGACCGCCGCCGCAACGAATGAAGCCGCTGAAGCCCGCGAGCTCGCCGCGCAACTGGATCGTGAGACCGAGTTGGGGCGCGCAAACTACGAGAACGAGAATGCCAAGCTTCGCGCCGATCTGGCCCGCGATCTCGATCAGGGTCGAACCGATCTTGCCCGTGAGCTGGACACCGGCCGAGCGACGCTCAAGTCTGCAACCAAGTCGGCGCGCGAAGCCCTCGCCAATGAGACAGCTGCTGCGAACGAGAAACTCGCGAACGACACCGCAGCCGCTCAGGCGCAACTGGAGGCAGACACCGCCAGCGCCCGCGAGAAGCTCGAGGCGGAGGCTCGTGCAGCCACCGCGCAACTGCAAGCCGATACCGCAACAGCGCGCGCCGCTCTCGCCGCAGAACACCAGCAAGCCAGAGTTGAGTTCGAGGCGGAGCAGGAACAGCGCAAGGTAGCCTTCCACGCGGAGATTCGAGACGCTCGCGCCGCGCTGGAGGCCGAGACCACCGAGTCATACGCGACACTCAGGGCGGAGAGCACAGAACAGCGTTCGGCTCTGGAACGAGAGATCGTGAACGGCCGCGCGGAGCTGACAGCCGAACTCGAGAAGGAGCGTACTGATCTGGCGCGCGAGATCGAGCGAGGCCGCGCAGAGCTTGCCAGCGAAACTGAGTCGTCGCGCGCTGCTATTGCTCACGATCGCACTGAGTCCGTCGCGCGCATCGCGGCTGAAGCGCAGCAGGCGCGAACCGAGCTTGAGGTCGAGATTGCAACACGGCGCGATGAAGCGGAGAAGGAATCGCTTCGCCGTCAGCAGGACGCGGCCGCGCAGTCGAAGCAGTATGCCGATGACGCACAGGCCCAGCTTTCAGACGCTATCCGCTTGTCCAATGAGAAGCAGCGCGAGGCCGCAGAGCTTGACTCGACGACTCGCGCAGAGGCTCGCACAATTCGCGATTCTGCTGATCAACACGCCCAAAGCGTGCTGAGAGATGCCGACTCACGCTCGCGCGCACTCCTCGACGACGCTCAACAGCGCAGTTCGAGGTTGCTCGCGGACGCTGAGGAACGCCTCAAGAAGATCAGCGCAGAGCGCGACAGTATCGCTGGCTATTTGGAGAACTTGCGCGGAGTGTTGCACCAGGTCGAGTCGATGACCGGCGAGTCGTCCGGGGGTGACCGATGAAGATCCAGCAGGCGTTCAGACTCGGGCTGTTCGGCGGGCTGGGGGTGTTGGTCGCTGTCGGAATCGGGGCAACCATCGGCTCGCTCGCCACTGTCCTGACCTACGTCGGCGCAGCGCTCTTCCTTGCGCTTGGCCTCGACCCGATCGTCAGCTGGCTTGAGAACCGCAAGGTACCGCGCCCGTTCGCCATCGTCATCGTGCTGCTCGGGTTATTCGCCCTGATCGCTGGCCTCGTGCTCTCGATAATCCCAATCATCGTGGAACAAGTCGCGCGGGCTATCGCCGCCGTTCCGGGGCTGATTGCCGCGTTCGGGGACGGCAGTCTGAGAACCACGATCGAGAACGCATTCCCGTGGCTGCAAGTGCAGCCGGTGCTCGACGCGCTGCAGACCTGGGTCAGCTCGTTCGACTTTACGAGTATTGGCGGCGGGGTTCTCAACGTCGGTATCGGCATCGCCACGGGAGTCACGGGGGCGACCATCGTCTTCATCCTCACGATCTACTTCGTCGCATCCCTCGCAAACCTCAAGCGCGGCATCTACCGACTGGTTCCCGCGTCGAAGCGCGAGAGCTTCATCGGGCTCGCCGAGCAAATCAGCAGCGCGGTCGGTCGCTATGTCATCGGTCAGGGCTCGCTTGCCGCCATCAACGGCGTGCTGTCATTCGTCTATCTGACGGTATTCCTGCCGCTCATCGGTGTTCCCATCAGCTACTCGGTGCTCCTCGCGTTCATCGCGTTCCTCGGCTCCACGATCCCGCTCGTCGGCACGATCTCCGGTTCGGTCATCATCAGTCTCATCGTGCTGGCCTTTGATGGATCACCGGCCGTGATCTGGGTTGCGGCCTACTACCTCGTGTACATGCAGATCGAGGCCTACGTGTTCAGCCCTCGGGTGATGGCACAAGCGGTCAAGATCCCGGGCGCGGTCGTCGTGATCGCGGCGGTCGCTGGTGGAACCCTGCTCGGCATTCTCGGCGCGCTTGTTGCAATCCCGGTCGCGGCGGCCATCCTGCTCGTGATCAATCAGGTGCTCATCCCGCGCCAGAACGAGCTCTAAGCATGCTCGCTAAAGCACGTATTCTCGTGGCAGCGGAAGCGCGCTGGGGTTGAGTCGAGCAACAATCTCCGCAAGCACCCGGTAGGTCTGATTCTCACCGACCCACAAGTGCGTTCCACCTTCAACCGCAACGAGTTCTACATGAGGCACCACCGCGAATCGCTGAGCGGCCTCCGCTGGCCGTAAGTAGTCATCCAACTCGGGTATCACCGCGACGAGCCTTCGTGAGTCGCCAGCCCAGGCCGCGAGTTCGTCTTGTGTCGTGCGGGCCAGCGGCGGCGAAAGCAAGATGGCTCCTTCGATCGGATGCCGCAGGCCGTACTTGATCGCAACCTCGGTGCCGAACGACCAGCCAAGTAACCACGGTCGCGGCAGACCTCGCGCGAGCACGAAATCTATGGCTGACTGAAGGTCATGCTGCTCGTCGATTCCCTCGCCGAAGCTGCCGTCGGAGGTTCCTCGCTGCGACGTGACGCCGCGAAAGTTGAAGCGCAGAACGGCGATGTCTGCAAGCGCCGGCAATCGCGCCGCCGCCTTCCGGATGATGTGCGAATCCATGTACCCACCAGCCGTCGGCAGTGGGTGCAATGCGACGAGAGTAGCGGCGGGAGCGCCCGCCAGCGGCAGCGCGAGCTCACCCACGAGCGTCAGCCCGTCTACGGTCGTCAGTTCGATGTCCTCGCGGAGTGCTGGCAACACGGTGCCGCCTCGAATTTGTAGCGGCGCAGGAATCGCTTCAGGAGTGCCGGTCATGGCTTGATCTTCCAGCAGTGGGCGTGCCAGTGTCGCCGGGCTGCGAGATCCTCTGTCTCGCCCATCAAAC
>JBBQLW010000059.1:0-9326 GCA_038328315.1 Actinomycetales bacterium
AAGCGCGAGCTCGACAAGCTGCACAAGTCGCTCGGCGGCATCCGCAACCTGACGAAGACCCCGAGCGCGATCTGGGTGGTCGACACCAAGAAGGAGCACCTCGCAATCGACGAGGCGCGCAAGCTCCGCATCCCGGTGATCGGCATTCTCGACACGAACTGCGACCCAGACGAAGTGCAGTACCCGATTCCGGGCAACGACGACGCGATCCGCTCCGTAGCGCTCTTGACCCGCATCATTGCGGATGCCGCGGCAGAAGGCCTCATTCAGCGTCACCAGAAGCCGGAAGAGGGTGCAGAAGTTGAGCCCCTCGCTGCCTGGGAGGCGGAATTGCTGCAGGCATCCGAAACCCCGTCGTCAACAGCCGAGAAGATCGAAGCCGTTGATGGCGCCGTCTCAGGTACCCCGGATGCCGCGGCTGTCGCCGAGGTCATCGCCGCCGCGGTGCCGGTCGAGGAGAACGACGCTGACGCGCTCGTTGCTTTAGCCGAGGCCGCTGCCGACCCGACGATCGTGCCTGAGCACCATGTCGAGTCCGACGCGACGACCGAGGCAAAGATCGAAGCCGAGGCGACCGAGGCTGAGAAGACGCCCGCCAAGACACCTGAGAAGGCAGCAGCGAAGGCGCCGGCGAAGGCGGCCGCACCCAAGGCTGAAACCAAGGCTGAAACCAAGCCGGCAAGCAAGCCGACACCGAAGAAGCCGGCAACCGAGTAGTCAGCACCCCACTAGTTCTGAACCGAGCAGTTAGCAACCAAGTAAGGATCCACAACGATGGCCGACTTTAGCCTCGACGACCTCAAGACCCTGCGCGAGCGCCTCGGCACCGGCATGGTCGAAACCAAGAATGCGTTGGTCGAAGCTGGCGGTGACCTCGACAAGGCCACCGAACTGCTGCGCCTGCGCGGCGCCAAAAGCAACGCGAAGCGCAGTGACCGCTCAACCAGCGAGGGCCTTGTCGCAGCAGTTCACAGCGCGACCGCAACCACGCTCATCGAGCTTGCCTGCGAGACCGACTTTGTCGCCAAGAGTGACAGGTTCATTGCGCTCGGCAACACCGTGCTCCAGGCACTCGCCGACTCGGGCGCCGAGACCGTTGATGCGGCCCTCGCGACACAGGCCGGCGATGGCACAGTCGAGTCGACGATTTCCGACGAGGCTGCGATCCTCGGTGAGAAGATCGAGTTGCGTCGCCTCGCCCGCATTCCAGGTGACAAGTTCGAAATTTACCTGCACCGCACCAGCAAGGACCTGCCACCGCAGGTCGGCGTCGTCGTCGCGTACACCGGTGCGGACGCCGAAACAGCACGCGGCATCGCGCAGCACATCTCGTTCGCTTCGCCGAGCTACTTGACCCGCGAGGATGTCCCGGCCGACGATGTCGAGAACGAGCGTCGCATTGTTGAAGAGATCAGCCGCAACGAGGGCAAACCGGACGCAGCGCTACCGAAGATCGTTGAGGGGCGCCTCGGTGCCTTCTTCAAGCAGGTCGCCCTGCTCGATCAGGACTACGCGCGCGACAACAAGGTAACCATTGCCAAGGTGGCCGCCGACGCGGGCATCACCGTGACCGGCTTCGCCCGGTTCAAGGTCGGCGCCTAGCCATACGCACGAGAACGCCCCGAGCCTGCACGGCTCGGGGCGTTCGCCGTATTCACCAGCAGTTCCCTCGTTGTGCCCCGGCCGCCCGGTGCAGGCACGCAAGGCAGCCTCGACCGAATACCCTGTACAGGCAGGCCGAATACCACTCGAGGAGCGCACGATGACCGAAAACAAGAAGCGCCGGGTATTGCTGAAGCTCTCCGGTGAATCATTCGGTGGCGGTTCGCTCGGAGTCAACCCGGATGTTGTCAGTGCTATCGCCAAGGAGATTGCGGCGGCGGCGACCCAGGTCGAAATCGCGATCGTCGTCGGTGGCGGCAACTTCTTTCGCGGCGCGGAACTCAGCCAACGCGGCATGGATCGCGGGCGTGCCGACTACATGGGCATGCTCGGCACGGTGATGAATGCGCTTGCGCTGCAGGACTTTCTCGAGCAAGCCGGAGCAGCAACTCGCGTGCAGTCCGCCATTGCGATGACGCAAGTGGCCGAGCCGTACATTCCGCGCCGAGCGGAACGGCACCTTGAGAAGGGCCGCGTCGTCATCTTCGGTGCCGGTGCCGGGCTACCGTACTTTTCGACCGATACGGTCGCCGCTCAGCGCGCCCTTGAGATCGACGCGCAGGTCGTGCTCCTGGCCAAGAACGGCGTTGACGGTGTCTATTCGGCTGATCCGCGAAAGGATGCCGCTGCGGCGAAACTCGACCATGTCACCTACCAAGACGCTCTCGTTCGCGGCCTCAAGGTCGTCGATTCCACGGCGTTCAGCCTGTGCATGGATAACTCGATGCCGATGGTGGTGTTCGGGATGGAGCCGGAGGGCAACGTCACCAAGGCGATTCTTGGCGAGCGCATCGGCACGCTGGTCTCAAACTGACCGTGCCCCACACTGACGACGCTGGTCTCAAACTGACAGTGCTGGTCTCAAATTGACGGCGCTGGTCTCAAACTGACGGTGCTGGTCTGGGCGCTCATCGCAGCGGCGGCCTTCGCTCACGCCGGCTGGAACATCGCCATCAAGCGCGCCGGAACCAGCGGTGCCGGTTTTCTCTGGCTCACCTTTCTGGTTGGTGCGCTGGTCTTTGCGCCGTTTGGTGTCGCATCCCTCGTTGCTGAGGGAACCGACCTTGCGCGCTGGCTTCCGCTCATTGCCGTGAGCGGTGCGCTTCAGGTCGGGTACTTTCTGCTGCTGCAACGCGCATACCGCCTCGGTGATGTGTCGGTCGTCTACCCGCTGGCTCGCGGCAGCGGACCATTGCTCTCGGTGCTCCTCGCGGTTGTGCTGCTCGGTGAACGCCCTGCGGTCATCGCCTTGATTGGCGCAGCCGTCGTCATCGCCGGCGTCCTCGTCATCGGATTTGCCGGCGGCCGAACCGGCGCGGTCGTCAATCGTGCTGGCATCTTCTACGGGCTTGCGGTCGGTGTTGTGATCGCTGCGTACACCCTGTGGGATGCCTCGGCGGTGACGGTCGGCGAGATGCCACCGGTCGGCCTCTACTGGGGCAGCATCATGGTGCAACTCCTGTTGCTCGCACTACCGGCGCTGCGAGGCTGGCACGACACCGCGCGAGTTGGCCGCGCGCACTGGCGCGCGGTGCTCATCGTCGGGGTTCTGTCGCCGCTGGCCTACATCCTCATCCTCTTCGCGATGCAGCTTGCCCCGGTCTCGGTCGTCGCCCCCGCACGGGAAGTCAGTGTCGTGCTCGTTGGACTTGCTGGCTGGTTGCTGTTCAAGGAGCCGAACCCAGCGCAGCGACTCATCGGGGCCGCGATCGTGCTCGTCGGTGTCGCGCTCCTGTCGCTGTAACACTGCCGGTACAGCGTTGCCGGTGCAGCGTGCTCATCCCGTGGGTCGATCCCGCGTGCCCTCGACCGAAGCCCAGCATCTAGAATCAACTGGGATAGTGAGGGAGCAACCGTGATCAGCGACGTTCTGGCCGAGGCCACCGAAAAGATGAACAAGGCCGTCGAGGTCGCGAAGGATGACTTCGGTACGGTTCGAACCGGCCGCGCCAACCCGGCACTCTTTCAGAAGGTGCTCGTCGACTACTACGGAACTCCGACACCCCTGCAGCAATTGGCTTCGATGGTCAATCAGGAAGCGCGCACGCTCATCATCACGCCGTTCGACAAGACCGCCCTCAAAGAAATCGAGAAGGCAATAGCAAGCGCGCCGAACCTCGGGGCGAGCGTCGGCAACGACGGCGTTGTTATTCGAGCGACGCTGCCGGAACTGACCGAGGAGCGCCGCAGGGAGTTTGTAAAAATTGTTCGCGACAAAGCCGAGCAGGCTCGGGTTGCTCTGCGAAACATCCGCCGCAAAGCCAAGGACGACCTCGACGGCTTGAGTGAAGTTGGCGAAGACGACGTCGCACGCGCCGAGAAAGAACTTGAATCGATCACGAAGGCGCACGTCGACACGATCGACGACTCGCTCAAACGCAAGGAAGCCGAGCTGCTCGAGGTCTGATGGTCTCCGACTTCGAAGCGCAGGTGCGCGCAACCAACGACAAGATCAACGCTCGCACCGGTCGACCGCTCGCCATCGCGATCACGGTCGGATTGTTGCTCGGGCTCTTTTTGGTGCTGAGCTTGGTCGTTGTGAAAGAGCTGTTCATGCTCTTCGCGGGGCTTCTCATCATGTTCACTGCGTACGAACTCGCCACCGCATTGCGCTCTGCTGGTCGCGATATTCCCCGCATCCCGACCGTCTTTGCCGCGGTCGCAATCGTGCCGTTGACGTTTTATTTTCTGGACGCAGGCCATTGGCTTGCCCTCCTTGGCGGCAGTGCGCTGATCAGCCTGTGGCGCGTCGCCGAGCTCGTGCGTCCGAGCGGGAGGGTACCGTTCCCGGAGCTGGTGAAGGACCTCGGGGCTGGCGTGTTCACGATGGCCTATGTCGGATTCTTGGCGAGTTTCACGGTGCTTCTGACCGCGCAGGACGGCGGTCAGTGGTGGACCCTTGCCTTCCTGATCGTGGTCGTGTCGATCGATACCGGCGCGTACGCGAGCGGGCTGGCCTTCGGCAAACACAAAATGGCTCCTATCATTAGCCCCAAGAAGACCTGGGAAGGCTTCGCCGGTTCAGTGGCCGGCGCAGTCACTGCCGGCGTGCTGCTCGCGCTCTTCATGATCGGGCAACCGTGGTGGGTCGGTGTCATCCTCGGGCTCAGCATGGTGGTCACCGCGACGGGGGGCGACCTTGCAGAGTCTCTTATCAAGCGCGACCTCGGAATCAAGGACATCAGTTCGTTCCTGCCTGGCCACGGTGGTTTTCTGGATCGCCTCGATTCGGCGCTGCCATCGGCGGCAGCGGCGTACGCGCTCTTCCTGATCTTCGCCTGAGCCCCGGTCGAGGCATTCGCCGTCTCCACAATGGGGTATGGGGCAAGATAGGGGAGTGAGCAACACCTTCCCACGCAGCCGCAAGTCGAAGCCCGGCTACAACGTTGATCAGGTCGAAGACTTTCTCGAGGAGGCCAGACGCGCCTATACCGCCGATCTTGGTGCCCTCGGAGTGGTTACCGCTGAGAGCATTCGCAGAACTGCATTTGCTATGCGCAGGGGCGGTTACTCGACAGGTCATGTGGATGCCGCCCTCGAACGACTCGAAGACGCATTCGCCGCCCGAGAGCGTGATCGTGCCTTCCAACAGGTCGGTGATCAGGCCTGGTACGCCAGAGCCCGTAGCACCGCTCAGGAAATTCTCGACAGGCTCGCGCGCCCACAAGGCAAGCGCTTCAAGCGCGTTGGTGGCCTCACGCTCGGCTACGACCGGCGGGATGTCGATGCCTTCAGCGCCAAGCTCGTCGGGTACTTCCAGAACGGCCAATCGCTCAGTGTCGATAAAGTGCGTACGGTCGTGTTCCGCTCCCGTCGTGGCGGCTATAACGAGACACAGGTCGACATGTTGCTCGACGCCGTCACCGACGTGATGCTCGCGGTGCGCTAGTTTCGAGGTCCGATCCTCTCGCCGCAAGGGATCAGCTCCAGCCTCTCGAGTTGTCAACCCCCAACCGTCATTCCAATCGCCTGCGTACCGTGGAACATCACGACGAAAGGCAACCACAATGGCGGATGAGACGGCTAGCAAGCCCGAGCGCACCGGGTCACGACAGACCAAGAGGCAGAACGCTGAGGAGGGCTTTGTCGCATCAAAGGCATTGCTCAACAACATGCAGATTGTGCTCATCGACCTGCTCGAATTGCAGATTCAGGGAAAGCAAGCGCACTGGAATGTGATTGGCAAGAACTTTCGTGACACCCATCGCGTTCTCGACGAGATCATTGTTGACGCTAGAACGTTCAGCGACGACATAGCAGAACGGATGCGCGCACTGCACGGCATTCCGGATGGTCGAAGCGACACGATTGCAGACACCACCACGCTTCCTTCCTATCCTGCTGGCGAAATCGACACCGCCGAAACGGTCGACCTCGTCACGGCCCGACTGGAAGCAGTGGTGCAAAGTTGCCGCGTCGTGCACGACGACATCGACGACGAAGACCCCACCAGTGCCGATCTACTTCACCAGATCATCGAGCGCCTCGAGCAGTTCGCGTGGATGGTCTCGGCCGAGAATCGCAGCCCGGCGGGAAAGACTTCGTAGTGAGGCCGCTGCAGGCGCCGATCAGCGAAGTGCTCGTTGTGATCCCGGCCCGCAATGAAGGCGTACTTATTCAAAGGTGCCTTGATGCGCTTGCGCTCGCAGCCCTGGATTTGCGGATCCGCGCTGTGGGTGTTCGGTTGCACACCGTGGTGGTACTCGACTCGTGCACGGATGCGACAGCAGAACTTGTAGCATCGGCGCCCGGGGTGGTCGCTGTTTCAGCGGACTTTTCAAACGTCGGGGCATCGCGAGCGCTCGGGGTGCTGACCGGGCTTTCCCGCGTCGAAGCCGGGGTCGCGAGTGTTTGGGTCGCGAACACCGACGCGGATTCGCGCGTGCCTGCCAATTGGCTTACCACCCAACTCGCGGCGGCAGCGAGTGGCGTAGACGTGATTCTTGGCTCGGTCCAACCCAATCTTGTCGAGCTCACGAACCACGAAGTTCGCGCGTGGCATGAATTGCACCCCGGCGGACCCAGTGTGGGTACAGTCCACGGAACAAATCTCGGAGTGCGAGCATCCACGTACCTTGAGATCGGCGGTTTCGCTTCCCTCTCACAGCACGAAGACGTCGATCTTGTCTCCCGGTTGCGTGCGCACGGCGCACGGCTCCACGAAACCGGTGCGATCCCGGTGCTCACTTCGGCTCGAAAGACCGGTCGCACGCCGGGGGGGTATGCCGGTTGGGTTCGCGACTTAGTGAGCGCCGACTACGCGGACCGCACGTGACATTCGTCAGTCTTACCCAAGCTCGCACTGATAACTCGACCACCCAAGTCGACCTAGAACTTGACGAGATTCGGCAGCTCGCCGGAGATGCCCGGGGGAGAATCGATTCCGCCCTTGTACTGGCGGTGAGGCTCGGCAGCATTGCACCATACCTCGGCTCTGGCCACACGAGGGAGCTCTGGGAGCTGCTGGCGACGATCGGGAGCGTCGATCTGACTGTTGCACGGGTGATCGAGCCGCACCTCGATGCGCTGAGCATCTTACGAGCAGCAGACCTGGCACTTCCCGGAGCCGAAGGGTCAACCTGGGGAGTGTTTGCAGCAGAAGGTCCCGGATTGACATTGACGGCCCGGCACGAACACGGTCATTGGACCCTCAGCGGTCAGAAGCCGTGGTGCTCACTAGCCGCTCACCTTGACTTTGCCCTGATTACGGCTCACACCTCCGAGGATCAGCGTCGACTGTTCGCCGTCAACCTTCGCGATACCGGCGTCTCGGTTGCGTCTGGAGAGTGGGCGGCACGAGGCCTTGCCGCGGTGGAGAGCGGCCCGATCGCACTCGATGACGTCGAAGCAACCCCGGTCGGGGCAGACGGGTGGTATCTCGAGCGACCCGGATTCTCATGGGGAGGTATCGGGGTTGCTGCGATCTGGTACGGCGCGAGCGTCGCGCTTGGCAGACAACTACGTAGTACGCTCGGCAGCCGCCAGCCTGATCAGATCGGGCTCATGATCTTGGGGGAAGTCGACTTAGAACTCCACCAAGCGCGAGCCCTATTGCTGGCGGCAAGCGCCGAGGTGGATCAAGGATGCACGAACCCGATGATTCTTGCTCAACGGGTACGGAGCTCGGTAAGTCGATCTGCCGAGCGCGTTAGCCAAGCGCTCGGTCATGCTCTTGGGCCAGGCCCGCTCGCCACCGACGAGGAGCACGCGCGGCGGGTGGCCGATCTCGCGCTGTACATTCGCCAAGACCACGCGGAACGCGATCTCGTTCGGCTCGGAAACGCCATTCTTGAACTGGACGAATCACCGTGGTGAGCTTCGATCACCGGGATGCCGGTACAGCTGAACGGGAGTGGGCGGCAAGTGCGCGCTGGCACTCTGTGCCCCAGCTAGACGTGCGCGCAGCGCACAACGTCGTCGTTATTGCAGCGCACCCTGACGACGAGACATTGGGCGCCGGCGGGTTGATCGCGGGGCTTCACGGTGTCAGTGCTTCGATAACGATCATTCTTGCGACACGCGGGGAGCGGGCATCCTCGCGAGACTCATCTTCGAAGCGCCTCGCCGAGTTCCAGCTCGCAATCGAGGGCCTTGCGCCTGATGCTCGCGTTATCGACCTTGCCCTCCCCGATGCTGCGCTCGCGCACCACATCCCTGAACTCGGTGCTGCCATCGTGAACGCCGCGGCGGAGCCCAACTTGATCATCGCCCCGTGGCGTGGTGACGGTCACACTGACCACAGCGCTGCGGGCGCCGCGGCTGCACTGGCTGCCGTTGGCACAGGTGCCCGGCTGCTTGAGTACCCGATCTGGCTCTGGCACTGGGCCAAGCCCGCCGATGCGATGGTGCCTTGGGACAGCTTCGTTCGCCTGCCCATCGAATCCATCGCCCATCAGGCTAAGCGACAGGCCTTGGCGGCATACGTCTCGCAAACTGCCGAAGTCGACGGCGACGCGCCGACGCTTCACAGCGGAATGCTGGCGCACTTCGACCGCGGTTGGGAAACGTTCGTGGAGACCCCAACATGAGTATCAGACCCGAGTACTTCGATGCGTTATACGCGGCGAACGACGACCCGTGGAGCTTCACAGAACGATGGTACGAGCGGCGCAAGCGGGCACTCACGATCGCTGCGCTCCCGCACTCGCGATACTCGCGAGCATTCGAGATCGGATGCTCGATCGGTAACCTCACCGCTGAGCTCGCCGATCGCTGCGACACTCTTGTCTCGGTCGACACGGCGGCGGCAGCGGTCGTAACCGCTCGAACACGCCTGGTCGGGGTGAGCAACGTCGAGCTTTCGGTGATGAACGTCCCCGACCAGTGGCCAGCCGGCACGTTCGATCTGATCGTGCTGTCCGAGGTTGCGTACTATTTCGATGAGAACGACCTGCACAGGCTGCTGGATGTCGTCGTCGCGAGCTTGAATCCCCTTGGCGTGCTCGTCGCCTGCCATTGGCGGCATCCTGTCGCGGACTACCCGCTCACCGGCGATAAGGTTCACGAGCTGATTCGTGCATCCGCCGGGGTGGTGACGATGGCCGAGTATGTCGACGACGACCTACGGCTCGAGGTCTTCACGAGAGAACCGCCGCAGTCTGTAGCCCAACGCGAGGGGCTCGCCTAAGCATGAAAACGGCGTTGGGGGCGGTCCATTGACCACT
>JBBQLW010000060.1:0-9063 GCA_038328315.1 Actinomycetales bacterium
GGGTCAACCAGCACGCCAGGCACGACGGTCTTGGCAACCGAGACAGCCGCGAGCCTGAACGTGTTCTCGACCTGGAGCGGATCCTGCGCCTGATCATCCACCGAGAGGATGGTCGGGTCGACGGTGATGGTGAACTCGCCACCGGCCAACTCAACTCCTGTGTTGTCGAGGATGCGAGTCGAACTCGCTCCCCCGGCGTCACTCTCGGTCAGCACGCAGTCCGCACCAGAGGCGATGTTGGTGTATTCAGCGGTGAGGTTCGCCGCGGTAACGGTGCGGAGCGGGTCATCCAGATCGACCGTCTGGCCCTCGCGGGTGCACACGAGTTCGAACTCGTACATTGCCGCCGGGTCGAGTCCGAACTTGTCGATCGCGTCCTGATCGCCGGCGAAGATCTTGGAAATCTCGACAGAGCCGGTGAGGAACCAGTTGGTCACAGCGATGGTGACGACCGGGGTCGCAGTACCCGGAACCGTCACGACACCGGTCGTCGTGTCGGTGCCATTGTTCGGGGTGATCACGACAGCGTCTGCGCCTTGACGATCAGGTTCTGTGAACCTACAGACCGAACCGGCAATCAAGTTCTCGATCGTCGCTTGGAACCCGCCACTCTGGTTCAGCAACACGCTCCCGTCAAACTGGATCGAGTTGGCGAAGGTGCAGAGGACGTCGATCTCGAAGGTCTTTTCTTGACCAAACTGCGGCGCCCCGCCACCCTCGAGATCCTTCTGGATGACCAGAATCGCAGGTGCACCAAATCGGTTGTCGAACCGTGCCGTGTTTGTGGCGACTGAGCCGGTTGAGTCTGGACTCATGCCCGTAAACGTCGCGGTGCGAGCTGTTGTGTCGATGATGACCGAGCCGCCGTGACCGGGGTCAGTCTGAGCCGTGATGATCGTGGCATCCGCCCCCTGAGCGCTGATCTCCTCGACCACACAGGTTGAGTTGGCCGGGATGCCCGTGATGACGCGTGGCGGATCGCCGCCGTCGAGCGTGAAGGCCGCATCGCCTGCTGCCAGCACAACGGGCTGGCCGAGGAACGTGCATTCGACCACGAACGCGAATGCGGTCGGTATGACGGGGGCAGTGGTCGTGACGACCTTGCTTACCGAGAGAGAGGCGAGCTGGTAGTCGTTGCTGAGGGTTACGAGCGGGTAGTCAACGGGAGCGAACCTCGGGTCAACGATCACGGTAGTTGCCGTATACGAGGTCTGCCCGCTCGCGCCCGTCTCAGTCGCGGTGCAGCTTGCGCCACCGGGCAGGTTGGTGAACGACACAGTCTCACCCACGGTGATCGAGAACGGTCGCGTCATGACGTCGCCGAGCGAGGTGCATTCGAGTAGTCCGGCAAAGAGTTGCCCAGGTGGCACAAATGCCGACCCCGGGCCAGTCAGTGGTGCCTTGGTCAAGCGAACACCACCCGTCGCTAAGGCGACCGAGACTCTCGAGTAGTCCAAGGCCGTCACCGAGCTGACGACCCCACCGGTGACGGTGCGAGCCGATGCCGAGAGCGAACCGTTCGCGGTCGTGTCAGCGCCGGGGGTGGCCGAGAGGGCCGCAGTGCGCGTCGTGATATCGATCGTGATGATATCGCCAGGGCTGAAGTAATCGCTGGCCAGGAAGTCGATGACGAACTGTACCGAGGTGACCGTTGTCGGATCGACCACGCCCGGCGTCCACGGTGCCCAACCAGTAGTCGGGTCATTTGAGCACCCGGCCGGGTTAGCGGGATTTACCAATACGTTTTCACACAGGTCGCTGGGGTTGGTGGCGGTCGAGTAGTAGGGCGTGAAGGTTGCCCCCGCATTCGGGATACTCCTGCCGATCTCGTCCGCGAATTCCGCAGTCCACGCAGACTGACGCACAAAGCCGTCAAGGATCGTCACGTCGCCAGGTGTCGGTAGACGCATCGCGAGCACGAGCCTCGGCATTTCGGTGGTTCCAGTGTTTTGCGCCGTGAGCCGCCAAACTTGCTCCTGGCCTGGCAGCGTCAGCGGAATACAGGGCAACCGCGAGAAACCGTCCGCATCGACATCAGTGGCACATGTTGCGCCGCCGGTGTAACCCTGATCCGGGTATCCGGCCGCGACAATTGCCTTCACGGAGATGAGGGCACGCAGCGCAGGCTGTGCGGCAGGGCGGACCGTGGTGCCGGTGACACATTCCCCACTCGCGACGAGCTGGGCAGTAAAGCCAGGAGGCGCTGTGCAGGCGTTAAAAATGCGATCTCCTTTAATGCCGAAGGTGTTCGTGACGGGTGTGCTCGAGACTAGGCCCGGTCGGAACAGCATCGGGATGACGATGGTATAGGTCTGACCGACCTCGAGCACGGGGGGCCCAGCTGGACCGCTCGGGAACGTGAAGGTGATCAGCTCTGGGCCGGGACCATCGTTCACGACGTCGACGGTGGGCCGCGGATTCGAATCCGAGGTGCCGCTGGGCAGGGCTGTGCCGTTCGCAGGAACTGGCGCAGGCCCGGTCAGCGAGTAGGTATAGAGCGTGGGGTTGTCGGGATCGAAGATTAATAGGGCGCCCTGAACATCCGTCGGCAAGTAGTCCGTGATCACGGGATTCACGATCGGCCAACCGCCCGTGTTCCGAACACTGAGGGTGTAATCGAAGACCTGTCCTGGTGCTTTGGCGCCTTCCGGGGTCTTCAGTACCTCCACACTCGTGATGGCGTGCTGGTACAGGTAGGTACTGGTGGCACTGGCGCTCGCGCGCTTACCCCAGATACCTTCGACGTCGGCCGTCACAACATTGGTGGTCGTTCCCTTTGCGGTCTCGCCTGGAGCCGGCAGGTTGTCGACGTAGTCAGTGAGCACGGGGCCTCCGGTGCGGAGGTCGAGTCGGCGCTGTACCGAGAGCGGAAGCGTCAGCGTGGGAGCCTGCGGGTTCTCCCACTGGCTGCCGTCGGCCCGTTGCATTGTGAACCGCAGCCCCTGGACCTGCGCGGCCGTGAATCCACCCGGAATGATGGCCGTGGTGGTTGCGTTGACCACGGTCTGGGTCTGCGGAATACCTACCACCCAAGTTCCACCGGTTGCAGTGCATGTGGCGCTAGGAGCCGCTGCAATCTCCGCGGCATTCCAGGTGCGGCCAACACAGATGTCGGTTCGGAGCGTTGTGGAACTGCCAATGGATGTCGGGCTGAACACCTGCAGGGGAATGGTTCCCCCCCGACCTAGGAAGTCGAATGCGTTCCAGAAACTCGCGCGATCGTCAGTGACAACCAGCGACTGCACGCGCTCTGTTCCACCCGGCGTGGCGGTCAACGTCATCGCTACCGGGGTTCGGACACCTTCAATCTGGAATGTCGGATTGAATACCTTCGTCGTTGCCACAGAGATGCTCGAGAGCAGCAGGTTCTTCAGTGCCTGCGCCCGAGCGCTGAGGGCAATTGCCCTGAACGTCGGTGTCGTGACGGGGCTCGCCGGGTCATAGCGAAGATCTGCAACCGTCGCCTGGGTCGAGTTTCGCACCGGGCTATCGGCGATGCCGACCGGCGCGAAGGGTGCGCTGCGATTCGTTGACCGGAGCACGAGGTCGAAGACAACGGTCGCATCGTCGGTCGTGCCGCTATTCGTGGCAAAAATCGTGCCGGTGTAGTCGAGGCGGAAGCCGGTCGCGGCGGCCAGATCAACCGGGGTCCACAGCAAAGCTGCATCGCGAGCACCTGTCGTGGATCCGGTCGCCACAAGGTCACCGCCGGAACTGGCGGGCCTGAAGACCGTAACCGTGAGCCCGGTCGCCCCACCCGGGGCGGTAAAGCTGACGAATCGTGCCAAGTCAAATTCTTCGAACGGTGAATCGTTTGGGGCCACGACGCCGGGGTTCGGTTCCTCAATTGTGAAGGAACTGACGGTGGCTGGCGTCTGGTTCGTGGCGACGATGGTCACTCGACCGCTCGGTCGCGGCCCCGTCTCGGTGCCGTCTGGAATCGGCAAATCACCACCGGCCCAGGCCTTGGTCACGCCAACGGCGAGATTGGGATCCTGCAACGTGATCGTATCGATCGCCCGATCAACAAGCGTCGAACTCGCGAGGGTCGCAAGGGCGTGCGCGCCGTTGAGCACGACGCTCGAGGCTGGGGCGACAATCGGAACGTTGTACTGGTAGCCGTTGACAACAGGGGTGTTCGCGTTACTGCGTAGCGCGTTGCGGAGCTGGAAGACGAGGTCGATACGACGATTGTTGTTGAAGGATGCCGCGACGCCACTGCCGGGGGCCGGGTCAAGTACAGTTCGCCCAGGCCTTTCGGAGAAGATAAAGCGCACCGCTACGGCGTTTGCGCGCTCGATTGTGGTGAGCGTTGTGGTCGTCGTCGTACCGCCGCCGCACGGGTTCGCCACGGTGCAGTTAGCGCCGAGGGCGCTCGGGGTCTTCCACGTACTGTCACTTCGGTCGAAGTACTGAATCACAACCCTGTCGTACGTGACGAGCGTGTCGATCGAGTTGGCGTTATTGCCCGAATTGCGAAGTGCCGGTATCGATACCAAGTCGAAGGCATCCCACGTTCCGCGCTGATTCCAGAGCAGTGGTGCCGGGTCGCCCGCGGCGTCCACCGGACCGTCGTAGATCTCCATCGAGTTCACGCTCGTGAAACCAGCGGTTGACCAGTTCAGCCTCACGCGCGTCTGGCTGCTGTTTCGGGTCGTGATGATGTCTTGCTGGTTCGTGTTTCCGACGTTGATGAAGTTCTTGTCGAGCAGGTTGGCACCGCCGCCGCCTCCGCCGACCGCGCGCAAGTTAACTATCGGGCACACCGGCGAAACGGCAAGGTTCGAGGTGACGACACCACTCGTGGCCTGTGCGGCGGAGCAGTTCTCAAGCACGCCAATTAGGTCCGCATTGGGCAGTGCCTGTGCTGGCGCAGTGTCACGAAGCGTTGACCGAAGGGCGAAGCCGATATTGGCGGTGAATTGCTGGTTCGGGTTGAAGCCGGTTGTCGACTCCCAGATCAGTTTGATGCCGTAGACAGCGTTGAGGATTCCGCCAGGGAACGACTGCGTGTACGTGCCCGGCCCGAGATCAATGAAGCCCGGGATGTCTGTGTAGTTGCCGTCCACGTCGCGGTACTGCACCGTGAGCGTAGCCGCACCCGGGACTTGCGTTGCGACGATTCCGGTGGAGTTGAAGTACTGGTACCACTCGGTTAGTCCGGTGCTGCCGCTCGGGTCGCTGATCTCGAAGCGCTCCGAAGCGCGAGTCGACTGCGGGTAGCCAAGAATCGTGCCTTGTAGTGTGACGGTCGTCGACTGCCCGGACTGAGCAAGCAGCTCTGGGCGGGTGTTGGTCTTGCTGGTGGTGACAGATACCTGGTCTGCGAAAACGGTCACGGTGTCCGTCGCGACTACCGGTGAAGCGGGTGTGCTGAAAATGTCGACTCCCGAGACCCGAACTGTGTTGCTATAGGTCACCTGCAGGTTTGGCGCAACCTGCAGCGGGTTTGCACGAACCGTGAACGGGAGCGTTGCGACGGCAGACGCAGGCATCACGCCGGTGAAGGTTGCGATAAAGCCGGTGACGCGCTTGCCCGGTGTCAGATCTGGTGCCGGGAGCTGGTCAACTGTCGTACCTGTTGGCGACGCTGCATCGGTGCCGTCTGAGTAGAAGTAGCTCATGTCAACTGCTGTCGCCCCAGCTGGCCAATCGACGCCCGCGGTAAACCCGTCGAACATGAGACCGCCCCCGCCGGCACTGTGAAAAGGCGAGAGCGGATTGCTCGGCGAGTTGAAGGCGAGCGGTGTTGCATCCGGAGCGGCCCCGGATGATGGCTCGGAGATCGTGAGGGTCTGGAGGGGCACGGATCCGCTGTTACGCCCGGTGAGCGTCACAATCGAGCTGGTCAGGTTCGTTCCGGCGGGCGGGGGCAACGCAACCGTAGCAATGCGATCTGGAGTGATGTCCTTCGTCGCCGCGACGGAGGTGGATGCCGCGGTCAGCGTGTAGTTCGCATTCGCCGTCGCGCTTACCGGCGGCTGCCCCGTGATGGCAACCGTGGACTGCGCGGTGTTGGGCTTGGTTCCGGTGGTCGCGCCAACTCGGTTCTGCAGTGCAAGCGCGAAGGAGGCTGTCGCGTCACGAGGGATCAGTGCGTCCGTGCCAGAAGAGAACTCGATGCGAACACCGCGCGCGTTTATCAGCGTCACCGCGGCAGGGAACGAGAGGGGGTCGCCGACCGCAACGGAGGTTGCCGAGACCCACCCCGGTGCCGGCAAGGCCGTCACGTCCCAGAGCGACACGATGGCGCTCGTCGCACCGGCGGGCCAGATCACCGCGCCGAGGGGGTTCTGAATGGCGAGCACATTCGAGAAGATCGCGGCGGTGCTTGGGCCTACCGGGTCTTGCACGGTGAAGGTATCAATCGGGCTATTCGAGGTATTCGTTGCCGCGACCGTCAGCGTCGTGGCGACACCGGCAGAAACGATATTGGTGGCTGGCGAGAATGATTTGGTAGGAATGGTCGCCAAGCGCAAGGGAACGGTGATGTTGACGCTGGCAGTGCTCGGTACCGTCGGCGCGTTATCCGCAGTCAAGATCGACGTGTTCGAGACAACGATCGGCGTCGGAGTGAAATTCAGAGTGTCACGAACCTGCACGGGAACCGTGACAGTAAGGATGCCGTTCTTGAGCCCCTGCCCGCCCACCGGCAGCACCAAATTCTGCAGGAACTCGATGCGCACGTCTTGCCCGGTAACCGTGATGATTCGCTCAGCGGGCGTGATCGCACCTGTGACAAGGATCGAGGATGCCGGCCCCACGATGAATTCGGCCGGAATCGTGTCGGTGAGAACGGCGTTGACGCACTCATCACTGAGCACCGAGCACCCGACCTCGATAACCCAGTTAAACGTCTCCAGCGGTTGAAGGTCGGTTGCGCTCGCAGTCTTGGTGTTGCGAAGCGCGGCCGGTTCGAGGGCGGACGCGGCAGTTGTCGGAAGCACAAGTGATGTGAGCACAACGAGCGCGCCGAGGGCCATCGTCCCGAGCGCTTTCGCGGAGCGAAGAAGGGGCGAAGAGAAGTTAGCTGCCGAGCTGAGGCGGGGGCGCTTTCGCTGAGCTTTGTGGGCGTGAGTCATCACTACATCTCTGGTTCGGGTGTACAGGCACTGAATTTAGGTGCAAAATTCTCTCGACACGTTACCGCGCCGCGCGCGCTCGCGCTACACCCCAATCGGGGTACAGGAGAGTGTCCGCTCTCTTGCGGACGTCCCGGATCAGTGGATAGTCGCGTGCTGAGTGATCCAGGCGTGCATAACGACGGCGGCGGCGGCGGACGCGTTGATGCTTCTTGTCGAGCCAAACTGGCTGATCTCGACCGTCGCTACCGAGGCATCAAGAGCTGCTGGGCTCAGCCCGGGACCTTCCTGACCGAATAGCAGAACGCAGCGCGCTGGAAGCATGAACCTCTCGATCGCGGTGCTGCCCGGAACGTTATCGACGGCGATGATAGGTAGCTCTGCCGTTCGTGCAATCGACGCGAACGCTGCGACATCGTCGTGCTGATCGATGTGCTGGTAGCGGTCCGTGACCATCGCCCCGCGCTTATTCCAACGCCGCCGACCGATGATGTGCACGCGCTCGGCGCCGAACGCGTTGGCGCTGCGCACGATCGAGCCGATGTTCATGTCGTGCTGCCAGTTTTCAATCGCGACTTGAAACGGATGCCGCGTCGCATCCAGATCGCTGCGAATCGCCTCGACGCTCCAGTACCGGTACCGGTCGACTACGTTGCGGCTATCGCCGCGCTCAAGCAACTCGGGGTCGAACCACGGATCACTCGGCCACTCGCCGCGCCACGGACCCACCCCGTTCGTGCTGAGTTCGTGGCTGGGGTTTGGCGCGTCGGGCACCCTCACAGCGTACGGCGCGGATACAAACGACGTTCGTGCCAAGATTTGAACATGGGCATAGTGGAATCCATCCTGTTCGGCGCACTGAGCAGTCTTGTGGCAGCGACGCTCTTTCTTTTTCTACTGTCTCGAGTGCGCCCCCGAGTCGAACTCAGCCAAAGCCTTGCAGGGTCGACCGGAGCTGATGGGCGCGAGCGGTTGGCCTTCAAGATTCGCAACAATTCATGGTCTTCGCTTCTAGACATCCAAGCGAAAGCCTCACTCTCCACAAACGTCGTGGGCGACTCGCAACGAGTTGGCGTCGGCATACCGCTGGATCTCGATTACCCCAACCTTTTCGATATCGCTGGGAGGGAAATCAAACGCTCGCGGAAGGGAACTTCCACTTTCGTATTCTTTCTCAGAGCCGATCTGCTGTCTACCGACGAGGTCGGTGCAGAATGGGTGATTCGAGTCGGAGTATCTTCTAGACACGTTCTTTCCCAATTCGGAGGGGTGGCAAAGAGGAACTACGTCGGCGCTAGAAGCATCATTCGCGGCGAGTTCTCCCCCGGAGTTTCTTTGGCGGTCGTCGCGGTGACGACACCTCTCGATCCGACAAGCTCGAGCGAGGAACCCCCCGTGCCCATTGGTTCATGACATCGTCGCCTCCCTGCAAATGCCATGGATGCCCGAGGGCCCAAACCTAGTGATCCACGGCGACAACCTCGCGGCAACGGCCAAGCTCCCAGACGGGAGCATTCGCCTCATTTATCTTGATCCCCCATTCAACACCGGTCGCACCCAAGTCAGACGGTCGACGTCGATGACACAGTCCGCGACCGGTGCGCGAACCGGGTTCAAGGGCCTGAGTTACGAGACCGTGATTGGCGCACTCACAAGCTATGACGACCGCTTCAGCGACTACTGGAGCTTTCTGCAGCCGCGGCTCGTCGAAGCCTGGCGCCTGCTCGACGAACGAGGAACGCTGTACCTCCACCTCGACTATCGCGAAGCCCACTATGCCAAAGTCGCTCTCGACGCGCTGTTCGGTCGCGACAGTTTCATCAACGAGATCATCTGGGCGTACGACTACGGAGCGCGCACCAACAGTCGGTGGCCAGCCAAACACGACACCATTCTCGTTTACGTCAAAGACCCCGCCAACTATTACTTCGACAACGCGAGCGTCGACCGCGAGCCCTACATGGCGCCCGGCCTCGTGACA
>JBBQLW010000061.1:0-8817 GCA_038328315.1 Actinomycetales bacterium
GAATGCCAAGGATCTGACTCTCCACCAAGCGGCAAGCTTGATCGCTATTGTGCAGTACCCCGGCCAACGATCGCTCAATGACCCCGAAAACTACTCGGCAAACGAAGAGCGCAGAGACTTCATCCTCGGCCAGATGCTGGCCGAGGGCAACATCACCCGGCAGGAATACAACGAAGCCTACGAGACGCCCGTTGACGACACGACACTGCTGCCTTCGAGCCCGACGAACGGTTGCACATCGGCGTACTCGCACGCGAAGTGGTTCTGCGACTACGTCGTCAAGAGCGTTCAGGACTTCGAGTTCCTCGGCGCAAACCCAGAGGAGCGCAAAGCGAACTGGAAGCGCGGCGGATACAAGCTCTACACCACCCTCGATCTTGATGCCCAGATTCCCGCGCAGAACGCGACGTGGACTTACGCTCCCAACACCGAAACCGCCTTCGCGCTCGGAAGCGCAACGGCGTCCGTACAGGGCGGCACCGGCCGCGTGCTCGTCATGACAGAGAACAAAGAATTCAACGACACTCTCGAGGGGGGCGGGCCGACCACCTCAGCGGTCAACTACAACACGAGCTTCGATTACGGAGGTTCGACTGGCTTCCAGCCCGGGTCGACGTATAAGGTCTTCGTCCTGCTGGAGTGGCTCAACCAGAACAAGGGAATCAGCGAGCGGGTTCTCGGTGACGGGCGAACCATCCCGGGCGCCCAGTTCCGGGACGCCTGCAACGGACCTTGGGGCGGCCCCGTGACATTCAAGAACAACTCCGGCGAGCGCGGTATCTACGACATTCGCGTCGGTACGGTCGAATCGATCAACGGTGTGTTCTTCTCAATGGCGCTGCAACTTGACCTGTGCAACATCAAGAACGTGGCCGAGGGTCTCGGGGTCGAGCGCGCGGACTATGGCCCGTTACAGACCAACCCCGCATCCATCATCGGGACGAATGAGGTCACGCCGCTGAGCATGGCTGGCGCCTATGCAGCCATCGGCGCCGGGGGCGTGTTCTGCAAGTCGATCATCGTCGACCGCGCAATCGCACCGGATGGCACCGAGTTGCCCGGCCAGGCAAAACAGTGCCGTCAGGCAATCTCGCCAGAAGTCGCCGCGACCGCCGCGTTCGTTCTCGAGGGCGTTCCGCGAACGGGTAACGCAAGGTTCTCGAACCCCGACGACGGAGTCCCGCTGCTCGGCAAGACCGGTACGACCGACGGTGCAACGCAGACCTGGATGGCTGCAGCGACAACGAGTGTCGGCACGGTCGTCTGGGTGGGCAACAGCATCGGCTTCCAAGACATTCTGCGCACCTCCTACGCCGACGTGTCGGGCATCCGGTTGCGGCACTTCATCATGCGACCGACGCTTGCGGCCCTGAACGCCAAGTATGGCGGCAGCGCGTTCCCGGAGCCTTCCCCGCAACTGCTGACCGGATCAGGGCTTGAGGTTCCCGATGTGCGCGGTCGTACTCTTGAGCAAGCCAAGCCATTGCTGGAAGGACTCGGTTTCGTCTTCGCGGACGGCGGTCAAGTCGACTCTGAGGCACCGGCTGGAACAATCGTCTCGACCGATCCGTCTCCAGGAACCAAGTCAGCCAAGGGTGTGACGATCACCGTGTTCACGAGTCGCGGCAACAAATTCATGGTGCCAGATGTCGTCGGGGACGGCGAAACAAACGATTATGCGGCTGCAAGCGGACTTTTGCTTGGCGCTGGATTCACGAACATCCAGCCCGCGGCCTGCGTGGTTGTGCTAGCCGGCGATCCTAAGATCGGTAAGGTCACGGCGATGGGACCTGCTGCCGGCACGTTCATCCTGACCACCGATCCAATCACACTGTCGGTTGCTCAGGACACCCCCTGCGTTCCATAAAGCCTGCTTCTTCGGCGGCGGTCGCACTCGGTGCGGTCGCCGCCGCTGGAGTCACGGCCCTTGCGTGGGGTTCGCTGGTTGAGCGCAATCGCTTCACCCTGCGCTACGAGACCTTGCCGGTCCTCGACCCCGGCGCGCGCAACATCACAGCGTTGCACCTCTCCGATCTTCACATGGCACCGTGGCAGACCCGCAAGCAGGAGTGGGTGCGATCTCTGGCCTTCATCGAGCCGGACCTGATCGTCAATACCGGGGACAACCTAGGGCATCCGGATGGTCTGATCGGACTCGAGTACGCGCTTGCGCCGTTCGCGGATGTTCCGGGCGTTTACGTCAACGGTTCCAACGACTATTACGGCCCCAGCCTCAAGAATCCCTTGCGCTACTTCGGGGGACCGTCGGGTCACAACAACACTGCTGAACGTCTCGACATTGACAGCCTCGAACGCTATTTCACAGACAGTCTCGGCTGGTTGTCACTGAACAACCGCGCTCGCGCGCTCGAACTGCGCGGATCTCGGCTGGAGTTCTTCGGCGTGAATGACGCGCATCGAGGCTGGGATCGACTTGACCAGTTGCCCGGCCTGATCGAAGAAATGCGCGAGAACGTTGGCTGGCAGGATGACCGAAGCGGCCCGGAAGCGGTCCCGATCGGTGTGACGCACGCGCCATACCGCCGTGTCCTTGACTCGTTTGTAACCTATGGCGCAGAAGTGATCTTCGCGGGCCACACCCACGGCGGCCAGGTCCGAATTCCCGGCCTGCCAGCGCTCGTTGTGAATTGCGACATTCCGCACAATCAGGCCCAAGGCTTGAGCCTGTGGCGCCACGCACGCAAAGCCGCCTACCTGAACGTCAGCGCCGGCCTCGGAACCTCGATCTACGCTCCCGTCCGCTTCGCCTGCCCCCCGGAAGCCGTCGTCGTGACACTGACCCCCGGGGATTTCAGCTATTCTTGACGAGGCTCGTGTCTCTGGATTCGTGGCCGCGGGGTGTGGCGCAGCTTGGTAGCGCGCTTCGTTCGGGACGAAGAGGTCGTGGGTTCGAATCCCGCCACCCCGACCGCTGTGAGTGTGACTGGTTCTGCTAGCTAAAGTCGGTGTCCGGAGCGCTGCCATAGCTGAATTCGTCTTTTGGCCGCCGCGCAGGGCCCAACACGCCATGGCTCTCTTCGAGGTAGCACGAGCCGCACAGCGACTCGTAGGTGACGTTCTCGCCATCGATCGCCACCTGGTCACCATCGAACACATAGCGGTCACCGACCTTGCGCGCGTTGAAGACAGCCTTGCGACCGCAGCGACAGATCGTCTTGAGCTCTTCGAGGGAATGGGCGATCTCAAGCAGTCTTCTGCTGCCGGGGAACGCCACGGTTTGAAAGTCGGTGCGGATGCCGTATGCCAGCACCGGAACGTGCTGCACGATAGCGATACGCAGCAAATCATCAATCTGTCCTTCGGTGAAGAACTGGGCTTCGTCAACGAGCAAGCAGCTCACCGGCAAGCCGGTGCGCTTCGCAACGATGCCCCGCTGGTGGGCGAAGATCACCAGCAGATTGTCGTCCGGGAGCACGGTGAAGTCAACCAGGCGGGTAACACCAAGGCGCGAGACGATCTCGTTGTCTCCCTTGGTGTCGATGGCGGGCTTCGCGAGCAGCACTTGCTGGCCGCGTTCCTCGTAGTTGAACGCCGCCTGCAGGAGCGCCGTACTCTTGCCGCTGTTCATCGCACCGTAGCGAAAGTAAAGCTTGCTCATTATTGAAGATACCCATCTTCTGCTGCTCGCCTCGTGAGCTCGCCTTTCGTACTCGCGGGGCGACCGACCTTCGCGTATTTCTCTCGAACTCGCCTGAGATACGTCTTAACTGTCTCGTACTGCACCTGCATGCGCTCGGCGACCTCCGCGGTGCTGAGCCCGCTGGCATAAAGACCGAGCGCCTCGGCTTCGTTCTCGCTCAGGCGGGCTTTGGTCAACTGCGTTGCACCGCTTGGAAGTGGCCGAACTCGACGGGGGGGTGTCGCTCCCGGCGTCACGCCCATGACCGTTCTCGCGACGGCCATGAGAGCATCCATCGGCTCTGATTTCGTCACAAACGCGGCTGCTCCGGCCGCAGCCGCACGCTCCTGAGCCTCGGGTGAGTCGACTCCGGAGAGCACGATCACCGTCGTGCCAGCGGCGCGACAGGTGCGAACGCGCGCCTCGATCGACACAGTCTCCTTGAGTTGGAAGTCAAGAAACAGCAGATCGGTGGGAAACCGGTCGCTGTGCACAAGGTCGAGCCATGAACTCACTGCTAGGGAGACTTCGAAATCTGGCGCGTTCCCACCGATCCAACTGACGAGTCCATCGAGCACGAGCTCGTGGTCATCAAGGATCGCCAGCCGCACTTTGGTGCGGAGTGGCTGATCTAGGTCAGGCGTGGATTCCAAGAGTCTTCGCCGTTCGCGCGATCGTCTCCGCCGCGAGCTCACTGTCATCAGCGAGCGCAACTCCGTAACTCGGAATCAGCTCGACGAGACCGTCGCGCCAACCCTCAAGCCGATTCGGAAAACACTTCTCGATGAGGCCAACCATGATCGGCACGGCTGTGGATGCACCGGGAGATGCTCCTAGGAGGCCAGCGATGCTCCCATCATCCGCCGCAACCACCTCGGTGCCGAATTGCAGCACACCGAGCTTCTTCGCATCCTTCTTGATGACTTGAACACGTTGACCTGCCGTAATGCGGTACCAGTCCTCTGACTTCGCCTCAGGAATGAAGCTCTGCAACTCGGCGAACTTCGCCGCCGGACTCGCAGCAAGCTGCCCGATCAGATACTTGACGAGCCCGAGGTTGCCGAGCCCTGCCGCAACCATCGGAACGATGTTGTGCCAACGGATCGAGGCAAACAAGTCGAGTACAGAACCAGTCTTGAGAAACTTAGGGCTGAATCCAGCGTACGGACCGAACATCAGGCTGCCCTGACCTTCAACGACCCGCAGATCGAGGTGCGGAATCGACATCGGCGGCGAGCCTACAGCGGCCTTGCCGTAGACCTTCGCGGCATGCTTGGCAACGAGCTCTTGGTTATCGGTGCGCAAGAACTCGCCACTGACCGGAAACCCGCCATAGCCGCGAATCTCCTTGATGCCCGATTTCTGCAGGAGCCCGAGCGCGTAGCCGCCAGCGCCGACGAACACAAACCTCGCCATAACGGGAGTGACCGGCGTTCCACCGACCGAGCGCCGAAGCGACAACTTCCACAACCCGCTGCGCGCGCGGTTCAGATTCCTGACCTGCACGCCTGCGTTGAGCCGAGCGCCGTTGGCAAGCAGACTCTTTGTCAATAACCGCGAGAGCGCGCCGAAATCGACATCGGTTCCAGCGGCGATGTGGGTCGCGGCGATCGGCTGTGATTTGCGGCGGCCCGGGATCATGAGCGGTGCCCATTGCCGAATGACCGCGGCATCCTCGCTGTATTCAAGACCGGCAAACAGTGGATGGTCCTTGAGCGCTTCGTAGCGCTTGCGCAGGTACTGCACATTGGCTTCACCCCAGACGAAGCTCATGTGCGGGGTCGCGTTGATGAAGGCCTTCGGCTGCGGGAGTGCGCCCTCCGTCACGAGCTGCGACCAGAACTGACGCGATACCTGAAACTGCTCGTTGACGTGCACCGCGCTCGAGATCGAGATTGTGCCGTCTGCGAGTTGCGGCGTGTAGTTCAACTCGCACAACGCCGCGTGCCCGGTTCCCGCGTTATTCCACGGATTCGAACTCTCCTCGGCGATAGCGTCTAAGCGCTCAAAGATCTGGATGTTCCAGCTCGGTTCGAGCCGCTGCAGGATCACCCCGAGAGTTGCACTCATGATGCCGCCGCCGACCAGAGCGACATCGAGCACATCGGTAGCTGCGGCTGAACTCACGTCGTCAGTTTAGTGCAGCACTCGAGGCCAAGCCGCTGGAGCTCGGCGTCCATCAGCACTGCGAATAGTCGGCGTCGACGCGAGCCGCAGCATCTCGTACCCAGCCGTTGATGATTTCAACAGAAGGCGGTCGGCGTACCAGAACGGCTCAGCGGGCGGCGATTGCGAGATCGGCGGCGACCAGTTCGGCAATCTGCACGGCGTTCAGGGCTGCCCCCTTCCGGAGGTTGTCGTTGCTGATGAACAGCGCAAGCCCTCTGCCGTCTGGCACTCCCTCGTCGGTTCGGATGCGACCGACCAGGCTTTCATCGCGGCCAGCGGCTTCGAGCGGGGTCGGGATGTCGCTGAGAACGACACCCGGAGCATCCCGCAACAACTCGGTCGCGCGGGCGACGCTGAGCGGTCTCGCGAACTCGGCATTAATTGACAGCGAGTGGCCGGTGAAGACGGGAACCCGCACGCAGGTTCCACTCACGAGCAGCTCCGGCAGTTCGAGAATCTTGCGGCTCTCGTTTCGCAGCTTCTTCTCCTCGTCGGTCTCAAAGAATCCATCGTCAACAATGGTTCCAGCGAGCGGCACGACATTGAACGCGATGTTCTTCGGGAACTTCTTCGCTGCTGGCAGGTCAACGGCACGACCGTCGTGGACGAGGGCGATCGCGTCTTGCTCCAGTGCGGCGGTGGCCTGCTCAAGCAACTCCTCGCCGCCGGCGAGCCCAGCGCCGGAGACTGCTTGGTATGTACTGACGATCAGCCGCTGGAGTCCCGCCTCGGCGTCGAGCACTTTGAGCACTGGCATTGCAGCCATCGTCGTGCAGTTCGGGTTCGCGATGATGCCCCTGACGGCATCCTTGATCGCGTGGGCATTCACTTCGCTGACGACCAGCGGCACATCAGGGTCCATCCGCCAACCCGAGGAATTGTCGATCACTGTCACTCCAGCGGCCGCGAACCGTGGTGCTTGAGCTTTAGCGGTTGTGGCTCCCGCGGAAAAGATCGCGATGTCGAGCCCAGTCGGGTCGGCGGTCTCCGCGTTCTCGACAGTGACCGGTTCACCTTTGAAGTCCAGCGTGGTGCCTGCGCTGCGGGCGCTGGCGAAAAACCGGATCTCGGCAATTGGGAAGTCGCGTTCCTCGAGCAGTCGGCGCACAACAGCGCCGACTTGACCGGTGGCGCCGACAACGCCGATTCTCACTGGGGGGTTTGCCATGGTTCGCTCACTTGGTCAGGGGTCAAGCTCAGATTCTAGTTTGCAGAATGATGAGGTGCGGAGCTAACGGCCGGTCCCGGCATGCACAGCTGCCTCGGTGTCACCGTCGAGTCCGAACGCCGTGTGGACAGCGCGCACGGCTTCATTAAGAGTATCGGCGCGGGTAATCACCGAGATGCGAATCTCGCTTGTCGAGATCATCTCGATGTTGATGCCGGCTTCTGAGAGGGCAGTGAAGAGCGTCGCCGATACACCGGCGTTGGTGCGCATGCCCGCGCCGACCACCGAGAGCTTGCCAATCTGGTCATCGTGCTGCAGTGAGTGAAAGCCGACCTCCTCCTGACTGGCGGTGAGCGCGATCACCGCAGCAGGGGCATCCGACTTTGCAAGGGTGAAGGAGATGTCGGTCAAGCCGGTGCTGGCCATCGAGACATTCTGCACGATCATGTCGATGTTGGCGTTCGTGCTCGCGACGATCGTGAAGATTCTCGCCGCCTTGCCAGGAGTGTCCGGAACCCCGACGACCGTGATTTTCGCCTCGCTGAAGTCTGCTGCAACCCCCGTGATGATCGGCTCTTCCACGTCTTCTCCCTCGTGCCTGGCGCGAACGATCGTGCCCTCATTGTTGTTGAACGATGACCGCACGTGAAGCACGACGCCGTGACGACGGGCGTACTCCACGGCTCGAATGTACAGAACCTTGGTTCCGGATGCCGCGAGCTCAAGCATTTCCTCGCTCGTGACGAAATCGACCTTCTTGGCCGATGACACGACTCGGGGGTCGGCCGTAAAGACGCCATCGACATCGGTGAAGATTTCGCACAGGTCGGCGTCGAGTGCGGCCGCGAGCGCGACCGCGGTGGTGTCTGAACCACCACGCCCGAGGGTTGTGATGTCGCCGGTCGTCTTGTTGAAACCTTGGAATCCCGCGACGATTGCGACGGCCCCGTCGTCGAGTGCCTCACGCACGCGGCGTGGTGAAACGGCCACGATGCGGGCTGAGCCGTGCTGAGCATCCGTGATCATGCCCGCTTGGCTGCCGGTGTAGCTGCGGGCGTCCACACCGAGACCCTTGATGGCCATTGCAAGGAGCGCCATCGAGATGCGCTCCCCTGCCGTGAGGAGCATGTCGAGTTCTCGACCAGACGGGACTGGCACCACTTCGTTTGCTAGATCGAGCAGTTCGTCTGTCGTATCGCCCATTGCCGAGACGACCACAACAACGTCGTTGCCAGCTTTGCGAGTCTCGACGATTCGTTTGGCGACCCGCTTGATGCTCTCGGCATCCGCGACCGATGATCCACCAAACTTCTGGACAATCAAGCTCAATTCGTGCTCCCGCGGAGAAGGTGAACCGGCTGCTCTGGGGGCGGCCAAATTGCCCCGACGGGGCTTTAGGTGGAAAGTTTACGGCACGAGACCAGCGAGATTCTGCGCTGTGGCTTTGTGCGGGCCAGCGGTGAGTCTTCTCGACTTCGCGGCAGAAAGTCAGTTCTCAACCAGGCGACGACCCTCAAACGCGCGCCCGAGAGTGACCTCATCTGCGTACTCGAGATCGCCGCCGACCGGCAGACCAGAAGCAAGACGTGTGACGCGCAGATTCGGGTAGATCAACAAGCGCGTGAGGTAGGTGGCGGTCGCTTCGCCCTCGAGGTTCGGGTCGGTCGCGATGATGACTTCGGTGACCGAGCCATCCGCCAATCGACCGAGCAACTGCTTGATGCGCAGATCATCGGGACCGATACCGTCGATGGGGCTGATCGCTCCGCCGAGCACATGGTAGAGACCGCGGAACTCTCGTGTGCGCTCGATCGCGACAACATCCTTCGCCTCTTCGACG
>JBBQLW010000062.1:0-8677 GCA_038328315.1 Actinomycetales bacterium
CTCGACTTCGGTACCCGTGGCTTCATCGACGACGACTGCGTCCTCGATCACTTCAGGCTTGCTCGTTCGCACTCGTCTGCCAGACGGGGCCGAGGGGGTAGCGTCGCTCATCGTTGACTCCTTGGTCGCTCGGAAGTTGGCTTGCCGAGACGGTCATACTCTACCAATGGTCGCGCCACGGTCTACGGGCTTGTTCAACTGTTTATCGCCTGAGCAACTACGGTGATGCTGGATCGACCGGTTCTTCCGGGACGGTGCCGTCGACCGGTACCTGTGCAACGATCGGCTCGTCGAGGAGGACGTACAGGAGGCCAGAGAGGTCAACGGCGGACAGGCCAGCATCCGTAGTGTTGAGCAGCGTGAACTGATCGACCAAGGCAAGGCGAGTGCCGTTCTGAAGGCCGGCGATCAAGGCGATCACTCCGTCACGTGGCCCGAACACACTGAACTGAAACGGAATCGTTACGAAGTTGCTCTCGTTGATTCCGAGAGGCACAAGACCCTCGAGCTGTGGCGACGGCGCAAAGGCCGACGCCCCGGATGCCCCGAAGCTCACCAGGGTCACCCCATTGGCGGCAAGTTGGGCCGATAGTTGTGTGGTGAAATCCTCGATCGCGGCCGTGCTGGGCACGGAGAGCCGAAGCGCATCACGCTCGGCGGTGATCTCCGGAAGCATTTCGAACTGCTGTCTGAGGGCTTCGAGTTCGGCACGCTCCAGTTGGTTTTGCGCCCGCACATCCGTGAGATTGCGTTGGGCGAGTTGAGCGGCTTGGAGTTGGGGCTGCACGCCAAGGAAGAACCCGAGAACGAGAACGACCACAATGACAAGAACTCCGCCGATGGTCCAGTAGCGCGTGGTGGAAGACGTGTTCATCCTGTCTCCCCTCCCTGTTCCTCGGCGACCGTGTCTGCTTCATCGACCGGTGCAAACCGATCTCGGTAGAGCTCGCCGTTCAGATTGAGGGTAACGATCGCCTCATACGTGCTAATTTCTTGATTCAGGGCAACGCTCGAGACGAAAACATCGGCAAATCCGGTCAAAGCCTTCAATGAGACGACCCACTGTTGAATCGCGTCTAGGTTCGGTATCGTAGCGGTCAGAATCAGCGTTGCAATGCGTGGCTGCTCGAGTGGGTTGGCGGGCAGTGGGAACTCTTCGATTGGCGAACCCGAATCAATGGCGTACGTAGAAACAAGTACGCCTGCCGGCAGCGTGGCATCAATGGCCCGAATCAGTTCCGGCATGTCGATCTCAGTGAGCGTACCGGTGAGTTGCGCAGACTTGAGGGTCTCGATTTCCTGCGAGACGGTTCGCACTTCAATGAACTCACTCTGCTCTTGCAGGATTTGAATAGTTTCTTCCTGCGCTGCGAGCAATTGTGACTGCACTGATGCGGCGACGATCAACGTCAACGCGGTTGCAGCGACAACACCGAGCACTGCGAGAATTGCGAGCGCGACGATACCGCCGCGCATTCGGGACGCGCGCTTCGCTTGACCGATCTCAGGCGGTAGGAGGTTGACGCGAGCGGCACCGGTCTGCGCGATTGAGCGACCAAACCTCAGGCCGCTCACTTTTTGCTCCCCAAGGCGAGCCCGAGCGCGACGGTGAGCGAGTCTCGCTCTGTCGGACGCATCGTTCTCAAGACCCGTGCAACATTGAGGGTTTCCAGCGGATCAACCGCGACGATGTTGGTGCGGGTGAGTTCACGCAAGGCGGCAGGGAAGCCCTCAAGCCGCGCGCCGCCCCCGGTGAGAATGATCCGGTCGACGCGCGAGCCCGAGTGCGTGTTGTCGTAGTAGGTAATGGTGTTGCGGATACTCTCAAGCAATTCGCCGGTCACCGAGCTAATCGCCTCCGTGGCCAGCTGCTGATCCGGCGCCCCTCCGGGGTAGGCCACGAGCCCCAACCGCACTTTGGTGCCATCTGCCGCTTCTTCACCGAGGCTGAGCCGAGACATGACCGCGCGAGTTACGTCGCCACCGCCGGCAGGAATCATTCGCACGAACTGCGGAGTACCGTTATCGGTCACCACGACAGTGGTCGTCTCAGCCCCGACATCGATGAGGGCAATAACTCCATCGCCTCGTACGCCGCGCAACAGTGTGCGTGTGACGGCGAACGGAATAAGATCGACTTCCACGGGCTTCAAGCCCGCCGTGATAACGGCGTTGACGTTGGCGAGCACAGCTTCCTTGGATGCCGCGACCAGTAGCCCAGTCATGATCGGACCACCTTCCCCCATGCCCTCGGAAATGGGAAAGAAGTCCAGTACGGCTTCGTTGATGGGCATCGGGAGCTTGTCTTGCACGTGGTACTGCAGTGACTCGCGCAGCTGAGCCGGGGTCATGCGAGGCAACTCGATATCGCGGGCGAGCACCCGCTGGTTACCGACGCCAAGCACGACGTTCTTCGTGCTGAACTTGCCCCCGCTCCACAGGCGCCGAATGGCGGCTGAGGCCGCCGCCGGGTCGATGACTTCACCGCTGCGCACAACTCCTGCTGGGATGCGCACCTCGAAGTAGCGCCGCAAGGTCGGGCGATCCCTGAGTGGTCCCTCGACTTCGACAGCGCGCAGCGCCCGGCTGCCAAAGTCAATGCCGACTACGCGTGTTGCCATCTGTCACCTCGCTCGGAGTTTTCGTCGCGTGTGCACACTATCTGATACCCATCGACGACAGGTACCACTCAATTAGGGGGTTTCCCACCGAGATGCCGACGTACGCTCCGGCGATCATCCACGGCCCGAATGGTATGCCGCCTTTTCGGCTCACCCGTCGCGCTGCGATGAGCAGGAGCGAGAACACTCCGCCGAGCAAGAACGCAGCGAAGCCGCCAACCGCCAACGGTCCCCAGCCAAGCCAGCCCAAGAGCATGCCGATCACACCGGCTAGCTTCACATCGCCGAAACCCATGCCGCGGGGCGAGATCACCGCGAGGAGAAAGTAAAAGCCGAAGAGAATGACCATGCCGAGCCCCGCGGTCACCATCCGGAGCCATTCGGCTTCGAGCGCTGAGGCAATCACGAGCAGACCAGCCAGAACAGGGTAGGACGGCATCACGAGCTTGTTCGGCAGCGTGTGGGTATCGAGATCGATGAGCGCGAGCGCGATTGAGATCGCGACGAAGTATGCGAGCGGGAGCGAGAAGCTGGCGGGGTAGACCCCGACGAGAGCTCCGACAGTCACGAGAACGAAGGCAACGCCGGTGAGGGTCTCAACAAGCGGGTAGCGGACCGAGATGGGCGAGCCGCAGTGACGACATCGACCGCGCAGCAGTATCCAAGAAAGGACCGGCACGTTGTCTCGCGGGGCGATCGGCGTGTCACAAATCGTGCAGGCGCTTGGCGGAGCCACGATGCTCTTGCCAGCGGGCACCCGCCAGATTACGACGTTCAAGAATGACCCGATCGCGAGACCCAAGATCAATGCAAAAACGCCAGCAACAACTAGGGTTGCCACGTCTATCAAGCAAAACTCCGCGCCGGTCCCCGCGCGTTAGCCACCGAACTCACGGAAGCCACCGAACGTCGATTCCGTCGTGTCAGAAGGCGCGTTCCACTTCTGCGCGAGCGAGCCGTCGCAGGGCAAGACCGATATTTTCGAGTACTTAGCAAAGTGAAGTCCGCGCGTTGGATCCGCGGTCAGGCAGCGCCCATAGGTGTCGATGAAGACGTAGCTGGTCGCGTAGGTACCGGAGTCTTGAACCCGATCCCAGTCTTGAAGCGCGCTGTTGGTGCAAAGCGCGAACGTGACAAACACGACCTCAGAACCCGGTGCTGGCGCGACCGCTGGTGCGACCGGAGTCTGCATGCAGTACTTGGTTTGCGCTGGGTCGCGCCACCGGATGAAGACTTCCTGGTCAAGCACCTGAGTCTCCCCCAGCACGGGTTCGTCGTAGAAGAACTTGTGGTTCCAGAGAATGCCGGCCACACCCCCCCTCGGATCCTGCTTGCAGGGGAAGATGATCATGTACGAGAATCCGATGTTCTCGTTCGTTATGTCGGTGCATCTCCCGAATTCTTTGTAGTTGACGATCTGGTTCGTGCTTTTGCTCGCCGCGCCAGCCCCTACCTTCGCCTCTGGGGCCGAGTCTCCGCGGCAACCTTCGCGCGCGAGCACGAACGTGGGTGGGCTCAGAAGATTCTCACCGTTGGCGCGACCAGAGCTTATACAGATTCCACTCGGGCCCGCAGAGATGTTCTCTCGGTGGCCCTGCCACGACTGGCTCCCGCTACCGTGCCAGTTCCACAGTTGATTCCATCGTCCGGGGTCGGCCGGGTTTGCGTCCGCGCGACATGGTTGTAGTTGCATCCGGCGATCGGGCCCTGCGGCAGCGATCGGGCCCGTCATGCACAGGGGCGTTTGGCCTGCCACGGTGGTGCTGGCGAGCTTGATGCCCCAGTCAGTGTCATAGACCCACTGGGCCAACGGGTCAGCTTCGGAGCAAGTGGCAGCCGCACGGTAGGTGATCAGTGACCCTGCGGTCGCGGTCACCGCACTCATACAAAATTGGCCGTTCGCATCGAAAATCCGTCCCCCTGGAATGTTGACGTTCGTTAGCCTGAAGGAGTACACGGCGGAGATGGTGCGCGAGCCTTCTCCGATGAGTGCGTTTGCGCCATCCGGAGACACGGCCTCGGAGACAATGAGGGCGTACCCGGGCGCCTCGTCCACTCCGTCGGTCTCGGAGCAATCAAGGTCATTCGCGTCGCGCCAAAGCTCAGTCTCGTTGGTAGGGTCTGCGCTGTAGTAGCGAATGGCGACGTCGTACCAGACCGAGTCGACTGTGCCGTCGACGGCCCCCTCGAAGCCGCACGGCAACCGACTCGGATCGCCGTACACTATGCCCTCGGCATCTGGCAACGCGGTGGATGACCGCATGGCCGCGGCGCCCGCCTGTAAGCCAGCCTGAGCTGCGTAGCCGGTCTGGGTGTTTTGCTGTGCGCTAAATGATGGCGCGATCTGACCGAGCAGCGTTCCGAGCAAGACGAGCGATAATCCTCCGAGCACAACCATAAAAAGCATCACGCTGATCAGTGCGGCACCGGCATCGTCCCGGAATCGAGTTGCGGTGCGCATACTTGCGATGCGCGTCACTGAGCTGCGCACCGACATGAGAAAATGAATTCGCATTACGGCCTACTTCCGGTCGGGCGACACACCGGGGAGTCGCTGTTGCCGTCACCGTTCACATCGGCATTGCTCGGTGACAACAGCGAACTGTTTCGTGCTACGAAGACGGTGCTGATCGACGTCTCGCCGCCGACAGCCGGGTCGCCCGATTCCAAACTCAACCGCAATTGTTGTTTCGCCGATGAGGCAGCGCTGGCAGGAATCAGAGAGAACGGGTACTCGATGCCGCCAAGGTCAGTGACGTCGTTGACCTTGTTGCCCCACGCCGGGAGGGTGGCCCCGGTGACGTTCTGCCAGCGGCGCGATTCGACCCGCTGGTCACCCGGTACGTATCGCCACTGCGTGCACGTCGCCACACCGGTGGCTGAGTTGGCAGCAGGCGTGCGAAACTCGATGTATCGGGCCCCGCTCGGACCGGCCCCCGAAAAGTTGATGGCGTCGGCATAGCGAATCTGTCGGTCGAGGTTCTGGAAGACAATCATCGCGCCGCTGGATGAGGATGCGGTGTTGCGGGCAGTGTTCGTGCCTTGCGCAAGCCCCGCGACTGCCACTAAAAACACAGTAACCAGTACCGTGAAAATGCCCATCGCCGCACTGAGTTCGATGAGGGTGAATCCGGCCTGTCGTTCGGCGGTGGGATTCTCGCCACGGGGAGGGAGGTTGTGAGTCAATTCGCAATCCACTCCACATCGGGAGTCGTGTCGATCAGCGTCGACGTGTGGTACGAGCAGCCGGTCCCGGTCTCGCAACTCGAGCCAGCGAACCACCAGACCACCGTGATCACTCGAGTGAGTTCGACGGATGCAGACCCCAAGTCATCCGTGGTGCAGTGTCCCCCAGCCGTCGGCTGGAAGCACTGGCCGATCATCGTCTCGACCGTGTAATCGGTGCCGTTAACGCGAATCGTCTCAGAAAAGGGAACCGTCGCGACAGTAGCTCCGCCGGCATGCGTATCCCACGCGGGGTTCATTCGATCGAATCCGGGAATTTCATCATTGATATCCCAATGCGCCAAGGTGGCCGCATGCGAGCGACCGTCGTAGATCGCGCTGAGCCCCGTCGACCCATTAACCGATGTCGGACGTGCAACAACTGACTCCATCGCGCTGCCGGCGAGTGTGACCGCAACGTTGGTGCGACGCTGAGACTCACTCGAGTCAAGTCCGCCGATGGTCAGGTACAGCGAAGACGTCGCTAGAACGCCTAGGATCACCACCGAAACGAGCACCTCAATGAGCGAAAAGCCACCCTCGCCATGCGAACGCGAAGTCATGGTCTTAATTCGACTGAACATTGACGAGCCTCTTTGTGTCATGGAGAAGATTCGGAGCAGAACTTTGATGAGTTTGGTTCAATGGAACTCAATGTACAACAAGAAGCCGGATGCCGCCAGAGCAGCACCCGGCTTCTCACCGAAAAACTCGGGTGTCACCGTAAACGAAAACTCACGGCCAGTCGCCCAGACCGCCGGTTTGGCTGTCATAGGTAAGGGTGGCAGCTCCGAGGTTGGCGTTGACACCAGAAATGGTGTAGGTCTGGCCGACCAAGGTAAAGGTCAGCGTGTTGTCAGCGCTCACCGTCAACCCTGGAGTCGTGGCGGTCTCCGCAACGGTGTCAACCCATGCCTGAGGGCTGGCTATAGCGGCGATCGAACCATTGTTCTCCGTGCCCCATGTCTCGACGGCGAGAGCCGCGTTACGGAGGTCCGACTCAACAGAGGAGCGCCAAGCGGCCTCGCGCTGGTTCAGGAAGACCGGGATGGCGATGGCGGCGAGGATGCCGATGATGATGACGACGACGAGCAGCTCGATGAGCGTGAAGCCCTTCTGCCCCTCCTTTAGTTCGCCCTTGCGAATCGCAATTGCAGTGTTGAAGAATTTGTGCATGTGCTTTCCTATCGTTTGAAGTTTGGAATCAGGCCAGGCAGCCCCGAGATGGCCTGCCCTGCTAGCACTATCTTGGCCTTTGACCGACTCAGGCGCGACACCCCAGAACAAGGGTGGTTTTCCGACGAGCAGTGTTACTGAATCTGCTCGAAGATACTGAACACTGGCAAGTACAGCGCCACGATCATTCCACCGATGACGACACCGATGACGCCGATCATGAGCGGTTCAATCAGGGCAGTCAGCGACTCGGCCGTGGCTTGGACCTCTTCTTCATAAAAATCCGCGACCTTGTCCAGCATCGTCTGAAGTGAACCCGAATCCTCACCAACAGCGATCATCTGCACCACCATCGAGGGAAAGATTGGCTCCTCCGCCAACGGCGCCGCGATCGACTTGCCGGTGCGCACCGACTCCTGAACTTTTCGAAGTGCGTTTTCTACGACCCAGTTGCCCGAAGTCTCCCCAACGATCGACAGCGATTGCAGGATAGGCACACCAGCGCCGATCATGATTGCGAAGTTGCGCGAGAAGCGAGCAATCGCGATCTTGGAAGTCAGCACTCCGAAGACCGGCGCCTTGAGCTTGAGTGGGTCGACGACCTTGCGAACCCGCTCGGTGTGTTTATTTCGGTTCCACCAGACGGTAAAGGCCACCACGAACACGATGACCGTCGGCACGATCCAGATCATATTCTTCGAGAGCGTGACCAAGAACTGTGTCGGCAACGGCAGCTCACCGCCAAAGCTCGCGAACAGGCCCTCAAAGACTGGAACGATAAAAATGAGCATCGCGAAGACCCCGAGCACAGCCATGGCGAGCACGGCGATCGGGTAGGTAAGCGCGGACTTGATGGTGCCTCGAAGCTTGACGTCTGACTCGAGGTTCTTGGCGACCGAGTCGAGCGCGCGATCAAGGAAGCCGCCCGCTTCACCAGCCTTGACCAGGTAGATCATCAGTCGCGGGAAAATGATCGGATGCTTGGCGAAACTCTCAGAGAGAGCGCCGCCGGCCTCGACATCGCCGCGCACTTCGACCAGCGCCGCTGCGAGCTTCTTGTTCTGGGTCTGCTCCGCGAGGATTGTCAGAGTCTTGATGAGCGACAGGCCAGACACGATCATGGTCGCCATCTGGCGGCTCATGATAGCCAGATCCTTGCCTCCAACGCTAGGCGTAAAGATGCTCGGAAGGTTGATCTCGCGGTTCAGTCCCGTGCCTGCATCGGCCTCTGAAACGGTAACCGGGGCGATGCCCATGACCCGAAGCTTTGAAAGAACTGCGCTCTCGGATGCCGCGTCGATACGGCCAGAGACCTTCTTGCCGTTGCCGTCTCGCGCCGTGTACGCGAAGGTCTTCGTGGTCGCCACCGTTACACCCGCTTCGAATATGCGTCGCCGAAGTCGGGACCGGTGTCGAGCGCTCCGAAGGTCGCGGCAGTACTCTCGTTTGCGAACGTGCGGGTGGCCGCACGATCCGGGTCCGGCCGCTGGATAAGCTGCTGGATGTCCTCGAGACTGTGAGCCTTGTCGTATGCGGCCTGGTGCGTGATCGTGCCGGCGTTGACAAGTTCAGCGAGGTGTTGATCCATCGTGTGCATCCCGTGATCGCGACCAGCCTGCATGGATGATCGAATCTGATAAGTTTTGCCTTCGCGA
>JBBQLW010000063.1:0-8507 GCA_038328315.1 Actinomycetales bacterium
CGTGCTCGCGGCAGCCGGCGTCGACGCGAGCAACACCCCAGAAGGCACAGTGCTGTTGCTTCCTCTTGACCCGGATGCCACGGCGCTCGCCATCTGCAGCGCGCTGCGTGGGCGCACCGGTGTGCGCATCGGCGTGATCATTACAGACACGCTCGGTCGCGCCTGGCGGCAGGGCCAGACCGATGCCGCGATTGGCGCGGCGGGCGTTCGCGTGCTCGATGACCTGCGAGGCACGACGGATGCCACGGGCCGCCGCCTTGACGTCACGGTGCCAGCCACAGGCGATGAGATCGCGAGCGCAGCCGACCTCATCAAGGGGAAGGCCGCTGGCCTCCCGGTCGCGATCGTTCGTGGACTCGGTCATCTCGTGGGCGGCCTCGACGAGCCAGGGGCCCACAGCATCGTGCGTCCGGCTGCCGAGGACATGTTCCGGCTCGGCACCGACGAAGCGTGGGACGCCGGCTATCGGGCGGGGCTGGAAGCGCGAGAGGCCGGGCAGTCGGGCCGAGCAACTTCAAGCGGCGAGCGAGCAGATGCGGCCCCCTCAAGCGGTGGCAGTTGAACCTCACAGACTGGGTCATCGTCGTGCCGGTCAAGCTCGTCGCCGCGAAGTCCCGGTTCGGCCCCGGCGATAATGCCGCGCTCGCCCGCGCTATGGCGCTTGACACGATCTCAGTCGCGCTCTCTGTCGGTCGCGTGATCGTCGTGTCGGCGGATGGCGCGGCCTTCGCCAACGAGGTCTCAGCCCTCGGCGCTCAGGTTGTCCCCGACCCGGGCGCCGGGCTCAATGCGGCCATCTCCCGCGGGTTGGATATTGCAGGCCTCGAGTCGCCACGTGCGGTGTTGCTCGGGGATCATCCAGCACTCACGTCGGCCGAACTGCAAGAGGTGCTGGCCGCCGCCGCGGAGCATCCGCTGTCGTTCGTGTCCGACGCGGAGGGCGATGGCACTGCCATCACCACCGCTGCGCCCGGCGTTCCGCATGCACCACACTTCGGTGGGGGTTCCGCGGCGGCCCACCGTTCCGCCGGCTACGTGGAACTGTTCGGCGCCTGGCAGGGCCTCCGCCGCGATGTCGACCTCGCCGAACACCTCACCGTGCACCTCGACGGCGTGCCGGTTGGCCCGCGCACCTCGGAACTGCTCGCGGCGCTCAGAGCCTGAGCCCGCGCTTGAGCCCCGGCTCGAGCCCGAGCGCAACCGCGTCGCGCGCAACCTGCACACTCGACTCTGGATCGCGCATCCACAGCGGCACGGCGGCACAGCGGATATTCGCCGCCTCGAGCAGCGGAACCGCCGCGGCATCCGTCTCGTCAACGAGCCACCCGTCGAGCAACCCTTGCAGCCCGCTCTGGCCAACCGAGCTCGGCCAGAGCGAGGTCGAGTTGCGAGTATCGAGCCGTCCGTCGTACGAGCGTGCTCCATAGTGCAGTGCGACCGCCGCGGCCGAGGTCGCGACCCCGATCGCGGTGAGGCAGGCATCCGCCATGCCGCGCACGACAGCGCCAGCGATGATCGGCGAGACCCCAACAACGGGGGCGGATGCCGTGACGAGCCCCGCGCGAATCCCCGGGATCGCGAGGATCGAGCCGATCGAAACGACCGGGTTCGACGGTGCGAGGAGGATGAGGTCAGCGTCGCGAAGCGCATCAAGCACGCCGGGGGCAGGGCTAGCGGCAGTGGCATCCGTGTGTTCGAAGGCTTGGGCTGGCAGCTTCGCGCGATGCTTGGTCCACCACTCTTGAAAGTGCATTGTGCCCTCGTCAGTGACGACGTAGGTTTCGACTTCGTCGTCGGTCGCCGGGATCAGGCGAACACCGAGCTCCCAGCGGGCGCTCAACAGCTCGGTCGCCTTCGAGAGCGGCACTCCGGCCCGCAAGTAGTGTGTGCGCGCGAGATGCGTGCCGAGGTCGAGGTCGCCGAGGGTGAACCACGGCCAGCCAACCCCGTATGCCGCAAGCTCGGCGCTGACCCGTTCGCTCTCGCCGACTCGGCCCCAGCCACGCTCCTCGTCGTTCACGCCGGCGAGCGTATACATGATCGAGTCGAGATCGGGCGCGATGCGCACACCGGTCAGCCACATGTCGTCGCCAACGTTGACGATCGCGGTAATGCTGTCGTCAGGGCCGACGGCACCGCGAAGCCCGCGCAGGAACCGCGCCCCGCCAACCCCGCCGCAGAGCACCACGATGTTCATCGGATCAGGCTACTGGTGCTGGCCGCGCCGCGTCCCGCTGTCGGGAGCCTCACAGGTTATCGATTCGTGATGCGTGGCAGACTCTGTTGGTGGACAGTTTCGCTGGTGGACTTGCGACGGAGCAGCCGAGCGGGCAGCCGAGCGCCCAGCCGAGCGGGATGCCACTCGCCGAGTTCTCGGCACGAGCATCCGCCATCATCTCGCAAATCGAGACGGTCATTGACGGAAAGCGAACGGCCGTTCAGATGGCCCTGACCGTGCTGCTCGCCGAAGGTCACTTGCTCATCGAGGATGTGCCGGGTGTCGGCAAGACCATGCTGGCCCGCACACTCGCGAAAACTGTCGACTGCTCGGTGTCGCGCATCCAGTTCACACCGGATCTGCTGCCAGCCGACATCACCGGCGTGAGCGTCTACAACCAGGCCGAGCGCGAGTTCGAGTTCAAGCCGGGCCCGATTTTCGCGAACATCGTGATCGGTGACGAGATCAATCGCGCGAGTCCGAAGACCCAGTCCGCGCTGCTCGAGAGCATGGAGGAAGGCCAGGTCACCGTCGACGGCCGCAGCTACGTGCTCGGCACCCCCTTCATCGTGGTTGCCACCCAGAACCCGATCGAGATGGAGGGCACCTACCCGCTGCCAGAGGCGCAGCGCGACCGGTTCATGGCGCGCATCTCGATGGGGTATCCGGATGCCAGAGCCGAACTCGCCATGCTTCGCAACCGGGCTACGGCCAGCCCGCTCGCCGCGGTCACGGCGGTGGTGAACTCGACCCAGCTCGCGAGCATGATCGCGACCGCTCGCGGGATCTTCGTTTCCCACGCGGTCGAGCAGTACGCGGTCGCAATCGCGCAAGCGACCAGGCTGGACCGCGACCTTCGGCTTGGCGCGAGCCCCCGTGCGACCCTGCAGCTCGTGCGGGCGGCAAAGGCGCGTGCAGCGCTCGACGGGCGCGAGTTCGTGCTGCCGGACGACATCGACGCCCTCGCCATCCCGGTGTTCAGCCACCGCCTCATTGCTGCGCGTAGGGCTGGTGCATCCTCGTCGGTGCTCTCGGGTGCCTCCGTCGTCGACATCATTGCGCGCATCGTCTCCGAAACTCCCGTTCCGCTCAGCGGCGCGGCAGGCAACATGCGATCGGACTGACGGCCCCGTGCTCGCCGCAGTTCGCCGCAGGTTGACCCGCTTGACCGAGCGTGCGTTGGGAGGCGTTCGGCTGAGTTCTCGAGGTGGCACCTTTCTTGCCCTCGCCGCTCTCGCCTTCGTTTTGGCCTACACCGCTGGCCTGCCGATACTCGTGGCAGTCGGCTGCTTGCTCGTAGCCCTTCCGGTGACTGCGGTGCTGTTCGTGCGACTGCGTCGGCCGAAACTCAGCGTCGTGCGAAGCCTTCGCCCGCAGATCGTGCCGGCCGGTGAACCGGTCATCGTCGCGCTCGGGGTCAAGCCTGCCCGAGGAACCGGCGGCATCGGCGGCAGCATCGCGGGCAGCTGGTGGGATGCCCTCCCGTGGGCTCCGGGAGCCTCGGCCGAGTTCGAACTTCCAGCGTTTCGCTCGCGTGCCGCAGCCCGCACCCTCAGCTACGACCTCGCAACGGTGCGCCGCGGCGTCTACCCGATCGGACCGATGACGATTGCGGTGTCGGACGGCCTCGGACTCGCATCCAGTCTCGTCTCCCTCGGCGAGGCACAACAACTCACGGTCACTCCCCAAGTGGTGCCGCTCGCCGATAGCGGCCTCTCGATCCCCGCCGGGGACGGTGAGTCGCGGCTCGTTCAGCGCCGGGCGACCGGAGACGATGACGATTCGATGACGCGCGAGTACCGTCGCGGCGACGCGATGCGGCGCGTGCACTGGCGCGCAACCGCCAGGCACGGCGACCTGATGGTTCGACAGGAGGAGCAGCGCAGCTTTCCCGAGGCGCGCATCATCGTCGACACCCTGCGCTCCGGCTACCGGGACGTCGACTTCGCGGACAACGGATCGCGCCAGGACGGCACGTCCGAGGAGAGCGCCGCCTTTGAGTGGGTCGTGCGCATGCTCGCCTCCGTCGCGGTGCATTTGCGGCGTGAGGGGTTTCAGGTTGCCATTGATGAGACGGGTGCGAACCAACTCGACGCGGCTCGACGCGGTCATCGCCGCACCTGGGGCGACGAGGAGTTTCTGTCTGGGCTCGCCACGCTCGAACTCACGAGCGCTCCCTCCGAGGCACACCTTGCCGCCGCATCCGATCACCACTCGCGGGGGCCGGTCATCGCGCTGCTGGGCAGCCCGCAGCGTCACACAGTCGAGTGGCTCAGCCGCCAGCGTCGGCAGGGCGAGCTTGCGGTGGCATTCATGGTGCGTAACCTGTCCGCCGTCGAGCTGATCGACCGCTCGTTTGGCGTTGCCGCGGGAGCTCCAGCCATTGCCGAGCAATTGGCGGATGCCGGGTGGCTCGTCGTTCCCGTTCGCGCAGACGATGACCATGCCGCCGCGTGGGAGGCTGTCGTCGTCGAGACCAGCCGGGCGAGGAACGTCGGATGAGCGCCTCGGGAGCGGCACCCAAGGCTGATGCGAAAGCGCAGGCGAAAGCGAGGGCGAAGTCGAAGTCACCGAGGGCCGCGACCTCCGACTGGACGATGTCGTTCTTGATTCTGCTGTCCATCGGCATCGTCGGTGGCGGGCTTGGCACACTCCTCACCGACATGGCGTGGTGGTTCGTCATGATGGCGATGGCGATTATCGTGCTTGGCGCGTCGGCACTGGCCCGCATGATTGCGCGCCATCCGATCTGGCCCCCGGTCGCTTCGATTGTCGCGGCTCTCGGGGCGCTTACCCTGTTCTTTGCGCCCGGCACCGCGATCCTCGGCATCATCCCAACGACGTACACTTTCGAAGCCTTCGCCGAACTGCAGGATGCCGCGGCGATATCCATCGCTAATCAATCGGTGCCGGCCGACGCGGTGACCGGCATTGTGTTCCTCCTCTGCCTCGGCATTGCGGCGATCGCCATCGCGATGGATGCCTGTGTCTTTCTGCTGCGTTCACCGGCGATCTCTGGACTTCCGCTCCTCCAACTGTTGCTCGTGCCGAGTCTGGTTGACCCCCAGCTGAACAATCTGGCACTGTTCGCCGTTGGAGCGCTCGCCTACATCGCGATTCTGCTCCGTGGTTCGCGTCGTATCCGCCGAACGACCGCTTTTTCGCTTGCCGCGGTCGCGGTGACCGGTGCCCTGGTCGGCGCCGTAGTGCTGCCGTCGGTCGAACCGCGCGCAGACATCCCCGGCAGTGGCACATCGTTCTCCACCGGCATCAACCCGATCATCACCCTCGGAAACGATTTGCGTCGAGACGAACCGTCGCTCGCGCTGACCTACACAACAACGAGTACCCGCGGTCTCTACTTGCGTCTTACCGCGCTTGACGACTTCAACGGGCAGAGCTGGCTGCCGACGGAGGTCGAGTTCTCGCCGCGCAACGGCGTGGATGCGATCGGTGCCGCTCCCGGGCTCGGCCCAGACGTGTCGGTCACAACGGAAACGACCAACATCACGGTTTCGAGCATCCAGTCACGCTGGTTGCCTGCGCCGTACGCGCCACGCAGCATTGAGGGCCTCGAGGGCGAATGGTCATGGGAAGGCGACGCGCTCTCGATCCGCAGTTCTCGCGGCAGCAGCGCCCGCAATCAGGACTACGTCGTCGAAAGCCAGCAGATCGCGCCATCGGTCGAGCAACTCATCGCCGCAGGCAACACCGTTCCCGCCCGGCTCGACCGGTATCTGACTGTGCCGGACTTCTTACCTGCCGTGGTCGCCGAGACTGCCGCGAGTGTGACCGCAGGGGCGGCAACCCACTACGAGCAGGCCATCGCCATGCAGGCCTATTTTACGAACGGCCAGTTCGAGTACTCAGAGGATGCCCCGGTCGAGGGCAATTACGACGGCTCGGGCGCGAGCGTGCTTGCCGCCTTCCTCGAAGCGAAAAGCGGCTATTGCGTGCACTTCTCCTCGGCGATGGCGACGATGGCGCGCACGCTGGGCATACCGGCCCGCATCGCGGTCGGTTTCACGCCGGGTCAGGCCGGTCAAGCTGCGCAAGGGGGCCTCACCGAGTACCGCGTCTCGACCCACAACCTGCACGCCTGGCCCGAGCTGTTCTTCGACGGCATCGGCTGGGTACGCTTCGAACCGACCCCGAGCCGCGGTGCCGCCCCGGAGTTTGCTCCATTGACCGAGGATGACCCGGCCACCCCAGACGTGGACGAGTCGGTTCCAGCGGAGGCATCGCCAGCAGCACCCACCCCCGAGCAAACCGGCGGACCGAACCTGCCCGATGAGCAGGAGCCGCTCGACAGCGGCGCTGCTGGCGTTTCGGGCGTGGCATCCGTACCGTTCTGGCTTTCACTACTCGGGGCGCTGCTGGTACTCGCAGTGATTGCCCCGGCAGTCGTGCGGGCTGCTCGGCGCAGCGCCAGACTCCGTGCCGTCGACACGGGGGATGCTGTGTCTGGCTGGCTTGAACTGCGCGACACGGCGGATGACCTGCGCATGACCCTCGACGGCAACACAACCCCGCGCCAACTCGCTTTTGACCTCGGGGCGCGGCTGGATGACGACGGGCGCAAGGCGCTCGAACGTGTTCGCGCTGCCGTCGAGGCGCAGTCCTTCGCGAGCAACAGTGCTGAGCCAAGCGCCGACGTCGACGCAGTCACCGATGACGTTCTGCTCGTGATGCGCGGGATGCGCCGCCAGGCCGGGCTCGTCGCAATGCTTCGCGCATTGCTAGTTCCGCGCTCGTTGTTCGCCGCGTGGCTACCGGCGCCTGTTCCGCCTGTCGTGGCGGCTACCGGCGCCTAGGTCGACGCGGAGTCCCAGACGGCTAGTCGACGACGACAACCCCGGCAAGCCGCGCTGCACCGGCGAGGGCGTCGTCGAATGTTGCCAGCTCCGAGGTCGTCGCGACGGCGAGGTGCAGTGCGACCGCGTCCGGCATGCGCACGCGGTACTGACTGCGGATGCGGGCTAGGCCCATCACGTCAGATTCAGCGACGGGCACGATCAGCAGCCCGATCGTGTTCAGCGCGGCCAGTGCTGCGTCGTGCTGCCCAGTGCGAGTGGGGTGCACGAGCGCTTCTGCAACCGTCAGCGCACTGCTTGCGAATCCATCGCGTTGCCTGTCGTTCAGCAGCTCGACGGTGCGAGCGTGATGGGGGTCAGTCGAGTCGAGATAGGCGATGACGACGTTCGCATCGAGAATGATCACACGGGCCATTCGGCCTTGAGTTCGGATGCCGCATCTCTCGGGTACGCGCCGGTAGCGGCGCCCGCAGCCTCCCGAATCGCTGAGCGGCTCTTCGCTGTCGCGGTGTGGCCCGCTTCGATGAGTTTGCGGAGTAGTGCAGCGCGGTCATCCCTCAGCTGTGGCCAGATTCGGGCTGCGTCGTCCAGCGCCGCCGCAATACTGTCTGTCTCGGTGACGCTATGGCGCGGGCGAGCGGTCGGCATAGCTTGAGTGTAGCACCGAAGCTCCAGTGCAACACCGGACGCTGTCAGTCAAGCTCGCTCAGCACGATGACGGATTTCTTCGTCGCAGGATTCGACAGCACCGTCGCTTCGACGCCATACACCGCGCGTATGAGCGAGGGTGTCAACGTCGGCGCGGTCGGCCCGGCTGCAACGACGCGGCCGCCGCTGACGACAACGACGTGATCGCTGTAGCTCGCGGCGAGGGGAAGGTCGTGCAGTGCCGCGAGCACCGCCATCCCGCCGGCGGCGAGACGACGGAGCAGGCCGAGAACCGCCAGTTGGGCACCGATGTCGAGGTGGTTGGTCGGCTCGTCGAGCAGCAGCAAGCGCGGCTGTTGGGCAAGGGCCCTGGCGAGCAGCACCCGCTGGCGTTCGCCGCCTGACAGGGTGTCAAAGTCGCGCTCGGCGAACTCTGTCATTTCGACCGTCGCGAGGGCGTCAACGACCACTCGCTCCGAGTCCGCAGACCCATCGCCCCAGGCAGACTCGTATGGCAGGCGGCCGAGCCGTACGACCTCGGTGACCGTCATCGCCGTCGTGGTCGCGGCATCCTGTTCGACGAACGCGACGGTGCGCGCGCGCTCGCGCCGCGGCATCCCGAACAGCTCGGTGCTCTCGAATGAGACGGCGCCGCTCTCGGGTTTCAGCACGGCCGCAAGGGCGCGAAGCAGGGTCGACTTACCGGCCCCGTTTGGGCCGACGAGGGCCGTGAGGCTCCCGACAGGAACGGTGCAGTCGACCCCGTCGATGATCAGCTTTGCGCCAGCCCGGATTCGAAGGCTCGCCGCCTCGAGCCCGGTCATGCT
>JBBQLW010000064.1:0-8363 GCA_038328315.1 Actinomycetales bacterium
GTTTCGCGAGCTACCTCGCTCGCGGCAGTGTCGATGCACTCCCGGCGCTGCTGAGTCCTCGACACGCCGTAACCGAAACCGCGACCGATACCGTTCGCGCGAAGTTGCGCACCAACGCGCTTCGCGTGCGCGATGCCTTCACGGCCGGTGCTCACGCCAGCGAGACTTCGCCGCCCGCGCCCTTTGCCTTGGCCGAGACGGTCGGCTGGTTCTCGGGTATCGCAACCTTGGTGCGCACGCTCTCGCCGAGCCTGGCCGGCGCCATCGATGCGGCGCAGCACCGCACGACCCCACCCCTGAACACCGAGGTCACCGTCGCAACGGCTTTCACGCTCGAGGAGCGTGCTGCTATGGCCGAAACGGGCATCCGCATGATGGGGCTGGACCGCTGTGCTCCGCTCGTGATTCTCAGCGGCCACGGCTCAACGAGCGCCAACAACCTGTATCAGTCGGCGCTCGACTGCGGAGCCTGCGGCGGAAACCCGGGAGCTGCCAACGCTAGGGCCGGCGCGGCTATCTTCAACGATTCAGACGTGCGCGACCTTCTCGCCGAGCGCGGACTTCCGATCCCCGCGACGACGTACTTCGTGGCAGCAGAACACAACACGGTCTCCGACCACATCGAAATTCTCGATCCCCACCTCATTCCAGAAAGCCACGCGGCCGCGGTGCGCGAGTTCACCGCGGCCCAGAACACGGCGGCGGATCTGCTCGTCGTCGAGCGAGCTGGCCTCCTTCCCGGGGCGAGCGAACAGCCGCTTGCGCGTCTGCGGGCGCGGGCGGATGACTGGGCCGAGGTGTATCCCGAGCTCGGACTCGTGCGCAATGCCGCCCTCATCGTCGGTCCGCGGGAGCTGACCCGCGGAGTTGACCTGGAGCGGCGAGTCTTCATGCACTCCTATCGCCCGGAGTGTGACCCCGACGGTACCGCACTTGAAACGATCATGACTGCCCCGTTAGTCGTCGCCCAATGGATCAACCACCAGTACTATTTTTCCACTGTGGACAAGCACCTGTGGGGCGCCGGGACCAAGACGATCCACAACGCGATCGGATCAATCGGCGTGCTCGCAGGCCAGACCGGCGACCTGAAGATCGGCTTGCCATTGCAGTCTGTTGCCGTTGGCGATCTCGACCTGCACGAAGCAATGCGGCTGACGGTGGTCATCGAGGCTCCACTCGAACGCGTCTGGGAGATCATCTCGCGAAATCTAGTGCTTCGTCAGCTGTTCGATAATCATTGGGTCATGCTCACCGCGCGGAACGACCCGAACAGCGATTGGCAGCGCTACAGCACCTCCGGGTGGATTTCGGACCCGCTCGCCGTTGAACCCGACACCGTTGAACCACTCAGCCTCAAACCGCACGACGTCGAATCCACAGAAGGAGACAAGTAATGGATGGCCTCACCAAGATGACCAAGATCGAGATCGTGATCTCTGGTCGCGACGCACCTCCGATCCGAGAACTCATCACGTCGGCTGGGGCAACTGGCTACACGTCGGTATCCGGCGTCTCGGGACTCGGGCACCACGGGCCACACTCTGGCGCGCTGCTGTTCAACGAGTCCGACACGCTCACCATGCTCATTACCGTGCTGCCGCCGGAGAAAGCATCCGCCCTGATCAGTGCAGTGCGCACGTTACTCGAGGATGGCCCCGGAGTGATGTTTGTCGCCGACACCTACGTCAGCAGGCCTGAATACTTCGGATGATCACCGGCCAGTACACGGGAGCCGTCGTTGCGTTTGCGACGATGCACGGCAAGGAACGGCTCGCTCGAGAACCGTTTCGTGACATCCTCGGTGCAGAGGTCGTCGCGGTTGCGGATCTCGACACTGATCAGTTCGGGGCCTTTTCGGGCGAGATCGCGCGAACCCTGAGCCCACGAGCCGCAGCGAGCGCGAAGGCTAGGCTTGGCGTTCAGCTTGCAGGAACCCCGTACGGCCTTGCCTCAGAAGGTAGCTTCAACCCCGGCCTTGGATTCGTTGTCGAACACCACGAAGTGCTGCTCTTCGTCGATGAAACTCTGGGCCTAGAACTCTTTGAAGGAAGTGTCGCCGCTTCGCCATTGCCTCCCGGACGCACGATCACTTCGCTGGATGAAGGCCTCGGGTACGCAAATTCGATCGGGTTCCCAGAGCAGGGCGTGTTGCTTCGCGCCGGTGAATCCGGAGCGGTCGTGCGAAAGAACATTGAGGCCGCGGATGCGCTTGCCGGAGCTCTCGACGAATTGCTGAGCACTGCAGGCGGCCCGGTGACAATCGCGCCGGACTATCGCTCGCATCGCTGCCCGTCACGCGCTTCGGTCATCGCCGAGCTCGCAACCTCGATGGCGCGGCGCCTCGCGACCCTCTGCCCCGCGTGTCAGACCCCGGGGTTCGGGCGCGTCGACGTCGAACGAGGCCTGCGCTGCGCGGACTGTGGGCAGCCCACTGGCGTCATCGCCGCCGATATCGACGGATGCGGCGCCTGCTCCCACACCGTTCGCCTCTCGCGACCGGAGCAAAGCGCCTCGCCGCAGTGGTGCGACTTCTGCAACCCGTAATGCTTTCTGGGGGGGATGCCTGCTGCTATCGGGATGCCTGCGAAGACGTGTCCGAAAGGGCCTCCCCGACCTCGGTTCCCCATGCCTTGGCGCGATCGATCTCCCCGTCACCGAGTTCGCTGTCTTTTGTCACGACGAAGTTCTCGGCGGCCATGAGCCGGTGAGAACCGCGACGATGTAGCTCGCGATCTATCTGCGCTGCCGCATTGCCGCTCACGATAATGGGCCAGTCGACCCGAGTGGCGAAGGTGGCGAAGTTCTTTGGGACTATGACTTCGTCGTCCAGCCACTCGCGGATGCCGCGACCCGGCGCTCCGGACTCAAGACTCACCTTCTTGGCCGGGTCGAGCGTCCACTTCTCCGCTTCAGCGCGGGTACTCGCGCGTGACATCCCGTGAACGTGAGTGGGGCCACCCACCAGGACGAGGTCGGCGGCCTCGACATCCTCTGACTTGACAAGGTTGACGTTGACGACGGTTACTTCAGCCGCGTCTGCTAGACCCGCAGCAATTGCATCCGCGATCTGACGGGTGTTGCCGAACATTGATTCGTACACAACGATGGCTCGCATCGCGACTCCTTTGGTTACTCTCACACTGCGCTCTCGGCAAGCAGCGCGGCAGGGCCTTTGGTCCCCCTTTGCGCCGCCACCCAGACAGCTGGCCGGGTCAGCTTGCTAAGGCCGCCAGCGAGTTTGTAGACAGGATGCCCGCGACCACCTGCCATGCGAACGCTGCCTTCGTGGCGAGGCTGAGCGCAATGTAGGCACGCTCCTCGTTCTCGTAGGTGCGCCCGGCAGGGATGTCGCGGAACCCGAGCCACTGGTTAATTCCGAACGCGAAGAACAGCACGAGCAAAGTGACCGTGAGTACTCGTATCCAGCTGGCCTGGTCATAACCGCTTGTCGCACCAGGCGCTAAGACCTGCAGGGCGATGACCCCCCACGGCACGATTCCGACGATGCTCGCGAACACGAACGGTTGCAGAGTGCGGGCGGGGGTGCCGAGCCGCTCCTGCATCCACAGAAAGATGACGAGCGCGGACTGGGCTGTGTAGATAAGCACGAGCGTGCTGAGGTCGGTGATGCCGTTGAGCTGCGCGAGCAGAAACAACATGATCGACGAGCTGAGCCCAAGCTCGACCCAACGGATCGGGTTGCGCCTGCGCTCGATCGCGTCGCGGTAGCGTGCGGCGAGCACGGGTGTCGCAACGAGCAAGTGATGCACCGCGGGAAGTAGCAGCACGACGACGGCGCCGAGACCCACATTGACAACGCCCAGCAGAATGCTTTCGGCGGGCAGTCCTGCTCCCGGCGCTCCGGTTTGATACGTGACGGTGACCGGAAGCAGCAGTCCTTGGGTCTGGAGGACGATCGCGATGACAGCAACCGCCTGAGCGAAGTGCAGGATGCCCGCGGTGAGGTTCAAGGAACGGAGATTCACTGGTGCCACCGACTGTGGATACCGGTTGTCCGTGCGGTGCAAGGGCGCAACATACCCCTAAATCTATCGACGTTCCGGCTGATCGGCCTGACGCCGCAGTCGGGACTACATTGATGCCACGGAGCCGCCTGGCGCCTCTTCTGGGAGGTGGTTGTGTCCCAATCGACTGCTGAGATGCGTTCCTCCATGGGCGACGACTCAGTGCTCGACGCCAGCGTCATCGCCGACGGAGGAGTCAGCGAACTGACAAACCCGCACGAGATTCTCGTGGGCCTATGCATCATCGCTGGCCTCATCGGGAGCAATGCGGTGCTGGTGATGTTGGGTACGGCGTCCCGTTGGGCCGAGACCCCGTCAGCCAGCCAATCGAGATGCTCGCCCTCCGGGACATTCCACAGTCCTTCATTGCTGTGGGCCTGTTCGTGGTCGTCGTCGTGGCGTCTCTCGACATCGTGCGCCACCGGCTGCGGTTGACAGAGGTTGTCCGCGAAGCGCCCGGGGTCGTTTCCATCACCGTGTCCGGGCGCCGCCTCGAGAAACTGCGAGCACCTGCTGTGCTCAAGAGCATGATGTCCTCGGGTTGATCGGACCCCACCCAAGAATGTGCCACCGAACTGGCTCCCTGACTCCGTGAGCGGGTGTGCCTCGGGACCAGATCCACACCGAGAGGTTCAATTGGTGATGCGAAAAGCGAGCGTCGTGATCCTCGCTGCCGCCTCGGCGGGCACTCTTGGAGCGGCTTGGGTTGTGGGTACGGGAACTGATCACGAGGATGCGGAGGTCGCGGCCCCGGTCCTCACTCCGGCGCTACCTGCGAAGGGAACGACCACCGGTACCGCCACTGCCGTCCCGGTCAGACCACGGATCGTTGACGGAACCGTAATCGACACGAGGTGCGGCACCGTGCAGGTTCAGGTCGTCATACTCGGCCAATCGATTACCGATGTCGTTGCGTTAAAGCTCACCGATTCAAGCGAGACATCCGTTGCGGTCAGCAATCGCGCCGCGCCGATTCTGCGCGAAGAGGTGCTCGCTACCCAGTCCGCGGCTGTCGATGTGGTGTCAAGCGCGACCTACACGTCCGAGGCATATCTGACGTCGCTGCAGGCGGCACTCGATGCTGCGGCGTTCACCCGCTAGCGCCGCACGATGCGCCAACCAGCCAGCCAGGTTCAGCGAACGATAGCAAGCCCGGTGGATGCCGCGGCCTCGTCGAGACCCCCTGCGTTGGTCATCGCGGTGAAACCGAGTGCCTCGAGTCGCGTGATAGCCGCGCCGGAACGATTGCCTGAGCGACAGTAAACGATCAATTCGGCACCCTCGGGGAGTTGCGAGGCAAGTGAGTCGAACGACGGGGACTGCACATCAATGTTGATGGCACCGTCGAGGTGGCCGGTCGCAAATTCCTCTGGAGTGCGCACGTCGACGATAACGGTGTCAGTCGAGATCACGATCGGCTCAGACGTCGGCGCGCACGCGACGAGCCCCATAGCGACGGATGCCGCGACAGCAACCGTGAAGATCATTCGGCGAAGATTCATGACGGGTCCTTCTCGCCCGAGCGCTGCAACTCGGCCATGTCCAGCTTCTCGACCGCGCCGATCAGCTCTTCGAGCTGCGACTTGTTCAGAGCACCAGGCTGGGAAAAGACTAGGGTCTTATTCCTGAATGCCATGAGCGTGGGGATCGAGGTGATCCGGGCGGCGGCGGCAAGTTGCTGCTGGGCCTCGGTGTCTACCTTGCCAAACGCGATCTCAGGATGTTCCTGGGATGCCTTCTCGTAGATCGGCGCGAACGCCCGGCATGGGCCACACCAAGCAGCCCAAAAGTCCACGATGACGATGCCGTTCGCTTCGAGTGTCGGGGCAAACGTCTCACTCGTCAGAGTCACAGTTGCCATCAGGATGCCTTTCGTCTTGCGGTTACTGGATTCTTGCACATACCCCTGGGGGTATGCAAGTATACGGGTGGGGGTATCGACGCTCTGGTCGATCAATCCATCCGAGGAGGCAACATGTGTTCAGCAGTAACGTGTCGCAAGTGCGGCAAGACGACGTGGGCGGGCTGCGGTCAGCACGTTGATCAGGTGATGAACAGGGTCCCCAAGTCGCAGCGTTGCTCAGGCCACGCGAACGAGCCCCGCACGGGGCTTTTCTCACTCATCTTTGGCAGGTAGGCCGCGGCACCCAGTTGCGCGAGGTCTGTCCCGACGAGCGGACTAGACCCTTCCTCGTACCGGCGCCCGCGACTCGGTTGCTCCGTTCGGTGAGCGCCACAACGGCAAGGTGCTGGTCCGCAGTCCAACTGTGGCTCTGATCAGGACTTGTAGAGCGGAGACGAAGGGATCTAAGCCCTGCCGGAGTAGAGCACGTCGGCCGATGTTCGCTCACCCGAGTACTGAATCACCGAGATTCCGTCCCGCTGTGATGTGCTCTACCCCTCAAGCAGTGGCAGCCATTGTTGCCATCGTGTTGCGACGGATGCGCGTGAGGGGACAGTCTCACTCGGAGCTGTCAACGACCACTCCGAGCATCGACTGTTCAGTTTGCCCAGTAGGAGGTAGCGGGAAGGGCCGGTCGTCTAGGTCGGCGAGTTCGCCGATTCGCAGTACTCGCAGGTGGATGCCCTGCTCTGAGGCGATTCCGGCGTCGACGAGGGCGTTTGTAACGCGAAGGTATTTTTCTGCCGTGTTGAGATCCCCGAACTCCCCGTGCGCGACCCATTTCTGAGCGTGTTCCAAAACGCGGTGCAGCGTTTCGGGACCGTTACCTGCTGTGATGCGCGCGAGCCCTGACAGGTACTCGTTTCGGATGACGGTGGGCACGATGATGCGGTGCATTCCGGCGGTGACGAGTTCCGCGTTCATCGCGACGCGGGCGCTTCGGCCGTTCCCATCGGCAAAGGGGTGCACCTCGCTTACGAGGAACATCATGTACAGGGCGCGTTGGAACGGGTCGGTAATGGCCTGCCCTTCCTCCCAGCCTGCGCGAAGAGTCCCGGGCACTTTCTCCGGATCGACGAAGACAGTTGCCCCCGCCCGGTTCGCTTCGATCTTCCAGTCGCCAGGTAGCTTGTCCGGGCGGGCCGCCATCATGACGCGGTGCCTGTCTCGGAGCGCGTCCATGAACTCGGTGGCTGTCGTGAACCGTCGGCTCATCTCCCCTGTGTCGGCAACGATCTCCCACGTCGCACGCATATCGTGCGCATCCTGCGGCTTTCCGACGTCTGCGTGATCGAACACGACACGGCGAGCCTCGTCGACGTCGAGGGTGGAGCCTTCGATGTAGTTGGAGAAGTAGGCCTCGTAGAACGACGCGTAGGCGGCTCGGTCAACATCGATGAGATTCCGGATGACGGGCGCCAAGTTCCGCAGAGACGCGGCGAGTTGTCCAAAGAGACTCACGCGTGCGTTGTCATAAGGTTCGTTCCCCTGCGCGGCCCTGAGAGCGCGGGAACTCGTGGGTAGGGCGCGAAGGCCCTGCGCTGCTTCGATGATCTCGATGAGGCGAGCTGCGGCAGCCTTGTTGGCGTTCGCCCTAATGTCGGCGATGATGTTGCTGATCTGGGTTACCGTCGAAGTCGTCACGATGTTGGTAATGCGATCGTGAAGCTCGGCCTCGCTGAAGCGGCGGGGAGCCACGGATGGCCGGCCACGCTGCTCGGCATTGTCGATGAGGGCCCGGCTGCGGTTCACGCCAAACAGTGCGCCGTCAGCGACACGGAAGGTGTCCTTCCCGCCTGCGCCATTCTGCTGCTTCCCGTCCGGGTAGACGGTGAGACCGGGGAGTTCCAGGGGAGTTGTGCGCCTGTGGGAGACGAACAGCGCGCCGTTCGCCGGGGCCATGTCGAACGCCGATCGGTCAGTTATGACAGCGTCCGGGAGGAGTGCAGCGACGAGGCGCCGCCAGTGCTGCATAACGACGGCTTCTGGAGCGTCGTGCACTTGGTCGGTCCACACCCCTCGGGCAATCGGTGCGATCGCGCCCGCCTGCAGGCGACGGTTGCGCGCGGTGGCCGAAGTGAAGTCGCCAGCGAATAGGACTGCCATGATCCCTCCGGATATTCTTGTGGGTAATTCGGCTCGAACCGAATGCAAGCGGACACTCCTCAAGGTAATCATGGGGGCTCGCGGACACTTCTGTAGGTAATTGCTATCGATCCGGACACTTTGCCGGAAAATTACAGATCCGGGAAGTGGGCGGGGCGACAGTGACGGTCAGGGCTCACGAACATTAGCCCACACGAGCCAATGCCCTACAACGCGCGGCCCGATCAGCCATTGCCTGCGTAAGTTGCTGCAAAGAAGCATGATGTCGAGGCAGTACTAGCCCCTGACCAGGGCTGTTAGAGCGGAGACGGAGGGATTTGAACCCT
>JBBQLW010000065.1:0-8337 GCA_038328315.1 Actinomycetales bacterium
CAGCAGCTCCTTGGACTTCCAAGAGATTGGCTCCTCGGCGGCACCATTGGCCAGCCCTGCTGCACTCACGGTTCCTGTGACCGGCGGCAAGAGACCGCCGATTGTGAGAGCCAGAGTGGATTTGCCCGAACCGTTCGGGCCGGTAATGGCCAGAGCGCGTCCGCGTTCGATTTCGAGGGTGATGGGTTCGTCGTGTACAGCCCGAGCACTGCGACCAATGACAAGTGCCTCGGTTGTCAGCACCGCACTCGTGTCTCGCCGTGGCCGTCGCACCGGCCTCGCAGGCGGGAACCCTGGCACCCACACGCCGGCTGCTGCAAGGCTTTCGCCTTGTTCGGCAAGCACGCGATCCGGGGTGCCGTCTGCCAGCACACCGCCGCCCGCCGAAAACACGATGACGCGATCCACGAGCTCACGCCAGATCGATACTCGGTGCTCGATGACCACGAGCGTCGCACCAGTTTCTGCGACGACCGCTTCGACGGACGCGCGCACTTCTTCAACTCCATCCGAGTCAAGATTTGCGGTGGGTTCATCGAGGAGCAGTAAGCCCGGCTGCATTGCAAGAAGTCCTGCAAGAGCCAGCCGTTGTTTCTGACCGCCCGAGAGTGCAGAGGTCGGATGATCCAGCGGGAGGTTGAGTCCGACCCCCGTGAGCGCGGCGTCGACCCGACGCCAAATCTCGTCTCGCGGCACTCCAAGGTTCTCGCAGCCGAACGCAACATCGTCGCCGACGCGAGCGAGGATCACCTGCGCGTCTGGGTCCTGCAGCAGGAGCCCGACACGGCCGCGAACGATGTTAGGGACTTGACCGTCTACGAGAAGCTCACCGCGAGCCTCACCGTCGTCGTCACCGCCGAGAACCCCGGCGAGCGCGTGCAAGAAGGTCGACTTGCCTGCCCCAGATGCTCCAAGGAGCAGCACTCGTTCCCCGGGCGCGATTATAAGATCGATGCCGCTGAGCGCCCAGTCGGATCGCCCGGCGTGACGCCATCCCCATGCGCGCGCGTCAATTCGCGCGCCAACCGCATCGACCGACACCGCGTACCCGCTCAGGCGTCGACAGTCGCTTGCCGCCCGGACGCGAATCGGCTGAGCGCACCGGTCGCCGCGAGACCGCGAACAAGGAACCACGATCCAAGTCCAGCGATCAGCGCACCGGAGACGATGGCTGAGCTTGTGTAGATGACGGCAAAGAACGGCGTGGCCCCCGGGAACCACAGCACCAGGTCATTGATGCCGAGCGCGAGGCCTGATGCGGCGCCGGCGAGCACCGCGACAATCGGACGCCAGTTCGAGTACCGAAATGCGAGGAAGATCAACTCGGCACCGAGCCCCTGAACGAGCCCGGATTCGAGCGTGAGCAGGCCCCACTGCGAGCCAAGGAGCGCCGAGACGGTTGCAGCCACCAGTGACACGTACAGGGCGGCTCCCGGCTTTCGGATGATGAGCCCACCGAGTACTCCCCCAATCAGCCAGACCCCGTAGACGAGGGCTTGCAGTCCAGGCAGCGCGGCTTGCAGCGGCGCGCTCGCCGGGCTATAAATCAGGTTCCACGAAAAGTAGACCAACCCGACGGCAACCGCGATCACACTCGCCACGACAATGTCGATGACCCGCCAGCGCGATGGGGGTTTAGGTTTGTTGTGCTCTTCGACTGCCGGCACTTCAATTGCTGTCGCCATGAGTAGCTCCTCCCTGCGCTGGCATTATCCAGATCAGGTTCGACGGTCGAAGCGTGGATCGCTCCCTCTCAGCCCGGCACACCGGACTCCCGTGTTTGGAGCCAGTGTAGCCCCGTCAACTGGACAAGCGGGCTCGGCTCATGGTCTACCCAAATCAGCGAAGCTCTGACTCGGTGCGCCGCGTCAGCAAGCGGGCGGTGCGCGCCTGATTCTTGCGAACTGCCTTGAGTGCCGGATAGGCCGACATAAAGAGCCACATCGGGGCACGCAATACGATGTTGCGCACGTTGTGGCTCTGGTAGGTGCGCTCGAAACGCATCATGTAGTTGTAATACTCCCGGGGAGAATCGTCAATCCGGCGCATCGACATCCCCGCGACCATATCGGAAGAGTAAGCAACCTTCAGCCCAGCCTCGTGCAGGTGGATCGACAGGTCGATGTCTTCGTGAAAGTCATCGGCGTAGTCGCGACACACCTCGCTGCGAATTTCTCGCCACGCGCTTGCCCGCAGAGCCATGTTGCTGCCGAACACCAAGCGATACTCCCGAGCAATCGTGATCATTGCCCGGCGCATCGTGTCATCGGCCTTGTGCCCGATTCGACGAAGCGGCATGTCGTAGTAGATGACCGGTCCGGTGGATGCCGCGACCTCCGGATCACTGAACGTGACTTGCACGGCCTCGACCCAGTTGGGCTCGATCACCGAGTCAGCGTCAATTCGACCGATCACGTCGCCGTGCGCTTGATCAAAGCCGAGGTTGCGGGTGGGAATGATCCCTTGCTCGGCATCCTGACGCAAGCACTTGAGCGGGGCGTCTGGATATGAGGTTTGGAGCGCTGCCACGATCGCTGCTGTCGAATCCGTCGATCTATTGTCGACGACGATGATTTCGTGTGCCGCGACCGTCTGATGAAGCGCCGCAAGCACGCACGACCGAATGATGTCTTCTTCGTTATACGCGGGGATGACGATTGACACTGTTGGCAAAGCTGAGGCCATGCGTTCAACTTACTCGACGGTTGTGCACCCAACCGCGGGAGCTCGGCTTAGAACCCGAAATCGCCACCGAAGTCGCCACCGAAGTCGCCACCGGCATCGGCAGATCCCGTGTCAGCAGCGGCATCGGTTGAGTTATCGGCACCACCGCCGTCACCCGCTGCATCCGCGGCGGGATCGGCACTGGCCCCAGGCAAGAAGGCGCTGACCAGCGCGGAGGCGACGACGTAGCCTGCGACCGTGCCGATCAGCGAAGCACCCATCATCGAGACGAAGCTTGGCCCTTGGAACGTGCGCTCCATCGTGCCCGGCTGACGCAGTTCGGCTCGAGTCGCTGCGGTTGCGAGCGCGGCCGGTTCGGCGGAGCGGGGTGCCTCACCCGCTGGGGCGTTGTCGGTGAGCTCGGTGAACAGCAGCGTTCGTTGTTCTTCAGTGAGCTTCGCAAATGCCTCGGCGTGAACTTGTTCAATCGTCTCAGGAGGAGCGGTGCGAAGCAGGTATTGGTAGCGCTCGACCGCGATTTCGTCTTCGCCGCGAGCGGGACGCCCTTCTCGCGCGCCCCCGGCAGGCTCGGGGGTTTGGCTTCCAAAGATTCTGTCGAAGATACTCATGATCCCTTTCTTGCTTCGGTTCGGACTTACTTGGGCTCGGTCACGGGTGCCGGCGCAATCGGATTGCGCGAAATCCGCAACGCTGCGACGGTCACGAGCGTCCCAACAGTTGCGCCAATTGTGCCAGCAATTGCGTCGGTCATGAGCGCGTATCCCGGCGGCATCCACACTGACTGGGCGGCCTCAATCCAACTCGCTCCAAGCACCGCAAAACCGAGCGCCACCCACCAGCGCTCCCGACCGAGCAACAACACGAGCGGAATCGAAGCGAGGGCAAATTGAAACGCTGCGGATGCCTCGGACGGGATGACTGTGTCACCACGCGGTACGAACGCAAGGCAGATCAAAGCGGTCAGGTACAGGGCCACAACGGCGCTCAAGACGGAGCGCGCGCGAATCATGATCCAATAGTCGCAAGCGCAGCTTTGTGTCAGGTGGGAGGCACGTGAGCGCGACCAGTGAGTGTTGTCGACTCGGCATGGAGCATCGCCGTCTCGACGAGTCCCCGTAGCTCCGGCAGCATCTCGGCCAACCTGCGATTCGCGGAGGAATGCGGCATTGAGTATAACTAGTTATACCGCGGGCATCGCCAGCGCCTACAGTCATCAACTGGGCTCGCCGGTACGCTGGAATTGTGAAGCCGATGAGCCCGGAGACAATTCGCTCGAGCTTCGTAAACGCGTCTCTTGGTGAGATCGAGCGCATTTCGCTCCCGGGCCTGCACGAGGTGCTGTGGGAGAACCGCGAGTATCTCGGGTGGCGGGATTCCAGCGCACACCAGCGCGGTTACCTCGTGCACTGGGGCGGAGCTTCCGCGGTCGGCATCGTGCTCCGCGCGTCCGAGTTCTCGCTTCAGAACGGCATCTCAGCGATGTGCTCGCTGTGTCGAATTTCGCAGCCTTCGGATCAGGTCACGCTGTTCTCAGCGGCACGTGCTGGCCAAGCGGGCCGTGACGGCAACACGGTCGGCACCTACATTTGCGATGATCTGGCCTGCTCACACCTCATTCGCATCCTTCCGCCGAGCTCGCTCATGCAGCCATCACGCGAGGAGCTGCTCGCCAGCCGAGCTGAAGGGCTACTCGCCAGGGTGCAGGCCTTCACTTCCGACGTTGCGAGTACGGCGCGCTAATCGCTGTGTGCGTCGCGGGCCAGGCAATCATCATTAGCGAGCGTCAGGTTACAGACCTGGCGAGCCGCTCCACCTCGCGTGCGATCGGCGGCAGAACCCGGCGCATGTACGGAGCCCAGAAGAGCTTGACTATTGCGCGAACAATCCCAGTTCGGCCGGGGAGCGCAAAGAAGGTGTAGGTCCAACGGATGCTCGTGCCGCCCGCCTCCGGCTCGAACCGCCACTCGGCGCGCGCGCCAGAGACGAGCCGACCGAACAGCTTCTGGAAGTCAGTCAGTTCGTAGGCGAACAAATCTGGCGATGCGGCATCCGTTATCGTTTCGACGACGTGACCGCCGTCGGCAAGCATCAGGGTGCGGGTGTGACCCGCAACGTCCCAACTGCCGGTTTGGTTTTCCACACCGACAACGGCTGGTAACGGCCCTTGCCCCGGGTAAAACATGGTCGGGTCGAGCGGGCCTGACAGTTCATAGGCACGCTCCGGGGTGACCTTCGCCCAAACACTCAGGCTGTAGCTGGCCGTGCGACTCGACATCGACGCATCCCTTCAGGTTTGGCCACGCGACAGCGACACCGTACTGCTCGGTCAGTGCACAATTGACACATGAAGCGCTTGACGAAAATTCTCACACGAAGCCTCGCGATCGTACTGACCCTGTCACTCATGCTCGGCATCGGTCTGCTGTTCTACGCGAGTATCGTGATGCGCGGAGACCGCGCGGCGGCGATCAGCGCCTGGCAGAACCCGGCCGTCTCGATCACATCGACCGACCACTCGATCGTGCTGACCCCGACTGGCGCGCCGAGCGGCGGCGGACTGGTATTCATTCCAGGCGCCAAGGTCGACCCATACGCCTACCTGTTCAAGCTCACGGGAATCGTCGAAGAGACCGGACTGACAGTCGTAATCACGAAACCAATCCTGAACTTGGCCATTCTCGATCTACGACCGCTTGAAACCTTTACCGCGGATGCTCCGGATGTCGAGCAATGGGTTGTCGGCGGGCACTCACTCGGCGGAGCACGGGCCTGCCAGATCGCCGACGAAGCGGATGTCGTTGGCCTTGTCCTGTTTGGAAGCTTCTGTGCAAACGACCTCAGCGACTCCCAACTGGTGGTGCTCTCGATCGGTGGGAGCGGTGATGGCCTCTCGACTGCGGAGAAGATCCAGGGCGGAGCGGTGTTGCTCCCTGCCGCAACGAGCTTCGTTGAAATCGACGGCTTCAATCACGCCGACTTCGGCGACTACGGCGCACAATCCGGTGACGGGGAATCGACGCTGACGAGCGAGGAGGCGCGAGCCGCTCTCACTGCTGAGCTACTGGGTCTTTTCGGGGCTGGCTAGAGTCTTTTCGGGACTGGCTAGGGTCTTTTCGGGACCGGCCGACTACCCCACAGTGTGGGGGCGCGAGAAAGCTCAAGGAACCGGTACGGTTTCACCATGAACCCGTGGCGTGACACCATGTCCGCAGCCGACCAGGCCGACATGGATCGTCTCCTTGACACCGCCCTCGGTATCGCTCGCTCGGCGCTCGCGGGTTCGAGCGAGTTCGACCCCTTTGCGATCCTCATCGACCTTCACGGCAGAACTCTGCAGATGGAACTTGACTTGGCGGGTCTTGGAAAGCATCCAGAGACCGAGCAGATCCTTTCGGCAACCGAGTCCCAGTTGCGCGCTCTGAGCGATACTTCGCGGTGCACAGCGCTCATTGTGAACACGCGGCTGGCGAAGGAACGTACCGACGCCATCGAGGTGCGACTTGAACACAGAGCCAAGGCTGCGCTGCTGGTGCTGCAACCGTACAAGCGCCCCAAGTTCGGCGGTGTGATCGAGTACGGCGGGCTCACCGCGTTCGCGGCGCCAGCCGACGTGTTCACCTAACTGCGCCTAGAGACGGCCGCATGCACAGCCGACCTCACAGTCACATTCACAGCCGCGATCGGCACAATGACCCGATGGCGATCGAACGAGTCACTCCCGGCCCAGAGCAAGAATCCGTGTGGGATTATCCCCGCCCCCCTCGCGTCGAACCGAGCGATGAGCGCATCGTGTTGCGCCTCGGCGGCAAGACGATCGCCGACACCACTCGGTCGGTGCGGGTGCTCGAGACGAGTCATCCGCCGACCTACTATTTGCCGCGTGACGCGTTCGTGCCCGATGTTCTCGAACCGGCGGCCGGCAGTAGTTTTTGCGAGTTCAAGGGGGCAGCCAAATACTTGAGCCTGCGAACGGCGGATGCCACGGCGAAGCGGGCTGCGTGGTACTACCCGACCCCGTCCCCCGGCTTCGAGCAACTGATCGATTACGTCGCCGTCTACCCTGGTGCGATGGATTCGTGCGAGGTGAACGGTGAGACCGTGACACCGCAAGCCGGTGGGTTCTACGGCGGCTGGATCACCGCGCGCGTGGTCGGTCCGTTCAAGGGTGAACCGGGAACGCTCGGCTGGTAAGGCGTGAGCTAACGCCGGCTTGATCGACGCTCCTTGGGCAACACGTTCAGGAGGGCGCAGGCTAGCTAGCGGTCGATGATCGTTCGACGGATATTCGTATCATCGCCTCGAGCACCCCGAGATCGATCGCTTCGAGCTTCTTGATGTAGAGACAGCCCTTGCCCATCGTGTGCGGGCCAAGTGAATCGAGCAGCGGATGCTCTTCTGGGGCATAGGCGTTCCCCAGCCCGTACAGTGACAGCGCCGGCTTGCGCGGTGAGAAGCCGACCACGAAGTACTCCTCGGTCTGACCTGAGCGGGTCTGGTAGGAGTAGGTGCCGAACCCAACCATTGTTGGACCCCACATGGTCGCGGGCTGCCCTGACACGCGCTCCATCAGCTCGCGGAGGACGACTGCTTCGCTTCGCCGCCGTTCGTCTTCGACTCCAGCAATGAACTCGTCGACACTCACATCGGTCGGTTTCGTCAGGTTCTGAGCCATGCAAGAAATCGTGCCACTTGGTGCGGCCGAACGCCAGCCGTACTTCGAGCTAGCTAAACTCCGTGCTCGGCAGATCCTTCTCGTCGTCGACGATCGCGCGTACGATTCGTGCGGCAACAGCATCCGGATCGAGGCCGTCGGGGAAGGGCGGTGCGCTTCCTTCGATCGGGTGCAGCGACAGTTCAGTTTCGGTGTGCCCTGGCCGGGCATCCAAAATTCGTATACCCGACTTCCGTAGCTCGCGGGTTGCCGCCTTCGTAAACGCAGCGAGCCCGGCTTTCGCCGCCGAGTAGCTGGCGAGGCCCGCGGTCGGGGCGTCGGCAACGATTCCGCTGAACGTCACGATGAACGGGTCACGGCCAGCGGTGGCAGACGCTGCCAGGTGCGGAGTCGCCTCGCGGATCAGGCGGATCGGCCCGAGGGTGTTGGTTGCGAAGAGCTCGGTGATCGCGGCATCCGACACGGACTCGATCGGGCCAAAGGCGACGACACCCGCGGCGATCACGAGACCGTCGAGCCGTCCGTGACTCGCGATGGCCGCGCCAACTGCTTTCGACGGCCCATCAACGTCTTGCAGATCGGACTCGGCGCGCGCGACGCGCACGACGGACGCACCGAGACTCTCGAGCTGCGTCGCGATGCGGGAGCCGAGGCCACCTGTCGCACCGACCACGAGGACAACGGCACCGTTAAGATTGCTCATTGCGCCAGCGTAACCCCGCAAGCTCCGTGCAATGACTCAGCTAATGTCGATGCGCGAACCGACACCGTATTCCTCTGCACCGGAGTCGCTCACGATTGCGAACACTCCGCTCGGCACCCCCGGTAGCGCGGCAATGCTGTACGCAGCCGCGAGGAGGTCGGCCTCAGGCGCATCGCCGAGTGTGAAGACGAAGTGGGCGTCCCACTCTTCGCCGTCATCCCACATTTCGAGCGAGCCTTCGTCTTCGAGGTGCAGCACAAACTCGATGACCTCGTCG
>JBBQLW010000066.1:0-8301 GCA_038328315.1 Actinomycetales bacterium
CCGGCAGCGGCCCTGCATTGAGACTATCGGCGGCAGCTGCATCGAGCGGATCCAGATAGGCAAGCGCGACATCTCCAGCGCCGGCCAATTGCGCTGCCCGCTCAAGTCTCTTGCGCCGACCGAGCGGCGCGAGGGTGATGATCGTGCAAACAATCAGTCCGAACGCGAGCAAACTCGATGCCAGATACCACGGCATGAAGATAAAGCCGAGGCAGCCGACCGAGACCACCAAGGTCCAGCCGTAGAAGATCAGCACGGCGTGAAGGTGGGAGTGGCCCATGTCCATGAGGCGATGGTGCAAGTGCTTTCGGTCTGCCGTGAACGGCGACTTGCCGGCCCGTAGTCGACGCAGCACCGCCAGTGCAAAGTCGAGCAGGGGGATGATGAGCACCGCAAAGGGAATCAGGATCGGGATGAACGCCGGAACAAAGTAGGCGGTGAAGCGGTCTGGCTGCGCGATGATCCCCGGGTCGACTGTTCCAGTGACCGAGATCGCCGATGCTGCCATCAAGAGCCCGACAAGGAGAGCACCCGCATCTCCCATAAAGAGCCGCGCCGGGTGAAAGTTCAGCGGAAGAAATCCGATACACGCGCCAACGAGCACCGCGGTCGTGAGCGAAGCGAGGTTGAAGTAATCGGTTTGCGCATCGAGTTGCAGCAGATAGACGTACACGAAGAACACGCTGTTGGAAATGATCGCGACGCCGGCGACAAGCCCGTCAAGGCCGTCGATGAAGTTGATGGCGTTCATCACCAGCACGACGGCGACAACCGTGATGATGAGCGACAGGAACGGCGAGACGATTGTTTGCCCGCCGATCGGCAGGGTGAGCAGTTGCACTCCTTGCCAAGCCAACAACCCAGCCGCAACCACCTGGCCGGCGAGTTTCGTCGTCCAATCCAGATCCCAGACATCGTCGGCGACGCCGATCAGCACGATGATCAGGGATGCCCCAAGCAGTCCGAGCACTTTGCCCGGCTCCGCGAACACCAGGCTCAACTGCGGGATCAGCGACGCGACGCCGAATGCCGCAAGAATCCCGATGAACATCGCAACGCCGCCGAGCCGCGGTGTCGGCCGAGTGTGAACGTCGCGCTCGCGAATTTTTGGGTACAGCCGGTATCTGGTGCTGAGTTTCCAGATCACCAAAGCCAGAATGAACGTCACGATCGCGGATACTCCGGTGACAAGCACGTAGAAGATTATTCGCATTGGTCCGCTCCGACGAGTTCGCGGATGTCACTGGCTGGGATAGTACCGTCGCGAACGATTCGAAGTTTGCCGTCGAGCGCGAAGAGGCCCGTCGCATCCACGATGGTCGATGGAACGGTGCCACCAGCACCGTCATCGAGGTAGGCGCTCACAGACTCCCCGAGCATTGCCTCGGCCGCGGCGGCCGTCGTCGCAGCGGGCTTGCCGGTCAGATTCGCGCTTGAGACGGCCAGCGGACCGGTTTCAGAGAGCAACTCGAGGGCGATTCTGTTGCTCGGCATTCTTAGGGCAACGGTGCCACGAGTTTCGCCGAGATCCCAGGTCAGCGATGACCTCGAAGGCAAAATGATCGTCAGACCGCCCGGCCAGTACGCATCCACAAGGGTGCGAACGACACTCGGAACGCTTTCGGCAAGGGCATCAAGGGTGGGAATGCCCGGAATCAACACCGGTGGCGGTGCCTGACGGGTTCGTCCCTTCGCCGCAAGGAGCTTCGCGACAGCCTCGGCGTTGAAGGCATCCACGGCCACGCCGTAGACCGTATCGGTCGGTATGACGACCAAATCACCTCGACCGATCGCTGTTCGTGCCAGCCGCATCCCGATAAGAAGTTCGGCTTCGGCCGAGCAATCGTAGATGGTGGCCATGACCCAACATCGTACTGGGCGAATGTGCGCCAGACTGAGGAGGCAGTGGACCACTCCCGATTGACCCTCGACCGCGCAGCAGCGGACGACGCAATCTCAAGTTCAGCAGAGGGCAACCGATGAGCCTGCTCTTCGTCTTTGACATGGATGACGTGTTGTACGACTACGACTGGCGAACGCGCATGGCTGACATGACGGCGATTACCGGCCATGACCTCGAGGAGCTTCGCCGGCGTTGGTGGCATAACGATGGCGAGTGGGCGGCAGAAGCCGGCCACTACGGCTCCCCCGAAAACTATCTCGAGCAGTTCAACCAAGCGATGGGGATGCGGGTGGACGAGTCCGATTGGGTTCGAGCGCGGGCAGACGCGATGCATGTCTGGCCTGACTCGCTGGCCGCCGTGCGGCGGGCGTCCGAACTTGGAACGATCACGTTGCTCACCAATAACGGGCCGCTCGCATCGAGGCACTTGCGCACCATCGCACCAGAGTTGGTCGAACTCTTCGGCGATCATCTCTACACCTCGAGTGACTATGAAGCCCGCAAGCCGGAGCCCGTGGTGTTCGAGCGTGTGCTCGATCGGTACGGCATTGCTGCCGAGAACGCCTTCTTCGCTGACGACCGTTTAGAGAACATCGTCGGTGCTGAGAGCCTCGGCATCACGAGCTATCACTTCGGATCATCAGCCGGGATGCTCGCAGCAATCGAGTCCTTTGCGAGCGGGAACAGCTGACGGGGACCGCGGTGCCCTCGGCAGGATTCGAACCTGCGACCAAGAGATTAGAAGGCTCCTGCTCTATCCCCTGAGCTACGAGGGCGGACGCCCTACGATACCGCAGGCATCGCCCGCGGCCCCGAGCCTGCACCTTGAGCCAGGAACACCCCACCGTGCGGTCGAAACTGAGGCTATGACTTTGTGGCGTCGGTAGAATTCCCTTATGGCTTCTTCCCCTGACCTTCTCGTGTGGATTGACTGCGAGATGACTGGACTCGATATCACGGTCGATGAACTCGTCGAGGTCGCGGTGGTTGTCACCGACTATGACCTCCGTGCGCTCGACGATGGTTTCAGCGTCGTGATCAAGCCGGACCGGTCTGCGTTCGACAACATGGGCGATTTTGTGCGGGGGATGCACGAATCGAGCGGCTTGCTCGCTGAAATCGAGCACGGCGTCACACTTGCTGACGCCGAGTACGCGGTCAACGAGTACATCCTGTCCCACGTTGCAACGGCAGGCACTGCACCAATGGCAGGCAATACCATCGGCACTGATCGCACGTTTCTTGCCAGGTACATGCCGCGCGTCGATGCGCACTTGCACTACCGGAGCGTCGACGTTTCCTCCATTAAGGAGCTTGCAAAGCGGTGGTTTCCGCGCGTCTACTTCAACGCGCCAGCCAAGAACGGCGGGCATCGAGCACTTGCGGACATCCTCGAGTCGATTCGGGAGCTCGAGTATTACCGCCGCGCGGTCTTCGTCGGTGAGCCCGGCCCAACAACGGAAGAGGTGCAGTCCATCGCGGCCGAGGTCGTTGAAGGGTTCGCTCCGCGGTTGTAATACACTTATCAGGCTGCGTGAGCCTTCGAGGCTTTCGCTCGGCATGGTGGGCGTAGCTCAGTTGGTAGAGCGCTGGCTTGTGGAGCCGGATGTCGCGGGTTCGAGCCCCGTCGTTCACCCCAATCTCAACAACCAAGTGGGCGAGGTCTGGGTTGTGGAGTCAATCGTCAGCACGGCCGTCATTACGCAGCCGGATGTGGAACGCCGCGAACAGCTCGTGGCTGATGTGCCGTGGGTCACAATCGTCTGGAATGACCCCGTCAATCTGCAGTCCTATGTCGCGTACGTCTTTCGGACCTACTTCGGATTCTCACGTGCCGAGGCCGAGCGCCGCATGTTGCTCGTGCATAACGAGGGCAAGGCGGTTGTGGCAACCGGCGCTCGAGAGCAGATGGAGCGCCACGTCGAGGCCATGCACGATTTTGGCCTGTGGGCGACACTGACGAGGAGCGACTCGTGATTCCCTTCATGGCCGACGGCGCGGCGGTGACGTGCCGCTTCACAACCGGTGAGTCCACGGCGCTTGCCGACCTCGCACAGCAACTGATCGACCTGCTGTCTGAACGGGCACCGGATGCCGCGGGCTCGGTGCTATTCGCCCAACTTGGTATTGGCGGCGAATCGTCAGGTCCGCTCGATCCAGCGTTGGCTCGCCTGCTGCCGGATGCGTACCGTGGCGACGTTGACGCGGCATCCGAACATCGACAACTCACCGAGCAATCGCTCGTTGAGCGAAAGATCGCGAACGCTTCAGCGGTTATCGCCTCACTGGACAGCGCGATCCTTGAGCGCACCGAACTGCGACTCGAGCCGAGCGAGGTGCAGTCGTGGCTTCGCACGCTGACCGATCTGCGACTCGCCCTCGCCGCACGGCTGCAAATCGAGGACGACGGTGACAGCGGCATCGGTGACGACGAGGCGCTCATGGTCTACGACTGGCTCGGGTACCTGCAGGGCAGCCTGATCGAGGTGATCGAGTGAACGAGCATGACGTGCCGGCCGAGGAGTTCGAGCGACTCGTCATCGACGAACTCGACCTGTTGCCGGACGATATGGTCGATGGCCTTGAGAACCTCGTCTTTGTAACCGAGGACCGTCCGGAGGACGGCTCCCTCGATCTGCTTGGTCTGTACGACGGCGTCGCGGTTACCGAGCGCGGTCAATACGGGTTCGGCGAGTTGCCGGACCGGATCATCCTCTACCGCGAGCCACTGCTTGCTGTCGCTGGCGATATCGGTGAACTCAAGGATCAGATTCACGTCACACTCGTTCACGAAATCGCCCACTACTACGGCATCGATGACGAGCAACTTCACGAGCTTGGCTGGGGATGATCCGAAGTGCGTTGCTGGGGCGTCGCTTCCTGCTCCCAGCCGCGCGGCCGTAGTATTCCATGGGGCTTTATGAACCAAGCCTCGAAGAACGATGAGAGGCACGGCATGAGAGCGAGTCGTCTGGCAGCAGGCGCTGTCTACGCTGTCGCACTGACGGCGCTTGCCGGATGCGCGGTGCTTGAGCCGAACACACCGGAGCTGCCGCCGACCGAGCTTGAAGTGTGTGCCACGGGTCAAACCTGGAATGTGGATGTTGCCGGTCTAGCAACCCAAGTGCTCGCGATCCTCCAAGAGAACGGAATTGCAGCAACAGCGGTAACGGGTGCAGGTACCGAAACCTTTGCGTGGTCGCTACTCGGCGACGCGGTTGTTCAATCCGATTACAGCCTGACGATTCTGGTTCCGGCTGCTGATGGCCAAGTGCTGACCGTTTCACAGACGATCTCCGGCACCTCAAGCGGGAAGGCCTACATCAACGGCACGGTTGCAATACCACGCAATTGGGATGCCACCAGATTAGAAACTGTTGCGATAGCCGATCTTGGCGGGGTTGTGCAAGAGACCGTGCCGTTCGCAATCCCGCAGACCACCTTCGACGACAAAGTCGGCATTGAATTGACGTGCGCTGGAACATCGATGACAACGGCTCCGCGCGGGGCACCGATCATTCAGGCCTGGACTCGCGCCAACTAAAGAGCTACGCCGGCGTTCCGGTTTCGAGCGGGAGGCTCGGATTGGCCGACCACTCTTCGAGCGAGCCGTCGTAGATTCTGACGGCGGTTGTTCCGATCTCCGCGAGGGTCAGTGCGTTGGCGGAAGCCGAGATGCCGCCTCCGCAGTAGAGCAGTACCTCCGCGGCATCCGCTGACACATCGACTCCGGCCGAGTCATAGGCGAGGATCAGCTCGACCCGGCTCTTGACGCGACCGTCGCTGGTGAACAGATCGCGACTTGAGACATTGACGCTCCCGGGGATGCGACCGCGGCGGCTATATCGCGTCGGGTCGGCACCCGTGAATGAGCCGGCTGGCAACCCGCAAACGAGTGCGCGCTCGTCGTCGACAGCGCGTTCAACGAGCTCCTGCATGCTCACCCAAGCCCGCCGTGTTGCCGTCGCGCTCCAGCCCGGGACCGGTCTCGGCCGCGCCGACTCCCCTGATTCGACCGCACGCCCGGCAGCGCGCCAAGCAGCGAATCCGCCATCAAGCACTCGCGCGTTGACACCTATCCACCGCAGTAGGTACCACAGCCGCGCCGCCCACAGAGTTCCAGTGGAGTCGTAGACGACGAGCGCTCGACCATCGGCAATACCCAGTCTGGCCAGTTCGTCGGCGATGTCTTGTGGCTCTGAATGCGTGTAGTGCAAGGCCGCGCTGGCGTCGCTGAACTGCGAAGGGACATCCACATGAATCGAACCCGGAATGTGGGCTTCGAGCCACGTCGGGCGACCGGACTCTCTGCGGTAGTCGCCGTCGAAGGTGGCCGGGTGGAGGATGAGGCTCGCATCGAGCACAGCGGGCGGATGTGTTGCTCCCAGTTGCTCGGCCAACTCGGAGACAGAAATGAACGGGGAGGTCATGCGCTCAAGGCTACGCGGAAGCCCGGCAGCCTCCGATTGCCATCGGCGTCAATGCTTGGCCCGTTCGTCGATCACGAGGTCGGCGAGCGCCTGCGGGTGTTCTCTGGCGATGAACCGCTCCTCTTGGGCAGCCCAGTCGTCCCAGTGCGGCTCGTACTGCTCACCATCGCGCTCAAGCGCGCGCACCTTGCGGGTCGCGGCATCGAGCTCGATCCAGATTCCATAGCTCGCCAGGCGGCGATTGTCACGGCTCAGGGCACCGACTCCCTCGACGACCAACGGTCGCGTCGCGTCCAGGGGCACCCACTCGGCCGGCCGAGAAAGCACCCAGTCCCAGCGTTGCCATGCAGGGTCGGATGCCGCAAGCATCCGTTCGGCAACCTGCCGACTTGCCTGCTCAAGTCCAGCCCAGCCGGGGTAGACATCATCGAGGCGCACAAGTTGCGCATCCGGCCAACAGGCCGTGAGTTCGCGCGCGACCATCGACTTTCCCGAACCGGAGCGACCGTCGATGAGGGTGACGGCACGTCGGTTTCCGGCTGCCCGGAGAATCGCGTTCCGGAGCCGGGTGGCACTCGCGCGATCAAGGCTCGCTTCAGGATTGGGCGGCAATGAAGTTCCAGTTGCCAGTGAGAACGGAGACCGTCACGGCCGTCGCCGAGATCGCGATGGCGAGAGCCACAAGCACTCCGTCGGCTGAACGCAACCGAGACTCGCGCGCCCAGGAGCGCTCAATCGGTGCGCCGAAACCGCGCGCCTCCATCGCGGTCGCTAGCTTTGCTCCGCGTCGGATTGAGAGCACGAGTAGCGCGAACGCTTGCCCCCAGAAGCGCCGAAGCCGGCCGCGGTCGGCGATGCCTCGTGCTCGACGCGCGAGTTCCAGCGACCGCCAATCCTCGGCAAACAGTCCAATTAGGCGCAGGCCAGCGAGTGCGCCGAGCACGAACCGGGCCGGCAATCGAACAATCTGGGCGAGCCCGTCTGCGAGATCGGTCGGATCGATGGTGATGAACAGCACGACGGCAGGCAGGGCGATTGCGAGCATCCGCAGGGTTGTCGCGATCGCGAGTTCGATCGAACCGTCGCTGATCTGGATGAGCAAGAATTGGAAGTACGTCTCGCCGGACGCACGGCCGTACAGCAGCATCGTAAAGCCACCGAGGGCAGCGGCGATCGAGATCGGTACCGTTCGACGAAAGAACGGTCTCAGGCCGATTCCGGCCCAGAAGAAGATCACGATTTGCAGCGCGAGCGCGACCCCGGCAGAGACCCAATCGATGGAGAGCACGAGCGTCAGGCTGATGATGGCGGATGCGGCGAGTTTGGAGACCGGGTTAAGTCGATAGACCGCCTGCGTGCCCTTGACCGGCGTGAGCACGCTCATCGGGTGGACTCCACGTCGTCGCGACGCGCCAGCGTTCGCGCCGCTAACCGGAGCTCCTGATCTGCGATCGCGGCAATGAACTCCCTGTCATGCGTGACCGCAACAATTGACGTCCCGTCGTCAAGCAGTTCTGCCAGCAACGCCACGAGCTCTTGCCACGTGCGCGAGTCCTGGCCGAAGGTGGGCTCGTCGAGAATAACGAGCGGCGGCCGGGTAGCGAGCACCGTTGCGACCGAGAGCCTCCGTTTCTCGCCACCCGAGAGGGTAAACGGATTGGCGGAAAGCAGGGCGCCCAACCGCAGTCGCTCGGCAAGGTGGGCAATGCGAGCCTCGATCTCGTGCTCGGGCAGTCCGAGGGCGCGAGGACCGACGGCCAGCTCATCGCGAACAGTCGCCGCGACGAACTGGTGCTCCGGGTCCTGAAACACGGTACCGATTCTGGTCAGCAGCTCCTTGGACTTCCAAGAGATTGGCTCCTCGGCGGCACCATTGGCCAGCCCTGCTGCACTCACGGTTCCTGTGACCGGCGGCAAGAGACCGCCGATTGTGAGAGCCAGAGTGGATTTGCCCGAACCGTTCGGGCC
>JBBQLW010000067.1:0-8166 GCA_038328315.1 Actinomycetales bacterium
AACGAGTCGCGAAACCCAACCGGAACATCCGCGTCTTCGATGAGCGCGTCGGCGATCAGCTGCCGAGGTACAACCTTGAGGAACGCTTCGCGGACCAGCGAATTGTCGAACACCCCGCTCTTCGACTCCGAGACGCGCAGATCCAGATGCTCGAAGCGCGCAGAGTAGCCAATCAGGGTGTCAAGCCGAAGCGCGCCGAGCGCCGAGACCACCGAAGCCGTGAGCGGTGGCGTCGCGACCTGAATTGCACCGGTATTGAGGCTCTGAATTACCGCGAGCGGATCGCTGAAGTATCGGAAGGTGACCGTCTCAAGCTCGGGGCGGTGGGCCCCAACGTAGTTCGGGTTCTGGCTGAGAGTGACGGACTGTTCAGGCACGATGTCTGAAATCAGGTACGGGCCGTTGCTCACAAGCAGGCTTGACGTGCCGTCAATGGCAGTATCGGCCACGTCAAATCCGGTGTTCCAGAATCTCGACAGTGGGCCGAGCGCTGCCCTGTCACCCTCCACCACCGCTGCGACCACGGCATCCTTGGCCTGATCGCTGCCCTCGATACCGAGACCTTCCGCTGCCACAACGTGGGCTGGCAATCCAGCTGATGGCATCGCAATCGCCCAATCAGCGAAGGGTGCGCTGTAGGTCATGGTGATCGACTTGCGGTCAGCGCTGAGCTGCGGGATGGCACGCGCGAGCTGGATGCCTCTGGGCCGATTCGGGTTCACACCGGTATCGAAATACACGGCGTCAGCCGGCCGATCTGCCCGGGACTCTTCACCGTCTCCGTCGGTGTTCTCCCCAACGGGGTCAGCACGACGGAGCGGCGGGTCGTTGAGCACCCCCGACAGCGCCGCCCAGTTCATGAGCAGGTCGGCACCGTCGACGGCGACCCCGTCAGACCACCGCACTCCGTCCGCAATGGTGTACCGAACGACGAGCGGGTCGTCAGACAGCTTCGTGACTGAACCGAACGAGCGGTCGAAGACCACCGCGGCCGTTTCGTCGAAGTTGAAGAATCGCGCGCCGGTTGCGGCAGCCACCGCGATGTTGGTGTCGGTTCGCCCGCTGTTCGATTGCGGATTCATAGACGTGAACGAGACCGTCGAACCAATGGTAACTTCGCTGCCGACGACGACGCTTGGACCCTGACCGATGCAGCCACTCAGCAGCAGCGTCGCAGCAATTGCAATGGATACCGCGCCAAGCCATCGATTTTGTCTCACAGTTGTCCCACTGTACTTGGCTCGTTTCGTCTGCACGCTCTCTGTTGCAAACCCCGGGACTACAGCGCCTCGCCGTTCTCTCGCTCCTCGGCCCGAGTTGCCGCCCTGCTCTCGCGCCGTTCCCGCTGAAGTAGCGGATCAGGCAATGGAACGGCGGCAAGCAGGCGCTGAGTATAAGGATCCTTTGGGGTGCGCAGAATCTCGTCCCGCGTACCCTGCTCAACGATCCGGCCGCGATGCATCACCGCAATACGGTGCGCAAGGATGTCGACGACCGCAAGATCATGGCTTACAAACAAGCACGCAAAACCGAGTTGGACTTGCAGTTCTTGCAGCAGATCGAGAAACCTGGCTTGCACCGAGACATCCAACGCGCTGGTTGGTTCGTCGGCGACGAGCAACTCAGGGGTGAGCGCGAGTGCTCGAGCGATGCCGACGCGCTGGCGTTGCCCGCCACTGAGTTCGTGCGGGTAACGGTTGCGGTAGCTCATCGGCAGTTCAACCTGAGTCAGCAGTTGCTCAACTCGGTGGTCAAGCTCGCGGCCTTTCGCAGCGCCGGCAAGCAGCAGTGGCTCGCCGATGCTCTCGCCGATAGGCATTCTCGGGTTCAGACTCGAGCCAGGGTCCTGAAAGACGATGCCAGTCCTTCGGCGTAGCGGTCTGAGGTCGCGATTACTGGCATTCGTGATGTCCTGCCCGACGACAGAGAGCTTGCCCTCTGCAACCGGGATCAGACCGACCGCCGCGCGACCGAGGGTCGTCTTTCCCGAGCCAGACTCACCGACGAGTCCGAGTATCTCGCCGGGGTAGATCGCGAGGTTGATGTGTTCAGCTGCGCGGAAGGCGGGAATGCGCCCGCGCTTCGGATAGTCGATCGCGACGTCTTCGAAGCTCAGCACCGGGAGCCGCGGTGCGCCACCGGCTGCAGCATCGCGGTCCACGATACGAAGTGCGCCAGTGCCGAGATGAGGAACAGCAGCAAGCAACGCCTTGGTGTACGGATGCTGCGGATTTGTGTACACGTCGACGACAGTGCCCTGCTCGACGGCAACGCCATCCTTCATCACGAGGATGTTGTCGGCAAGATCCGCGACCACTCCCATGTCGTGGGTGATGAGGATGATCGCGCTGTCGAGTCTGGTGCGAAGGCTCCTGAGCAGGTCGAGAATCTCGGCCTGCACTGTCACGTCAAGCGCGGTCGTCGGCTCGTCGGCAATCAGCAATACCGGATCGCACGAGATGGACTGGGCGATCATCGCCCGCTGACGCTGCCCCCCAGACAACTGGTGCGGGTACTTATAGAACGCGGTCTCCGGATTCGGCATCTCGACCTTGGTCAACAGGTCGAGCGCGCGAACTTTTGCTTCAGTAGGCGACAGTTCGAAGTGAGCGCGAAGCGCTTCCATAATCTGGAATCCGATGGTGTACACAGGATTTAAGGCCGTCATCGGCTCTTGGAAGATCACCGCGACTTGGTTGCCGCGAACGGTTCGAAGCTCACGCTCCGGAATCCCCTGCAGCTCGCGGCCGAGGAGCTTGACGGAGCCCGAGATGCGGGAGTTTGCCGGAAGCAGGCCGAGCAGTGCCATCGAGCTCGAGCTCTTACCGGAGCCGGACTCGCCGACAATGGCAAGCACCTCACCGCGGCGAACCGCATAGTTCAGATCAATGGCTGCGGGATAGAACACGCCGTCGACCCAGAAGTCGACGCCGAGTCCTGACACCTCGAGTACGGTCTCGGGTGTTGTCGTGGCGGTCGTCACGCGATGTCCTTTCCGGCCCGGTCTGCGAAGCTTGCTCCATGCGATTCGCCCCGACGACCTTTCGACCGACGTTCGGCCGAGTGCTCAGCGTGATCGTTGCGATTGTTGCCGCGATCGGAATCCTTGGTTTCGTTGTCGCCGGCGACGTCGTCACCGTACTGCGTTCCAGCTGGGGTCTGGTGTTGATGGCGGCAATCGCCTTCGCCCTGTTCTGGTTTCCCAGCGTTCGCGTAGCAGTAGACACGATCACGGTGCGCAATGTGTTCTCGACGGTGCACATCCCGTGGGCGGCCATTCAGAACGTCGACACGAAGTACGCGCTCACCATTACGACCTCGAGCGGCAAGGTCACGGCGTGGGCAAGCCCAGCCCCGAATCGCTACGCGGCCCAGGTTGGCAACACGACGGATGCTCGGCTCGCCGCGTCGGCGACGGGCCACGCCGTTCGCCCGGGCGATCTGCTCAGCACCGCGAGCGGCGCGCCGGCCTATCTGATCCGGCGCCACTGGGAGGAGTTGCGCGAGGACGGTGTGATTGAGGCGCGCGGGGACGACATTGCCGTGACTCGCGACATCCACCGGGCGACGATTGCTGTGCTGGGCGCGCTGACCGTCGCGACGGCGCTCGGCGTGCTGCTCTAAAGACGGCATCACGAGCGCGCTCTGCGGGTGACCACAGCGGAGAGCTCCGGGTCAACTTCGCCGAGCTTCGCGCGGCGCAATAGGCGATCGCTCGGCATACGACGTTGTCGCGGGTCGAAGGCATCCCGCATCCCGTCGCCGATGAAGTTGACGCACAATGCGATCGTGATGATGAAGAGGCCGGGCCACCAGAACAGCCACGGTCTGGTCCCGAAGGCCGCCTGGTTCTCGCTGATGATCTTGCCGAGCGACGTGTCCGGTGCCTGCACGCCATAGCCGAGGAAGCTTAAACCGGTTTCAATCAGAATCGCGGCCGCCATCAGGAGTGTCGCGTTGACGATGATGACCCCGACGGCATTCGGCAGGATGTGGCGAAAAATAATGCGACGATCGCGCGCACCAGCGACCCTCGCAGCATCCACGAACTCTCGTTCGCGCAAACTGAGGAACTCGCCACGGACCAGGCGCGCCATCCCGGTCCAAAGCACAAGGCCGAGAATGATGGCCAGTATCGGGGCACCAAAGTCGCCGAAGCGACGACCGAGCACCGCGCCGATGACGATCACCGGGATCGTGATGATGACGTCGGTAAAACGCATGAGTACTGAGTCTGGCCAGCCGCGGTAAAAGCCGGAGATCGCGCCAACAACCGTGCCGATCGTCGTCGCAATCGCTCCCACAATGACCATGATCATGAGCGACTGCTGGGTGCCGCGCATGACGACCGCGAAGATATCGCGGCCGACCTCATCCTGACCGAACGGATGATTGCCGATCGCAAAGGGGAACAGACTCAGCGTAGGTCGACCGCCGTTCTCGATTGCGACGGCGATGTTCCAGGTGTATGCCCACCAGCCGCCGGTCTTGAAGTCACCGATTATGGTGCCCACCGAGGTGAAGGCAAGCACGATCACGAAGACGAGAACGATCATCGCTACGAGAGCCCCGCGGTGTCGGAAGAAGCGCTTTCGCACGATCTGCGCCTGGCTCAGTCCCCGAATGTTTTTGAGTTCAATGGAGTTCTCAGAGTCTGTGACACCGGGCTCGCTAGCACCAGGCCCACTGCGGCCGGACTGCTCGACAGGAATGTTGCTCATCATGACACCCGGATTCTCGGGTCGAGACCCGCGTACACGAGGTCAGCGATCAGGTTGAAGATGATGGCAAGACTTCCTGTGACCAGAAAGAACGCCATAACCGGGTTGGGATCGACCTTGTCAAGGCCGTTTTGGAACAGGGCGCCCATGCCAGTCCAGCCGAAGACTCGCTCGGTAATGACGGCACCACCGATGATCGAGCCGACGTCGAACGCGACGATCGTCGCAATCGGGATGAGCGCGTTGCGGAACGCGTGGCGCATGACCACCGTGCGTTCGGTGAGTCCCTTCGCGCGCGCGGTGCGGATGTAATCCTGGTTCATAACCTCAAGCAAGCTCGCTCGCGAATAGCGCGTGTAACCAGCGAAGGAGATGAGAACCAGCGCGATGGTCGGGAGCAGCAAGTGCGTGAAGGTATCGACGCCGAGTACCCAGACAGACCCTTCAAGCCCAGGGGTTTGCGAGCCGATCGTCGCAATTGGTCGCCCGTTGATTCGACTCGATTGCGTGTAGTCATCCCAGACTGACATGTAGCGATCCAGCGCGATGACGGCTGCCACAAAAAAGCCCGTGATTGCCGCGGTACGTGCGACGGGCGCTGGGTCGTTCCCGCCCGTGAACCAGCCGATGCCGAAGCTCACGCCGATCGTAGCCAATGCGAGGAGCGCAATGCTCCACGGCGCGAGATAGAAGGAGAAACCGAGCATGAATGGGTAGTACATGGCGATACCAACGCCGGCCACAATGAGTGAAGCCCGCAGGGCGGCGCGGCGTTTGAGTCCGGTCGATACCGCCGTCACGCCGAACGCGATACCGACCGCCGAGATGGCCACGCCGACGATGCCGATGTGCGGGTAACTAAACCAGTCGGTCAACTGCATGTACATCAGAACTGCCGCGGCCGATCCGGCAGCGATAGCGAACGTGATGAGTTTGCGTCTGGGAGCGCCGGGGATGACCGACGCCCAGATCAGCCCAGAGACGACAGCGAAGGTCGCTATAACCCACCAAGCGATCTGGGGATCTCGAAGGAAGTCGTTGAAGCCGATCGCGACGTACTGCTTAAGGAGTACGGCAACCCAAAAGATCGGCAGCGAGAAGAACAGGAATGCGAGGAACGTGACCCCATAGTCGTAGCCGCTGTATTGGCGCAGAGCAGTCGTGATGCCAACCACAAGCCCGAGGATGATCGCGAGCACCGCTGCGATTGTGACGAGTTGCAGGGTTGACCCGATGGCTTGCGAGAGCAGAATGTTGACCGGCTGATTCTGCACCGTGACGCCGAGGTCAAAGAACCCGGTGCCGCGCAACCCGAGCACTCCACCGATCCAGATGAAGTACCGCAGGAATGGCGGAACGTCGAGGTTTAAGAGCGCCGTGCGCGCCTCAATGAGTTGAAGCTTGTTCGGGGCGGTGCTGTCGCGCAGGTCGGCGAGGGGATCTCCAGAGAGCGCAACGAGAACGTACATGAGGTACGTCGCCGCGAGAAAGATGAAGATCGAGGCGATGAGGCGCCGAGTCACGAATGTTGCCACGAGTGGCACCTGCCTTTGGTTCTTCCAGAGACGGGCGCGGGGGGCGTGGGGGCCCCTTTAACTTTTGTTGCCCCGTTGGCCCCCGGTTTTTGTTGTTTCCCCTTTTGGGGGGGGGGGCCCAACCCCCCCCCGCGCCCTGGGATTGTGCTACCTGTCAGTTACGACAATCAGGGTGTTCCTGATTATGGGGCCGCGACGACCGGCTCCCAATCCCAGACGTTCCAGAAGATGGTCGGCGAAAGAGGCGATGGCGAGATGTTCGCAATCGCATTCTGGTCAAACGCCGTGACCGCAGGGAACTGGAAAATCGTGACTCCGTAGAAGTCATCCCAGAGGAGCTTGTCGATGTCCTTCAGTATCTCGATCTGGGCTGCAGGGTCGAACTCCTTGCCGAGAGCCTCGGTCAGCGCATCCATGTCGGGGTTGCTATAGAAGTTCAGGTTGTTGATCGCTCCCGTGGTGAAGGTGGGCGGCGGGCCGTTTGTCACACCGAGGCTCGTCGACTGCCATCCGAAGAGGGATGCGTCGTATGCGCCAGGAGTTCCGAGCAAACCACCCCAGTCTGGGCTTGAGCAGTCGGTGACATTGAAGCCAGCGAGCGCACCGGACTGCTGGATCAGCAGGAACTCGTTCGCGCGACGAGGGTTCGTCGAGCTGAAGAGCATGCAGACCTCGGGGTTGACGACGCCAGCCTCGGCGAGCAGCGCAATTGCACCGTCGATGTCGACCTCGGCGAAGTCGGCAGAACCGTTCGCGGCAACCGACTCGTCATAGCCCTCGGCTCCCGGCAGGAAGACCTGCGAGTTGCGTACCTCAGCGTCTGGCTGGAGCGGCTTGATGAGCTTGTCAACGATCTCCTGACGCGGGATGACCTTCATGAAGGCCTCACGAATGAGCGGGTTGTTGAAGTGACCGCTCTTCGACTGATCGAACTGGAGATCGATGTGCTCGTAGACACCTTCGTTACCACCGATGACTGTCACGTCGAGGTCGGCGAGAGCAGTAGCAACGTCAGCCGTGGCTTGGGGCGAGATAACCTGAACCTCGCCGTTTTGCAGGGCCTGAACGGCCGCGAGCGGGTCGGTGATGAATCGCACCGTGATCTCGGCAACCTTGGGCAGGTTCGCGCCCGTGTAGTTGGGGTTGGCCGTCATCGTCACGTACTGGTCAGCGACAAAGTCGGTGATCGTGTACGGGCCGTTGCCGACAACGAGGTCGGTGTTCTCTGGCATTTCGGTGAAGTTGAATCCCGAGCGCCAGAATGCAGAGATCGCCGACAGTGCGGCGTCATCCTTCTCCTGAATCGCCGTTACCAGCGCGTCCTTGGCGGCCTGATTGTCCTCGAGGCCGAGGGCGTTCTTGGCAACAACATGGGCTGGCAGACCGGCACTCGTGAAGGTGAGCTCCCAGTCAACGAACGGCGCGTCGTAGGTCAGCGTGATCGACTTCTTGTCGTCACTGATCTCCGGCAGGGTCGATACTAGGCCAAGACCCGTCGAGGGGTCGGCACCGGAGTCGAAGAAGACGATATCGGTCGGGAAGTCCGGAGTGAACTCGCCAGTGTCGGGGTCAGTGAACTCGCCGGAATCGAAGTCCGGGGTGTCGTATGCGCCCGAGAGCGAGACCCAGCTGAGCAGCAGATCGGCCGCGTCGACGTTGGTACCGTCTGACCACTTCACTCCGTCAGCGATCGTGTACTTGATGACCAACGGGTCGTCCGAGATCTTCTCGTACGAGCCGAAAGATTCATCGCGAACCCACTCGGGAGTGTCGTTGTAGTAGCCGAAGCCGCTGTTGGTCGAGTAAATGATGTTGGCGTTCGCTGTCGCGTTACCGAACGAGGTGTTCTGGTTGTACGAGTAGAACGGTTGGTTCCATGCCACCGACAGCGATGAACCCTCAACGATCTC
>JBBQLW010000068.1:0-8148 GCA_038328315.1 Actinomycetales bacterium
GAGTTCGGCTCGCTGAGCGATCTCGGTTTGGACGAGGATCCAGCCTCGATGCCATGGTGGCGACGCAATAAAGCTGTCCAATCTGGCGATGCAGCATTCGACAGCCCGGTGGTCTCGCGTGACGCGCCGACCGGACCGGTCGACATGACCGAGGTAATTGCCCCCAGCTCATCAACCGGCACCGCTACCGATGGTGCCTTCGGAATCGAGTTGCTCGAAGACCTGTTGCGAGCCGAAGACGCCGTCAAGCGCTTCACCGGCGAAGTTGAGACCGGTGCAACCGGGCTTCGCGATGATGGCGCGGGCGTACTGCCGGGGTTCCCGGTGACCGCAACTGAGCGCGGAACCGCGGGCGAGTTCGACACGCCGAAACCGGCTGCCAAGTCGTCCACCACCGCGTATCGCCTGCCGACCGTGTCGCTGTTGACTCACGGTACGCCGCCGAAGACTCACAGCGCAGCAACCGAGGAGGTGATCGCCGCGATCACCGAAGTTCTCAAGCAGTTCCAGGTGGATGCCACCGTCACCGGCTTCAGCCGAGGCCCGTCCGTCACGCGCTACGAGCTCGAACTCGGCCCGGGTATCAAGGTTGAGCGCGTCACCGCCTTGGCTCGGAACATCAGCTACGCCGTGGCAAGCAACGAAGTCAACATTCTCTCTCCGATCCCCGGCAAGAGCGCGATCGGGGTTGAGATTCCGAACAAGGATCGCGAGATCGTGACGCTTGGCGATGTCTTGCGCTCGAGCGCGTCGACCCGTTCAGAGCATCCGATGACGATCGGGCTTGGCAAGGATGTCGAGGGCGGGTTCGTCGTTGCGAACCTCGCCAAGATGCCCCACCTGCTGGTTGCCGGATCGACCGGTTCCGGTAAGTCGAGCTTCGTCAACTCGATGATCACCTCGATCTTGATGCGGGCAAAGCCCGCCGAAGTCCGTATGGTGCTGATCGACCCCAAACGGGTCGAACTCTCCATCTATGCCGGTGTTCCGCACCTCATCACGCCGATCATCACGAACCCCAAGAAGGCCGCCGAGGCGCTCGCTTGGGTCGTCAAAGAGATGGACATGCGCTACGACGACCTCGCGTCGTTTGGCTTCCGCCACATCGACGACTTCAACCGCGCAGTGGTGGCCGGCGAGATCGTGTTGCCGGTCGGCAGCGAGCGCAAGCTCAGCCCGTACCCGTACCTCTTAGTCGTTGTCGATGAGCTCGCTGACCTCATGATGATCGCTCCACGCGATGTCGAGGACTCGATCGTGCGCATCACACAGCTCGCACGTGCATCCGGAATTCATCTCGTACTCGCGACTCAGCGTCCATCGGTCGATGTTGTGACCGGCCTGATCAAGGCCAACGTGCCATCCCGGCTCGCGTTCGCGGTGTCGAGCATGACCGACAGTCGCGTCATCCTGGATCAGCCGGGCGCGGACAAGCTCATCGGGCAGGGCGACGCACTGTTCTTGCCGATGGGGGCATCCAAGTCGATTCGTGTTCAGGGCGCTTGGGTGACCGAGAGCGAAGTGCATGCGGTCGTTCAGCACGTCATTGCGCAGGCCCGGCCTGAATATCGCGCGGATGTCACGGTGATCGCCCAGCGCAAAGAAATCGACGCAGACATTGGCGACGATCTCGAACTCTTGCTCGCGGCTGCTGAACTGGTTGTGAGCACGCAGTTCGGCTCGACCTCGATGTTGCAGCGCAAGCTGCGGGTCGGCTTTGCCAAAGCCGGTCGCCTGATGGATCTACTCGAGTCGCGCGAGATCGTCGGTCCGTCGGAGGGCTCCAAGGCGCGCGACGTTCTTGTCACGGCTGAGCAGCTTGCTGCCGTACTGGAACGCTTGCGCGGCGGCGGCGGCGATGCGATCAGCGGATACGATGTCGTTGATGGCGCTTCAGATGAGGATGCCTGGGGCCTGACCGATCGGGAGTGACGGCGTGACTTCTGAGTCAGACAGCGACGCTTCTCCAGACAGCGGCTTGTCTCCAGACAGCACTGCTCAGCCAGCCAGTACCGCTCAGCCTGACGTCGCGAGTCGGCCAGCCAAGCGTTCCAATTATGCTCAGCGCGCGGATGTCGTCAAAGAGTCGATGAAGGGGCGCGTCACGAGCCGTGGCGACACCAAAGCGAGTAGCGGCAACGTGGCCAACATCATCACTGTTGTTCGCATTCTTCTGGCCCCGGTATTCGTGTGGCTGTTGGTCGCTGACAACAGTGAGAACGGCGTGCTGCGCTGGGTAGCGGCTGGGCTTTTCATTCTCGCGATCGCAACTGACGGCGTCGACGGTTCCCTCGCACGCAGCCGCAACCTGATCACGAATGTCGGCATCATCCTCGATCCGATCGCAGACAAGGTGCTCACCGGTGCGGCCCTTGTCATGCTGTCGGTCCTCGGCGAACTCTGGTGGTGGGTGACGATCGTCATTCTTGTGCGTGAGCTTGGTATCACCGCGTTCCGCTTTGCGGTACTACGCTCGCGTGTGATCCCGGCGTCGCGCGGGGGCAAACTCAAAACCGTCGTGCAATCGGTCGCGATCTCACTGTTCCTTGTTCCGCTGTATACGGTCGTCGGTGAGTGGATTCTCTGGCTGAACTGGACAGTGATGGCGGTGGCCTTGGTGCTCACGGTCGTCACCGGCTTCGACTATCTGTGGCAGGCGTGGCGCCAGAATCGAAGTGAGACTCGAGGTCGGGACCATCGCAACCCCTGAGTCCAGCGCAGGTCTGAGTGCAGGTCTGAGTGCGGGCATCATCGCTGCTCTGATCGAGAGTGGGCGAACGATCGCCGTCGCGGAATCCTTGACCGGGGGACTCTTGGTGGCTGAACTCATCCGCACCTCCGGTGCCTCTGCGGCAGTGCTCGGCGGGGTCGTCGCGTACAACACCCGGCTCAAGCACACGCTCCTTGGTGTCGACAGCGAGCTGCTCGATCGGCTCGGCGCGGTGCATCCGGATGTCGCTTGTGCGATGGCGACCGGCGTGCGCCTCGCGTTGGCGGTCGATGGGCGTCCAGCCGACATTGGCATCTCAACAACCGGCGTTGCTGGCCCAGACCCGCAGGATGGACAATCGGTCGGCACCGTCTTCGTTGGCTTCGCAATTGGAACTGCGGTGCACGCAACGCGATTGAAGCTTGTTGGCGACCGAGAAGACATCCGCCAGGCCGTCGTCTCCGAATCACTTCATGAACTTGCTCGACTGATTTCGTGAATTGAGGGAATGCCCCTCGTTTCTATCTCGTTACAACTGGCGAGTTCACAAGTGCTCCACAGTTACGACTGGTTAGAGTTTCCAACACAGCTTGCAAGAAAGGGAGAGTCCAATGGTTCTAGTTCGTCAGGAAATCGGTGACGTTCTCCGTGACTTCCGTCTTCAAAAGGGGCGCACGCTTCGCCAAGTCGCGAGCAGGGCGAGCGTCGCACTCGGATACCTCAGTGAGGTCGAGCGAGGCCAGAAAGAGGCCAGCTCAGAGATCCTGGCGTCGGTCGCTGACGCGCTCGACGTCCCAATCTCCGTCATCATGCGCGAGGTCGGAGATCGTCTCGCGATCATCGAAGGACTGAACGCCGTCCCAGACACGCTTCCGGATGACCTCTTCGCAGAGTTCGATTCTGGGCTTGTTTCCCGCTAGCTCTCCTGCTCGACGCACCGGTGTGATTGCTGAGCAATGCGCCTGAGTGAGTTCCGGCTCGCTGTATCGGATGAATTCGGTGAGGCGTATGGTCGCGTACTTACTCAGGATCTCGCGCTCTCCGAGCTAGACGGACTTACCGCGGCTCAGGCGATTGACGATGGGCGTGATTCCCGAGACATCTGGTTGGCATTATGTCGGGCGACCGACGTGCCAGGCGAGCGATGGTACGGCGTTGGTCAGCGCGAGCCGCGCAAGTCGCCAAGCGATTGAACGCGCGGATGGTTGAGACACGCCGCGCTTCGTATCGAACATCTATTCGATCGGTGCTAGCTTCTCCCTAACGTCTTATCGAAGACCGATATTGACACAACAGGCACGGCGATCAGCAGCAATGTCGGTCGGCGGGCGTAGCGTGGCAATCACATCGTTCGAGATGAACGCCAGCCTTTGTCGGGAGGCTGAGGGTCTTGCAGCATCGACCAGCAGAAGATCGACAGCCTATGGGCAGCCACCTACGACAAACGGAGTCAAGCACATGCCATCAGCAGCAGACCGCGAGAAGTCACTCGAAACCGCTCTCGCCCAGATCGATCGCCAGTTCGGCAAAGGCTCAGTCATGCGCCTCGGTAGTGACGAGCGCGCTCCGGTCGAGGTGATCCCCACCGGTTCAATCGCTCTGGATGTCGCGCTCGGCATTGGAGGCCTGCCTCGCGGCCGCATCGTCGAGATCTACGGCCCGGAATCATCTGGAAAGACGACGCTTACCCTACACGCGATCGCGAATGCTCAGCGTGCGGGCGGAATCGCTGCGTTCATCGATGCCGAGCACGCGCTCGATCCCGAGTACGCAGCCAAGCTCGGGGTCGACATCGACTCGCTTCTCGTCTCGCAGCCAGACACCGGGGAGCAGGCACTCGAGATTGCCGACATGCTCGTGCGCTCCGGCTCTATCGACTTGATCGTTATCGACTCTGTTGCCGCTCTCGTCCCTCGTGCCGAGATCGAAGGTGAGATGGGTGATACCCACGTGGGTCTCCAAGCCCGGCTCATGTCGCAGGCACTCCGCAAGCTCACCGGTGGTCTCAGCCAGACCAACACGACAATGATCTTCATCAACCAGCTTCGCGAGAAGATCGGCGTGTTCTTCGGGAGCCCCGAGACGACTGCCGGCGGTAAGGCGCTCAAGTTCTACGCTTCAGTTCGTCTCGACATCCGCCGCATCGAAACCCTCAAGGACGGTACCGATGCTGTCGGTAACCGCACGCGGGTCAAGGTCGTCAAGAACAAGATGGCACCGCCGTTCAAGCAGGCCGAGTTCGACATTCTCTTCGGTGTCGGAATTTCCCGTGAGGGCAGCCTCATCGACTTCGGTGTCGAACACGAGATCGTCCGCAAGTCGGGCGCGTGGTACACCTACGATGGCGACCAGCTCGGTCAGGGTAAGGAAAACTCGCGCAACTTCCTGCTGCAGAACCCCAAGATCGCCGACGAGATCGAACAGAAGATCATGTTCAAGCTCGGAGTCGGTGCCGAGGCCAAGGCCGCTCAGGTTCGTGAGCTCAAGGCGGCAGCGGATGCAGAAATCGCTCTTGAGGCCAAGCAGGCCAAGGCGGCGGCAAAGTCTGCGGCGCCCGTGCTCGCGGTGGGTTCGACCGCGCAGGCGGAGTTGGAACCTGAGCTTCAGTTGCAAGCTGTCGGCGAATAGTCGTGCCAGCATTGGAGAGCGGCCACATCGCTCCCGTGACCTACCTGTTCGGCAGGGCCCCGGCGTCAACTGACACTGTGAAGGTGAAGGACGTGGCGGTGCAGGATGTGGCGGTGCAGGATGTGGCGGTGCAGGATGTCGCGGTCCACGACACAGGCGCCCATTCACCGCCTGAGCGCAGCGGCGGGTTCAAGTCGATCAGCAACATCAGCATGTATGCACTGGCGAGACGCGGGATGTCGGCAGAGGAAATGTTCGCCTACTTGCTCAGCCGTGATTTCGAGAACGGCGAGGTCGAACTCGAGTGCGAGCGGCTGTTGCGCGTCGGGTTGCTCGATGACCTCGCTCTCGCCCAGACCCTTGTGCGAACACTCACGGACCGCAAGGGACTCGGCCGCGGCTCGATCGTCGCCGAACTTCGCCGCCGAAAGATCGACTCCTCGGCAATTGAAGAAGCTCTCGAAGAGCTTGAGGCTGGTGACGAACTCGAGCGAGCCATCGCGATCGCCCAGAAACGAGCGCCACAATTGCGGTCGTTGGACGCGGTCACCGCAAGACGTCGGCTGGGGGCCTTCCTTCAGCGCAAGGGCTACTCAGGCTCAGTGATCTCGACTGCGGTGGCTCGCGCGCTCGAGCCGACCGGGCCGGTGTTTCGCTGACCGGCGGTCGGCTTGGCAGCGTGACAGCGTGAAACTGCCGACAACGGTAAGCGGCTTAAGCTTGTTGACATGAGTTCAGCCGTGGTGACCGCCCCGCGCACCTATGAGGTGCGTACGTACGGCTGTCAGATGAACGTCCACGATTCTGAGCGGCTGAGCGGCTCGCTCGAGGCGGCCGGCTACGTCAAGGCGAACGGCGTCACTCCTGATGTTGTCGTGATCAATACCTGCGCAGTTCGTGAGAACGCGGACAACAAGCTCTACGGCAATCTCGGCATGCTTGCTGCGGTCAAGAAGGTCAAGTCAGACCTACAGATCGCCGTCGGTGGATGCCTCGCCCAGAAGGACAAGGCGAAAATTCTCGAAAAGGCGCCCTGGGTCGATGTCGTTTTTGGCACGCACAATATGGGCTCTCTTCCGACGCTGCTGGAACGTGCTCGCCACAACAACGAAGCACAGCTCGAGATCCTTGAATCTCTCGACGTGTTTCCGTCTACGCTGCCCGCGCGCCGCGAATCGACGCACAGCGCTTGGGTGTCGATATCCGTCGGCTGCAACAACACCTGCACGTTCTGCATTGTGCCCGCGTTACGCGGCAAGGAGAAGGATCGTCGGCCGGGTGACATCCTCGCTGAGGTCCAAGCGATCGTCGACGATGGGGCGATCGAAGTTACGTTGCTCGGTCAAAACGTCAACTCCTACGGTGTCGAGTTCGGCGATCGCAACGCCTTTGGCAAATTGCTTCGCGCGACGGGCTCGATTGCAGGCCTCGAGCGCGTGCGGTTCACCAGCCCTCATCCTGCATCCTTCACCGACGATGTCATCGCGGCGATGGCCGAGACCCATAACGTCATGCCGCAACTGCATATGCCGCTGCAATCTGGCTCGGATCGCATTCTCAAGTCGATGCGCCGCAGTTACCGCTCAGACAAGTTCCTCGGGATCCTCGACCGCGTTCGTGCGGCGATTCCGCACGCCGCGATTAGCACAGACATCATCGTCGGATTCCCTGGCGAGACCGAAGAGGACTTTCTCGAGACGATGCGGGTCGTCGAGGAGGCTCGCTTTGCAACAGCCTTCACCTTTCAATACTCGATTCGGGAGGGGACTCCCGCAGCGACCATGGCCGATCAAGTGCCAAAGGCGATCGTGCAGGAGCGATACGAGCGGCTCGTCGCCCTGCAGGATCAGATCTCGTGGGACGAGAATCTGGCGCTGGTCGGCCGCACCGTCAACGTGTTGGTCACGGCAAGCGACGGGCGCAAAGCCGCCAAGACTCGGCGCTTGAGCGGTCGCGCCGAAGACAGTCGACTCGTGCACTTCGACGTTCCCGATGGCAGCGACGCCCCGCGCCCGGGGGACGTTGTCAGTGTAGAGATCACCCAAGCGGCACCGTTCCACCTCATTGCCGACGCAGCACCCGGCCATTCGCTGGTCGTTCGTCGAACCCGAGCCGGTGACGCGTGGGATCGAGCTGAGGCAGAGTCGTGCGCAGTCCCGGCAAGCCCGTCGGGCGGCGCGGTCGCTGATGGCAGGCCGCAGATCTCGCTCGGGCTTCCGACGATTCGCGCCGTGACCGCCCCGATCTATGACCCGAGCGACGAACTGCGCTGAGCAGTGGGCGCCGATACGCCGAGCGCTGAAACAGCGAGCCAAGAAGCGCCACAGGGAGCGAGGCAGAGCTCGCGGCTCGTCGTCATTATCGGTGCGACCGGTACCGGCAAATCGAAGCTCGCCCTCGATCTCGCCGATGACCTCATTGCGGGTGGTTCCGTTGCCGAAATCGTTAACGCTGACGCGATGCAGATGTACCGGGGGATGGATATCGGCACGGCGAAGGTCCCGGTGGGCGAGCGCCGCGGCATCCACCATCATCTTCTTGACGTCCTTGAGCCACGGGATGAGGCGAGTGTTGCGGACTACCAAGCGCGCGCGCGCCGAGCAATCCAAGAGATCGAGGAGCGCCAGTCGGTGCCAATCCTGGTCGGTGGTTCCGGGCTCTACGTGTCTAGCGTCATTCAAGATTTCGTGTTCCCGGGAACCGACCCCGTCATTCGCGATCGACTTGAAGCTGAGCTCTCCGAAGTCGGGCCGGTCGTCCTGCACCGACGTCTTGCCGAAGTCGACGCCGTATCGGCGGAAGCGATCGGG
>JBBQLW010000069.1:0-8071 GCA_038328315.1 Actinomycetales bacterium
GCGGTTCTTCGGCTACACCGAGGGCGCGTGGACAGACTCGGCGATCCGCCGCTACGTGAGGGACGCCGGCATTGAGCTTGAGCGGTTGCATATCCTGACAAGGGCGGATGTCACGACCAGAAATCGCCGGAAGGCCGACCGCTTATCGTTCGCGTACGACGATCTCGAGCAGCGCATCGCGGCTATCGCTGAAGCCGAGGGCCTCGCCGCTGTGCGACCAGAGCTTGACGGCGAGGAGATCATGCAGGTTCTCGGATTGCGCCCCGGGCGAGACGTCGGTGATGCCTATCGATTCTTGCTCGACCTCAGGCTTGACGAGGGCCCGATAGGGCAGGATGCCGCGACCGAACGCTTACGGGACTGGTGGGCCGCACGCTAGGGGGCTACACTTGCAAGGTTGTCGCGGCCTCTAGAGGGTCCGGCAGCCGTCTACACCCTCCTGTTGCAGATCTCCTGCAACCGTTCTAGTCCGAAGGAGGTGGGTTTGTGACGCACCAGTATGAACTCATGGTCATCCTCGATCCAGAGATCGATGAGCGCACCGTGGCACCGAGCCTCGACAAGTTCCTCAATGTCATTCGTGCCGACGGCGGAACCGTCGATACTGTCGACATCTGGGGTCGCCGTCGGTTGGCCTACGAAATCAACAAGAAGAACGAGGGCATTTACGCCGTCGTGAACTACACCGCGAACTCCTCAGCCTCGGTCGAGCTCGACCGTCAGTTGAAGCTCAGCGAGGCAGTGATGCGCACCAAGGTGCTTCGGGCAGAAGAGGGCTTTGCACAGGTTGCTGCCGCGAAGAAGCTCTCCGACGAGAAGGCGGCGCGCAAGCGTAAGCCAGAGAGCGTTCAAGCTGCTGCGTCATCGTCAGCTGCGGCGCCAACTCCAGCTGCTGCACCAACTGCCGCACCAGCGGCAGCGTCAGCTGCTCCGCCAGCCCCAGAAGACGGCACGGCGTAACGATGGCTGGCGAAACGGTCATCACGGTCGTCGGCAACCTCACCGCCGACCCCGAGTTGCGCTATACGCAAAATGGCCTCGCGGTTGCGAACTTCACGATCGCTTCCACTCCGCGCACGCTCGACCGGGCGAGCAACGAATGGAAAGACGGCGAAGCGCTGTTTCTGAGGGCGAGCGTTTGGCGCGAGTTTGCCGAGCACGTCGCAGGTTCGCTGACGAAGGGCAGCCGGGTTATCGCAACCGGCCGACTCAAGCAGCGTTCATACGAGACCAAAGAAGGCGAGAAGCGAACAAGCATCGAGCTTGAGGTCGACGAAATCGGCCCTTCCCTGCGCTATGCAACGGCTCAAGTGACGCGCGCAGCATCCTCTCGTGACGGCGCACCGCGAGGTGCCGCCCCAGTCGCTGAAGAGCCGTGGGCGGCAAGCGCGCCCGCGGCATCGAACGACGTCTGGAACACGCCGGGCAGCTACGCCGACGAAACCCCCTTTTAGGCGCGGAGCACCGCTCAGCGTCGGCCGTGATCGCGGCCAAACAACGTAGAAAGAAAGAAAGACACAGACCATGGCAGGAAAGAGCACCGGCGATCGCCGCAAGCCAATCCGCAAGGGCAAGGACGGCAAGGTTGTCGCCCCAGCCAAAGCAATTCGCGTCGGCGTGATCGATTACAAGGATGTCGCAACACTTCGCAAGTTCATCTCTGAGCGCGGAAAGATCCGTGCGCGCCGCATCACCGGCGTCTCTGTCCAGGAGCAGCGCCTCATCGCAACGGCCGTCAAGAACGCCCGTGAGATGGCCTTACTGCCATACGCCGGCTCTGGCCGCTAAGGAGCACGACTATGTCTAAACTCATTCTCACGCACGAGGTGACCGGTCTCGGCGCCCCCGGCGATATCGTCGACGTCAAGAACGGCTTCGCGCGCAATTATCTGATTCCGCAGGGCTTCGCTGTGGCCTGGACTCGCGGTGGCGAGAAGCAGATCGAATCGATCAAGGCGGCCCGCGCTGCCCGCGAACACGCCACGCTCGAGGACGCCCAGGACCTCAAGGCCAAGCTCCAAGCCGCAACGGTCACTCTCACTGTAAAGGCCGGCGCGGGCGGACGACTGTTCGGTTCCGTCAAGACCACGGATATCGCCGATGCTGTCGCGGCGGCCGGTCTCGGCTCAATTGACAAGCGAAAGATCGAGATCACATTGCCGATCAAGGCAACCGGCGAGCATGAGGCCACTGTCAGACTTCGCGACGATCTGGTCGCGACGATCACATTGAAAGTTGTCGCGGGCAAGTAGCTGACAGCTTTCCCGGAGCGAACGGCGGTGAGTGTACACTCGCCGCCGTTCGCTGTCACGCACAAAAGCTGGTGCCCTTGTACACAGCCGACGCCTTTCTGAGCAAACTCTCAACCGCCGGTTCAGGCAAGTTTCTGCACAGTAGGCGTAAGCCAAGAATATGCCGGTCAGAGCCCTGTTTCGATAAAAAATTGAACACTTGTCCCCAGCTTGTTCCACAGGCTGCCAACAGGATCCCCGGCGTTTCGTGCTCGTTTCGCACAGGCTCATCCACAGGGGCAGTTGTTGCGGGTGGCCCGCCCTCCTACAGTGTGACCGCCCGCTTCAGTTGGAGACACACAGCCAATTGCGTCGCGACAATCAATGTCGGCGGGTGAAGCTAGAACTGAACTTATCGGCGACCGTCGAGGCGAAAGGGGGAGGCCATGTCGATTGCGCACCTTGGGCTCGCCAGCGACGCTCGCCAATCGGCCGACGGTCGGGGCGCAGACTCGCGCGGTGACCGAGTACCACCGCACGACCTGTTGGCCGAGCAGAGTGCAATCGGCGGCATGCTCTTGAGCAAGGATGCCGTTGCGGATGTTCTCGAGACTGTTCGCGGAGGTGATTTCTACCTTCCGAAGCATGAGCTCATCTTCGAGGCGATGCTCAACCTGTACTCACACGGTGAGCCGACCGACGTCATTGCGGTCACCGACGAGCTCACCAAGACGGGCGAGTTAACTCGTGCAGGCGGTGCCGAGTACCTCCACACGTTGACGGGCCTTGTGCCGACGGCCGCCAATGCTGGCTTCTACTCCACCATCGTTGCCGAGAAAGCAATCCTGCGGCGCCTTGTTGAGGCTGGCACGCGGATCGTTCAGATGGGCTACGCGAGCGAGGGCGAGGTCGTTGACCTCGTTAACAACGCGCAGGCAGAAATTTATGCGGTCACTGGCGGCGTCGAGAGTGAAGATTTCATACCGTTGACTGATGCCGTGACAACGGCAATCGACGAGATTGAGGCCGCGCAGGGTCGCGACGGCAAGATGGTGGGCGTGCCAACCGGCTTCGCTGAGCTTGACGAGCTCACCAACGGGCTGCACCCGGGCCAGCTCATCATTCTCGCCGCACGACCGGCGCTCGGAAAGTCTACGCTCGGCCTGGATTTCGCTCGCTCGGCTGCGATCGGCCACGATCTGCCGACGATCATCTTTTCGCTCGAAATGGGGCGCAGCGAGATAGCCATGCGCTTGCTCTCGGCCGAAGCGTCGGTCCCCCTCCAGCACATGCGCAAGGGAACGGTGCACACGAACGATTGGAAGACCATCGCTCAAACGCGCGGGCGGATCAACGACGCCCCGCTGTACATCGACGACAGTCCGAACATGACACTCGTCGAGATCCGCGCGAAGTGCCGCAGGCTCAAGCAACGAGTGGGCCTCAAGATGGTCATCATCGACTACTTGCAATTGATGACGAGCGGCAAGAAGGTTGAGTCGCGCCAGCAGGAGGTAAGCGAGTTCTCGCGAGCACTCAAGCTACTGGCGAAGGAACTAGAGGTTCCGGTGATCGCGATATCCCAGTTGAACCGAGGCCCAGAGCAGCGCGCAGACAAGAAGCCTGCGCTGTCCGATCTCAGAGAGTCCGGCTCGCTTGAACAAGACGCAGACATGGTGATCTTGCTGCACCGCGAAAGCGCCTACGAAGCCGAAAACCCGCGCGCGGGGGAGGCGGACTTTATCGTTGCGAAGCACCGCAACGGGCCGACCCGCACGATCACAGTCGGCTTTCACGGGCACTTCTCGCGGTTCGTCGATCTGCCGCCAGGGACCTAACGCCACTCAGAAAGTTCGGGGCTGCCAGAGCCTAAGCTGTAGGCGTGCCAGCCGCTCACGAAACTCGGGAAACTCGGGATCTCGACTCGATGCCGTGGTTCCTCGGGCTTGGCAGGGCGATTCCTGCGGTCGTACTGGCGATCGTGATCACATTTTCGGCTGACCATTCCGCGCGCCTTGGCCTCGTCGCGTTCGGCGCGTACGCCGTCGCATCCGGCTTGGCAACTGCCATCGTCGCGGCAACGCGAGTCGCTCCGGGAACCGTGCGTTTGGTAGTGCTGTGCCAAGCGGCCGTCGCGCTCGTTACCGGAGGCGCAGCACTATCGGTGCCGGGCGGGGGCTATGCCTACTTTGTGCTCGTGCTGAGCGCATACGCGGCCGTGTGTGGCTTTCTCGAGCTGTACCTGGGCGGGCGTTCGTGGCGACGCTCGTCGATCCGACCGTCGGTCCCATCATCTGCTCCCTCTTCGGTGGCACGGGACTGGATTTTTGTTGGCGCGCTGAGTGTCGCGTTGGCCATCATCGCTTTTGTGATTCCCGCAAACTTCAACCAGCCATTCTCGGTCGAGGGTGTTTCGGGAGCCGTGACGGCATCCGTCGCTCTCGTCGGCGTGTTTGGCGCCTATCTGGCGATTGTTGGCATCTTTCTTGCAATCGCCTCGTTCTCACTCAAGTGGTCGGCTACTCAACCACTCAAACAGTCCAGCCCGGTGGAGGCATGATGGCCAAGCGCAAGCGCGGTGACGGTACGAAGCCCGCAGAACTCCTAGCACTATCGGCGGTCCTTGGAGTGTTCGCTGGACTTGTCGTGCTCATGTCAACCCGAAACCCACTGTTGGCGCTCATCTTTTTTGGGATCGCATTCATCGTCTCGCTCGTCGGCCTCGCAATGCTCTCGCTCGCGGGCGCTCCAAACGAACTCGAACGGCGAGACATCGACGATCAGAATCGGCTTGGCGGGCACTGAGCAGTCAGCGGGTACCGTTCAGTTGGCGATGAACTCCACGAGTTCGCTTGCGAGCCCCGTGTAGCCAGCGGGAGTCAGCGCCGCGAGCCGCGCGCGCGCCTCATCTCCGATATCGAGTTCGCCGATGAAGGTCGCAAGTTCCTGCTGCGTCACGCGCTTGCCGCGAGTCAGGTCCTTGAGCACCGCGTATGGATCAGCAATCCCGCTGCGGCCCGCGGTGATCTCGGCGCGGATGACCGTTTGAATGGCCTCACCGAGCACTTCCCAGTTCGCGTCAAGATCAGCGGCAAGCTGAACCTCGTCGATGTCGATCTCAATCAGTCCGCGATCGATGTTGTCGAGGGCAAGTAGCGAGTGTCCCAGGGCGACCCCAACGTTGCGTTGGGTTGTTGAATCGGTGAGATCGCGCTGGAGGCGCGAGGTCACCAGCGTTGCAGCAAGCGACTCGAGCAGTGCACTCGAGAGTTCGAGGTTCGCTTCGGCGTTCTCAAATCGGATCGGGTTGATCTTGTGTGGCATGGTTGACGAGCCGGTCGTGCCCGCCTGTGGAATTTGCCGAAAGTAGCCCATCGAAATGTAGGTCCACAGGTCGGTGCAGAGATTGTGGAGCACTCGGTTGGCATGGCTGATTCGTGAATAAAGTTCGGCCTGCCAGTCGTGAGATTCGATCTGGGTGGTGAGCGGGTTCCAGACCAGTCCGAGAGAGGTCACGAACTCCCGAGAAAGCGCCGGCCAATCGGCTGTCGGGTCGGCCGCGTGATGCGCACCGAAGGTCCCGGTTGCACCACTGAACTTGCCCAAGTACTCGACGCCATCGATCTGCCCAAGAAGTCGTTCAAGCCGATGCACGAAGACTGCAAGTTCTTTACCCATCGTCGTCGGCGTGGCCGCTTGTCCGTGGGTGTGTGCGAGCATCGCCGCCGCGCGAAGTTCTGTGGCTCGCGCGGCCAGGCTTTGGGTCACTGCACGAACACGCGGCATCCAGACCTCTCGAATGGCGCCCGAAATCGTGATGCCGTACGCGAGGTTGTTGATGTCTTCACTCGTGCACGCGAAGTGGGTGAGTTCAGCCACTTCGGTCAATCCCAACTCGGCGAGCTTGCCCCGCACCAAATACTCGACCGCCTTGACGTCGTGTCGCGTCGTCGCCTCGAGCCGCGCAAGCGTATCGATCTCGGCTTGTCCGAACTCAGCGGCGAACTCTCGCAATCGGCGCAGTTGTTCGTGCTCGAGGCGTCGAGACCCGAACATCTCGCGATCGGTCAGGAAGATCAGCCATTCGATTTCGACTCGCACCCGTGCGCGGTTGAGGCCCGCCTCCGAGAGGTGTTCACCGAGGGGGGAGACCGCCTCGCGATACCGACCGTCAAGCGGACTGAGCGGCTGCGGAGGTAGTGGATTCATTTGGCTCCCTGCCGAATTCCGGGCGTGATCTGGTCGAACAATGATGTGGCAGCGCTCTCAATCATGTGGAGCACGCGATCAAAGAGCGCGGCATCCGAGTAGTACGGGTCTGGCACGTCAACCAGGGCAGCTTGCTCAGCATCGAAACTGAGAAGCAGCTGCACTTTTGCGCGATCCTCTTCGGTCGGCGCCCACGAGCGCAGGATGCGTTCCTGGCTACGGTCGAAGGCAACCACCAAATCGAGGGTGGCGAACCATGCGGGGTCGAACTGCCGAGCGCGGTGGCCGGAGCCGTTGTATCCGCGAACGCCGAGCGCGGTGAGGGTTCGCTCGTCTGATGGTTCTCCCACGTGCCAGTCACCTGTGCCAGCCGAGATGACGGCGATCGACCCGTCGAGTCCGGCGTTTCGAATGAGCGAGGTGAACACGGTCTCCGCCATCGGCGACCGGCAGATGTTTCCGGTGCAGACGAAGCACAGCCGGAAGAGCGCTGACTCGTCGAAGACGCGCTCGAAGTTCATGGTTCATTGTGACGCACATTCCACTCCACCACAGGTGCGGTGGAGCAGTACTTGCTCCGAACCTGTGCCTGCACAACGAACCGGTGAACCGCGATCACGATGCTTGGGGCGACAAGGAGAAACGCAATGATGAACCCGGTGGATGCCGCAACTCTCCAGATTCTGGAGAGTCAGCTACGCGAACTGACAATGCTGCACAGTCGGCTCGTGCGCGCGCGGTCGAGCTTGATTCCGCGCCACTCGCAGTGGTGGCGGGGTACGGCGAGAGGGGCGTATGACTCTGCCATCGATGCGGTGGAAGGAACCGCAGATGCAGGGATTGCGGCGCTACGATCCGCGATGATGCGCACCGGCCAAGCGGTCTCGACCCTGGCCAGCCGTGGCTGAGGAACTCGTAGTTACCGGCCCGACAGGCTCGTCTGTCGTAACAGATGAACTCTTGGAAAACGCGTACTTGCTCGACAAGCTCGCCGATGAGGCAGCAGCCATCGGGGCAGAACTGAACGCGACTGATCGGCTGATTTCAATGTACGGACTTGACGTTGCTAACGCTCCAGCGAACGCGGCTCGTGCAGAACTCGACATCGACCAAGCACAGATTGTCATGGTGCAGCTCGAGCTTGCGGCGCGGGGTGTTTCGTCTGGCCTGAAGGCTGCCGCCGACGGGTATAGCTTCGTCGAGCAACTCATTTCGGTGTGGGGTCGTGAGGCCGCCGGCGGGGTCGGCGGACTGCTTGGCTCAATTCTTCCGAGCCTCGTGATGGCGACACTGCCGGCTACGGCCGGTGCGGCCGCCGGTATTGCGACCGCTGGCGCTGCGAATCCGGCCGGGCGAGATCGCTTGTTTGCGGGAGCAGGCCGAGAAGCGAGTCGAATGCTCACGAGCGCCGCGGCATCCACCATGATCCGACACGCTGTGTCGAGCGCAGATAACGCGATTCTTGCGGCGCTGCGGGTACCGGCCCCCGCCGCCCGTGCCCTCGGCGATGTCGTACCCGGCACCGGCCTGAGTCTCGCCGCTCGAAGCGCTGTTGGTGTTGGCGCGCTTACCGGTGTGCTCAACGAGACCCCGGTGATACTTGTCGCAACCGAGTCTCGCGCCGTTGATGG
>JBBQLW010000070.1:0-8020 GCA_038328315.1 Actinomycetales bacterium
TTGATCGCGAGCCCGTCGATCTTGAGTTCGCAAAGATAGTCCACCTTGCGCCCGGCACCGCGTTCGACTCGTGCGGCCCACTCGGCGAATTGCTCGAGCGAAAAGACGTTGTCGAGACTCAGCATTCGCTCGGCATGCACGACCGGATCGAACAACGAGGATGCCCGGCCGCCGATCGACTGGGTCGGGCTGTCTTGACTCTGCAACTCTGGGAACAGCCGCTCAAGCTCCTCGAGCCTGCGCATAAAGCTGTCGTACTCGTCGTCACTGACGAGGAGGCTGTCGCGCTCGTAATACGCCTCGCGCAGTTCGAGGATTCGAACGGTCAGGCTCTCGGCCTCGACCTTGGCTGTCTCAAGGTCGTGCGCGGTGTAGTTGGCTGGCGCCGAGTTCTCTGCCACGCATTCAGTGTACGAGCGGCCACCGTCGTCAGTGCCTCGGGGACTACCCTGCCGCAGCCTGGACCGGCACTGCGCTCACGGTGCGATCGACCGTGCACTGCCCGAGCACTCTGGTTCCGACGTAGATGACGGCGGTCTGTCCGGTGGAGAGGCCGATGATCGGTTCCCGCGGAACGATCACGAGCTCGCGCGGCTCACCGACAAGCCGAGCGGTGGCTGGCACCGGCTCGGAGTGGGCCCGAACCTGCACGTGGCATTCGAAAGGCTCCGTGGCATCAGCGGCGGTGTTTGATGGCGGGGTGCCGTCAGCAGCGCCGCTCGATACTGCGATGCCGGATGCCACTGGATCGAGCCCGGCCCAGCTGAACTTTTCGCCCGCGAGCTCCGCGATCGCCAGCGCAGCACGCGGACCGACAACGACCTCGTTGGTCTTCGGACGGATCTCGAGCACGAAGCGCGGCATGCCGTCATCGGTCGGATACCCGACGTTCAAGCCCTTGCGCTGGCCAACAGTGAAGCCAAGCGCACCGTCGTGCTGTCCGAGCATCCGGCCATCACGGTCGAGGATGGCGCCCGGCTCCGCTCCGACTTTGTCAGCGAGCCAGCCGCGGGTGTCGCCGTCAGGGATGAAGCAGATGTCGTGAGAGTCCGGCTTGGACGCAACGCTGAATCCGCGCGCGGCCGCCTCGGCTCGCACCTCGGCTTTCGACGGGGTCGCTCCCAGCGGAAACATCGAGTGTGCGAGCTGCTGCGCCGTGAGCACTCCGAGCACGTAGCTCTGGTCTTTCGCCCAATCGGCGGCGCGATGCAACTCTCGGTGGCCATCGCCATCGGTGCGGATGCTCGCATAGTGTCCGGTGGCGACGGCGTCGAAGCCGAGCGCGAGCGCCTTCTCGAGCAGCGCCGCAAACTTGATGCGCTCGTTGCACCGCATACACGGGTTCGGCGTGCGGCCCGCGGAGTACTCGGCGATGAAGTCGTCGACGACATCGGTCTTGAAGCGCTCCGAGAAGTCCCACACGTAGTACGGGATCCCGATGATGTTGGCGGCTCGTTGCGCGTCCATCGAGTCCTCGATCGTGCAGCAACCGCGCGCGCCGGTGCGCAGGGTTCCCGGCTGGCGGCTCAGGGCGAGGTGCACACCAACAACATCGTGGCCGGCGTCGACCGCGCGCGCGGCAGCGACGGCCGAATCGACGCCACCGCTCATTGCCGCAAGAACCTTCACGGTGCAAGTTTAGGCGAGGGCGCGCTGTGCCAGGCCGACTGCGCGAGCGCGCGATGGGTGTTGATACAGCGGGGGCTACGTCGCAAGTTTTGCCGAGGTTGGCTAGGCGAGGCCGGCGGAGCGAGCCCGGTCGACGATCGCGGGCAGTGCCGCGATGAGCGCGTCGAGCTCGGCCCGGGTCGTTGAGGGTGCGAGCGAGAACCGCAACGCGCCGCGTGCCTCTGCCTCGCTAAGACCCATCGCCAGCAACACGTGGGATGCCTCTGGCACGCCAGCCTGGCAGGCCGAGCCGGTTGAGACACTGAAGCCCGCTGCATCCAACAGGAAGAGGAGCGAGTCGCCTTCGCAGCCGGGAAACGTGAAGTGCACGTTGCCGGGGAGGCGATCGTGTCGGTCGCCGCGAAGCTCTGCGGTCGGTATTGCCGAGCGGATGCCGGCGATCAGGTGGTCACGGAGGTCGGCGAGCGGGTTGGTGTGGGTCGCGCCGAATGCCGGAGTCGCGGGGGTCGCCGGAGTCGCCGTGCCCGCCGCAGCCGCAGCCGCAGCAGAAGCAGCAGCAGAAGAAGCAGCTGCACTCGCTGCGACACCGAAGGCAACCGCACCAGCGGCATCCAGCGTGCCAGAGCGAGCCCGTTGCTGGTTGCCGCCGTGCATGAGCGGCGTGACCGTGGCGTCACGCGCGATGATGAGCGCGCCGATGCCGACGGGTCCGCCGACCTTGTGCGCCGAAATGCTCAGCGCGGCGAGCCCGCTCGCGCGGAAGTCGATCGGCAGCTGTCCGTAGGCCGACACCGCGTCGGCGTGCACCGGAACCTGATGCGCGAGCGCGAGCGCGACGATCTCGGCGACCGGCTGAATCGTGCCGACCTCGTTGTTGGCCAACAGAGTCGTCACGAGCGCAACGTCGGGGCCGAGGGCCGCCGCGAGAGCGTCAAGGTCGACTCGCCCGAGTGAGTCGACCGGTATCCACTCGATGATCGCGCCCTCGTGTTGTTCGAGCCAGTCCAGCGTGTCGATTGTGGCGTAGTGCTCGGCGCGAGTGGCGAGGATGCGGTTTCGCTCGCGACCCCAAAACAGTCCCTTCAGCGCCAGGTTGATCGCCTCGGTGCCGCCAGAGGTAAAGGTCACTTCGACCGAGTCTGCACCGACAGAAGCTGCGACGGCTTCGCGAGCCTCTTCGAGCATCCGCCGGGCGTTTTGACCTTGCGAGTGGATGGACGATGGGTTGCCGACGACCGCGAGAGCCTCCGCATAGGCCGCGATCACCGCGGGCGGCATCGGGCTCGTGGCTGCATGGTCAAGGTAGATCGCCACAGTCATTACTCTAGAACGCATGCCTGATGCGGACCCCCTCGATCAGCTCGGCGTGCGGCAAACGCGGGAAGGGGGCGAGCTGAGGCTCTGGTCGGCGAGCGCGACAAGCGTCGAGTTGTGCATCTTTGACCCGGATGATGCCGACTGGGTCGCCAGCGAAACGCCCATGCTCAAGGGAGCCGGTGACGTCTGGAGCGTCACCTCGAACGCGCTCAAGCCGGGCGCGCGATACGCGGTCAGGGCGAACGGGCCCAGCACTGCCGGTCATGCCTTCGATCGCGAGCAACTGCTACTCGATCCGTACGCGCGCGGGTTGGTCCGGTCGGCATCCGGCCAGTGGCGCGGCTATGTGCAAGAGCCTGACGCGTTTGACTGGGGCCAATCGACCAAACCGCGCATCGGCATGGATCGGACCGTGGTGTACGAAGCCCACGCGAAGGGCCTCTCGAAGCTCAACCCCGATGCGCCAGAAGAGTTGCGCGGAACCTACGCCGGCCTCGCTCACGAGTCGACGATCGCTTATCTGAAGTCGCTCGGCGTCACCACAGTGCAGCTCTTGCCTGTGCACCAGTTCGCAAGTGAACAGCGCCTGCTCAAGCAAGGGCTCATCAACTACTGGGGCTACAACACACTCAACTTCTTCACCCCGCACGCTGCATACGCGAGTCGTGCGGCGCAGATCGGTGGGACCGGTGCCGTGCTGCGAGAGTTCAAGGGTATGGTCAAGCTCCTGCATGAAGCTGGCCTCGAAGTCATTCTCGACGTCGTCTACAACCACACCGCCGAGGAGGGTCTTGGCGGGCCGACCACAAGCTTCCGCGGGATCGACAACCGCAACTACTATCGCCAGAACGCCGACGGCAGCTATGTGGATGTGACGGGGTGCGGCAACTCTGTCAACACCAGCGTTGCCGCGGTGCAGCGGCTCATTCTCGACAGCCTCAAGTACTGGGCAAACGACGTGCAGGTCGATGGCTTTCGATTCGACCTCGCCGTGACCCTTGGTCGGGATGCGAAGCACGAGTACCAGAAGACGCATCCGCTCATCAATGCCATCCTCACCGATCCGGCTCTCGCTGGCGTGAAGATGATCTCCGAGCCATGGGATGTTGGCTTGGGTGGCTGGCAGGTCGGAAACTTCCCCGACGGCTGGAGCGAGTGGAATGACGGGTATCGCGACCGCATGCGCGACTTCTGGCTCACCGACATCGGGCTTGCGCGGGCGAATGGAACCGCACCAAACGGTATCGGTACGCTCGCGAGGCGTTTGGCAGGATCGGCGCACGTCTTCTCTCAGGAACGCGGCCCACTGGCATCCGTGAATTTCATTACCGCCCATGACGGCTTCACGATGGCTGACCTGACGGCCTACAACGAGAAACACAATCTCGGTAACGGCGAGAACAACCGAGACGGCACGACCAACAACAACTCGTTCAATCACGGGGTCGAAGGCCCGTCCCAAGACGCTGCCATTCTTGCCTCGAGGCAGAAGGCAATGCGCAACCTGCTCGGCACCCTCCTGCTGTCGGCTGGCATCCCGATGCTGACCGCTGGGGATGAGTTCGGTCGCGGGCAACGTGGCAACAACAACGCGTACAACCATGACGGTGAATTGACCTGGTTGTCGTGGGACCGCGCGGAGTGGCAAGACGCCCTGCTAGAGGTTGCGCGTCAGCTAATTCGATTCCGGCGCGACAACCCGGCCATTCGGCCCGGGCGCTACGGCAAGTGGGGTGAAACCGTGCCGAGCGCGACCCAGATGGACTGGTACAACAAGGAGGGCTTGTCGATGACCGAGGAGGACTGGGACTCCCCGCTCGAGCGCACCCTGCAGTACCTCGCGGCATCCACTCCGGAGTTTGAGGACTTCAACCGCATTCTGCTCATTGTGCACGGCCTTGAAGATGACGTGACAGTCATACTTCCGGCGCACGAAGGGGTCGACGGATACTCGCTGCTCTGGGATTCCGCGCTCGAGGAGCATGCCGACCCGCTCGTCGACTACCTGCCGGGATCTGAGCGGCTTGTCTCGGGAACTTCGATGCAATTGTTTCAGGCGCACGGCGACCGTCAGTCGTGACTGATTGGTCTCTGAGCACTATGCTCTGAATGCTCCGAATGATCTTCGCGATTGAGCCAGGAGCAACCAACTGATTGTTGTCAGCACAACCAACGCAAGGAGCAGTCCATGACCGACGCACCATACACACCAGCCCCAATCGTCTCGAACCCGAAGACGAACACGCTCGCGATCGTCACCCTCATCCTCGGAATCCTCGGCTTCAACATCATTGCCGTGATCCTTGGTTTCGTTTCGCTGAGCCAGATCAAGAAGACCGGTGAGCAGGGCCGCGTCATGGCCATCATCGGTCTCATTCTCGGTTTGATCGGCGTTCTCATCTTCGTGCTCTGGCTCGTCTTCTTCGGGCTTGCCGCGGCAACGGGCAACCTCGAAATCACCACGTCCTAAGCGCGAACCGCGCGGTCGTGCGCGAGCGCGAAGCGCTAGGGCACGACCGCGAACCGCTAGTGCGCGAGCGCGAAGCGCTAGTGGGCAACCGCGACGAGGCCGAGTTCCGCTGAGTTCGCGAGCATGGGATGCTTCGGCACAACACGAACCGTGTAGCCGAAGCTCCCTGCTCGCGATAAGCGCACAGTTCCCGTGAACGTCGCCGCCTGACCCTCCGGCTGCTCGGCAACCGTCAGCGGTTCTACCTGCACCTCGCTGAGGGTGTCGCCCTCGCGAGCGCGCCCGTACATGACCTGCACCTCTACGTCATCGGCTGACAGCCCGTCGAGATAGACCTGCGCGCGCACGTGTAGCTCATCACCGACCTCCGGCACGGTGTCAACTCCCCCGGACTCGACATGGGTCACCTGAACTTGAGACCACGCCGACTTCACGCGCTGCTTCCAGGCGGCGAGTTCGCGGGCCGGCTGGAACGAGGATGCTGTGACTGCCCGTTCTGCAAGGGCAGCCGGCCGGTACAGCCGCTCAACATACTCGCGAACCATGCGATCGGCCGACAGCTGGGGCGAGAGCGTCGCGAGGGTGTGGCGAATGGACTTCACCCAGCGATGCGGCACACCAGCGATGCCAGAGTCGCTGCCAGAGTCACCGCCTCGGTCGTAAAACCGCGGCGCGATCTGATGCTCGATGAGGTCGTAGAGGCTTTCGGCTTCGAGTTTGTCGCGTTCAGCGGCATCCCCGGCTGAATCGGCGGACGGAATCGCCCAGCCGTTCTCCTCGTCATAAAACTCGGCCCACCAGCCGTCGAGAATCGACAGATTCAGCGAACCGTTGAGCGCCGCCTTCATGCCGGATGTTCCGCACGCTTCGAGCGGGCGCAGCGGGTTGTTGAGCCAGACGTCGGTACCGGGGTAGAGCAACTGCGCCATCGCGATGTCGTAGTTGGGCAGAAACACGATTCGCTCGCGAACGTCGGTCGCGGCGGCAAACTCGACCAGTCGCTGGATCAACCGTTTGCCCTCATCGTCGGCCGGATGCGACTTGCCAGCGATGACGAGCTGCACCGGCCGTTCCTGGTGGGTGAGCAGCGCGCGCAGCCGATCTTCGTCGTGCAGCATCAGAGTCAGCCGCTTATAGGTCGGCACCCGCCTCGCGAACCCGATCGTGAGCACGGTCGGGTCGAGCAGATTTGCGTACCAACCGGGAACGCCGAGCCCTGGGTTCTGTTCTTGCCATGCCTCGCTCATTCGCCGGCGCGCGTCGCCGACGAGCTGCTGCCGCATGCGATTGCGCGCATCCCAGAGGTCGCCGTCGCTGACGGCATCCGAGTTCCACTCGCACGACGTGGTGTCGCTTGTGCCAAGCCGTTCGCTTGCGAGGTTGAGCAAGATGGGGTCGGTCCAGGTTGGCGCATGCACACCGTTGGTGACGGATGTGATCGGTACTTCCTCGGTGTCGAAGCCCGGCCACAGTGCACCGAACATGCCGCGCGATACTTCACCGTGCAGTCGAGACACCCCGTTGGCTCGTTGCGCAAGCCGCAAGCCCATGACGGCCATGTTGAACTTCGTCGGGTCTCCCCCGTCGTAGTTCTCAGTTCCCAACGCGAGCACGTCGCTGGCCTCGACTCCCGGCAGTAAGTCTGTGCTGAAGTAGCGCTTGATGGTATCGAGCTCGAAGCGGTCGATACCGGCTGGCACCGGTGTGTGGGTCGTAAACACGGTTCCGGCACGCGTGACCTGCAAGGCCTCCGCAAAGCTCAGTCCCTCACCAATCCGATCGCTGATGCGCTCGAGCCCGAGGAAGCCCGCGTGACCCTCGTTGCTGTGGAACACCTCAGGGAACACTCCGCCGGTCAGGTCGGTGTACACCTTTATCGCGCGAACCCCGCCTACCCCGAGGAGCAGTTCCTGCAGCAGTCGATGTTCACCGCCACCGCCGTACAGCCGGTCAGTAACTCCGCGCAGGCCTTCTTCGTTCTCGGGAATGTCGGTGTCGAGCAACAGCAACCGGACTCGTCCGACCGCAACTTGCCAGATGCGTGCATTCAGCGTCTTGCCGTCGGGCAGAGCAAGCGCTATGTGCGCCGCCGATCCGTCCGGGTAGCGAAGTACACTCAGCGGAAGTCCGTCCGGGTCGAGCACCGGATAGCTTTCGAGCTGCCAGCCCTCGCGCGAGATTGCCTGACGGAAGTATCCAGCGCGGTAAAACAGTCCGACGCCGATGATCGGCACTCCGAGGTCGCTCGCGCTCTTGAGGTGATCACCGGCGAGGATGCCGAGACCGCCTGAATACTGCGGCAGCGCGGCCGCGATTCCAAACTCTGGTGAGAAGTAGCCGATCGACACCGGGGCATCCTCGAGGCCCTGATACCAGCGCGGCTCAGTGAGGTAGTGGTGCAGGTCGCCGAGAAGCGAGTTTGCGCGCCCCACGAAATCGCCATCGTCGGCAAGTTCCGCGAGCCGCTGCGTATCGACCGCGCCGAGCAGGGCGATCGGGTCGTGGCCGGTGTCCGCCCAGATCGCAGGGTCGATCGATTGGAACAACTGCCGGGTTGGTTCATGCCACGACCAGCGCAGATTTGTTGACAGTTCATCGAGGGCC
>JBBQLW010000071.1:0-7996 GCA_038328315.1 Actinomycetales bacterium
CCCTCCGACGCCGCCAGGCTGGATGCGCGGCCACGACAGCGAGAACCGATAGGAGTCAACACCGAGCTCCTTCATGAGCGCGACGTCTTCTGGGTACCGGTGGTAGTGGTCGGTGGTCACCGAGGCGTCGGAACCGTCAGCGATGCGACCGGGCTGCGCCATGAAGGTGTCCCACGTTGACGGACCCCGACCGTCTTCGCGCACCGCGCCTTCGATCTGAAACGCGGCTGTTGCCACACCCATCCTGAAGTTCGGTGGCATTCTGGAGGCGAAGCCAGCCGGATCGTGCAGCCAGTCGTTGTCTGAAGTGGTGTGCGCGCCGCTTGAGGCGCCGCTCACGAGCCGAGCACGGTCGTGAGGTAGTTGTTTGCGAAGAGGCGATCCGGATCGAGTTGGTTGCGTACCGCAATAAAGTCATCGAACCGCGGGTAGCTCGGTCGCAGATCCTCGGCGGTGCGGTAGTGGAGCTTGCCCCAGTGCGGGCGGCCATCGTGGGCACGCATGATCGCCTCGACCTCGCGAAAGTACTCCGTCGGGTCTTCGCGGTAGTACCGGTGCACGGCGACATAGCCGGTCGCGCGACCGGTTGCCGTGGAAAGCCAAAGCTCGTCCGCAGCGCTGGACCGCACCTCGATCGGAAACGAGATGCGCCAGCCTTTGGCGTCGATGAGGGCGCGAACCGCGCGAACGGCCTCTGGCACCGCCGCGACGGGCAGGGCGTACTCCATCTCGCGGAAGCGCACGGTGCGGTCGCTCGCGAAGACGCTCGCCGAGGCATCCGTAAATTCTCGATCGCCAGTGAGCTTGACGGCCAGCCGATTGATCGGGGGGATGAGCGCAGGCACTGCGCGGCCCAGGTTCACGATTCCGCGAAAGACGGTGTTGCTCATAAAACTGTCGTCGAGCCAGGCCGCGAACGTCGTCAGCGGATGCCGCGGCTCATCGGAGGCGAGGCGCGTGTTGCTCTTGCTGAGCACCGTCTCGGTGTGGGGCCAGACGTAGAACTCGAAGTGGTCGACGGCCGCAATGCGCTCGTGCCACTCGTTGAGCACGAGGTCAACGTTGTCGGGTCGTTCGACCGCGTGCAACAAAAAGGCGGGGACGCATTCGATCGTGATGTCGACCACGACGCCGAGGGCTCCGAGCCCGAGCGCGGCAGCAGGAAGCAGTTCGGAGTTTTCGGTCTCGTTGATGCGCAGCACGTCACCGGCAGCGGTCACCAAGGTGAGCGCACGAATCTGGGTCGCGAGACCCCCGAACGCCGAGCCGGTGCCGTGGGTTCCAGTGGAGACTGCGCCGGAGATCGTCTGTCGATCGATGTCGCCCATGTTGGCAAGCGCAAGATTGTGCGGGGCGAGGAGTGCAGCGATTTGGTACAGGTGGGTGCCTGCCGCGAAGGTCGCGAGGGTGCCATCGACCGCGAGCAGGCCGTCAAGACCGCCGAGGTCGAGTTGCACGCCAGCGGTCGCGCCGATTGCGGTGAACGAGTGGCCCGCACCGATCGGCTTCACCGTCAGGCCGCGATCACGCGCGAACCGCACTGCCGAGACGACCTCTTCAACGCTGGTCGGCCGCGCGATGAACTGCGGGGTGACGGTCACGGAACGGCCCCAGTTGCGCCACACCGAGCCGCGCTCGATTGCGCCGATCGAAATCATTGTCGTCACAGGAATGCCTTTCCTTCGCCGCGATACGTCGGCACAGTCTCAATTATCGACCCTTGCTCGACGATCGCGAAGGCGTTCAGGTGCTCGCTGAGTTCACCAGCCTTGGTGTGCCGCAACCAGACCCGATCCCCGACGTTCAGACCTGCCGCGGCCGCTCCCGTGACGGGCGACTGCACCTCGCCCGCCATCTCGCGCGGTACGAACTCGAGTCCATCGGGCCACGCGAGTTGCGGCATCCGATCGATGCCGGGTGGGCCGGATGCGATCCAGCCACCACCGAGGATGGTCGCGATCTGCGGGGTCGGCTTGCGCACCACCGAGAGGGCGAAGGCGGCTGCGGGGGCCGGCGTGAAGTGCGAGTAGGTGTCGAAGAGGTGCGGGCCGAACAGTCCGCTGCCCGCCGCAATCTCAGTCACCGAATCGTCGGATGCTGTGCGCTCGACAGAGCCGGTGCCGCCGCCGTTCACGAACTCGAGTTCGGCGAGGTCGCCGACTGCGGCGACGACAGCCGCGCGACGCTCGAGCAGTTCGGCGAACGAACGCGCCTGCATCCCGTCAATGACACGGGCGAGCATCGGCTTTCCGGGCGGGCGGTTGCCGAGGCCAGCGATCTGGGCCTCGTACGACATGATGCCCACGAGGGTGAAGCCTGGTCGGTCAATGACAGCTCGCGCAAGCAAGACCGCGTCGTCGACCGTGCGCATCGGCGAGCGGTACACCCCGAGTCGACCGAGCAGTGGCGAGAGGTACGAGGAGTCGAGTTCGAGACAGACGCGCACGGTTTCGCGGTGAGCGGGGTCGACCGCGGCATCCACCGCATCGAGTTGATCGAGCGAGTCGACCATGATCGTTACGCGGGCGGCGTTTCGTTCGTTGGTCGCGAGCGCCCTGATCGCCTCACGATCAACGCTCGGGTAGCCGACCACGACATCGTCGATCGTCTCGGCGAGCCACAGGGCCTCCGGCACGGTGTAGGCCAGCACTCCCGCGAATCCAGGCAACTGAAGCACCGACTCGATGACCGAGCGAACGCGCACCGATTTGGATGCCACCCTGATCGGCTTACCTGCTGCGCGCCTGAGCAACTCGTGCGCGTTGTGCGCGAGGGCCGGCAGCGAGATCACGCCGAACGGTGGGTCAAGCTCGGTGGTCGCGGCATCCAGTTCGCCCCAGTAGCCCGCCGGGTCGAGCCACGGGGTCGAGATTGGCGCGGTCGTTCCAGGCGCGGAGAGTCGCATAGTTGATGGTAGGCGCTGAGCTAGCGGTCGGGCTTGGCGTTGACGTCGGGGACTTCGAAGGGGCTCACGTCATCGACCGTGCCCCGGCAGGGACTCGAACCCTGACTGGGACGATTTTAAGTCGTCTGCCTCTGCCGATTGGGCTACCGGGGCGTCGCGCTAGTTGTGGGCCGGGGCGCCGACGGCTACCGGCACTGCTACCGACGCTGGCGCTGGCGCTGGCGCTGCGCTGTGTGAATCCTCGCCGACAGCGGGCTTCGGACGCGTTGCGAACTCCTCAAACGCGGCCCGCGAGTCGCCGCGAGCCTCGAGCGAGACGATGTCGCGACCGAGCCAGAAGTTGTTCCACCAGCCGGAGAACACCCGAATCTTACGCTCCCACATCGGGATCGCCAGTCCGTGGTAGTAGCGGTGCATGAGCCACGCTGGGAAGCCCTTGATCGCGATCTTGCCGGACTGGAACACGCCGCTGTACAGACCGAGCCCGGCGACCGCGCCGAGATTCTCGTGGCGGTACTCGCCAGGAGTCTCGCCCCGCAGGGTCGCGACCAGATTCTTAGCCATGAGCTTGCCCTGGCGCACAGCGTGCTGGGCGTTTGGCACGCAGTATCCGCCGACACCGTTGCCAGTGACATCCGGAACCGCACTCACGTCGCCTGCACCCCACGCGCCCTCGACGATGCCGTCGTCGTTGATGACGCGCAGGTCAGTCTGCACGCGAAGGCGACCGCGCTCCTCGAGCGGCAGATCGGTGTTGCGCAGCATTGGGTTTGCCATCACGCCGGCGGTCCACACGACCGTAGCGGACTCGAAACTCTCACCGGTCGAGAGCTCGACGTTGCCACCGACCATCGAGGTGAGCTGGGTGTTGAGGTGCACCGGCGCACCACGGCTCTCAAGATCCTTGATGACCCACAGGCTCGTCTTGAGGGATACCTCCGGCATGATGCGCCCCATCGCCTCGACGAGGTGAAAGTGGGTGTCCTCGAACTTGATTGATGGGTAGTACGACACCAGTGATGAGGCAAGACTCCGCATCTCGGCGTAGACCTCGATGCCGGCGTAGCCCCCACCGATCACCACGAAGGTCAGGAGGCGGTCGCGATACGGCCCCGGCGGGAGCGAAGCAGCCTTATTGAAGTTGGTCAGGATGCGGTCGCGAATCGCCATCGCCTCTTCGATTGTCTTCAGCCCGATCGCCTCGTCAGCGACCCCCGGAATCGGGAACGTCCGCGAGACGGCACCGGCTGTGACAACGATGATGTCGTACGACTGCTGCCACGAATAGCCGGACTCGGTCATGACGGTGACCGCCTTTGCTGCGTGGTCAATATCGGTGACCTTCGCCGTGACGACGTGAGTCTTCTTGAGGTGCCGCAGGTGCGACACGACCGCATGACGAGGCTCGATGGAGCCGGCTGCCACCTCCGGGAGGAACGGCTGGTACGTCATGTATGGCAACGGGTCGACGAGGGTGACCTCGGCCTCGCCCCGCCTCAGCAGCTTCTCGAGCCTGAATGCGGTGTAGTAGCCGGCGTAGCCGCCGCCGACGATCAGAATCTTGGTCACGAGTGGTGGGCTCCTTGTGTTGAAGTTCGCCCCTAATCTACTCGGAGTTGTGGGCCCACGTGACGGGCCGGCGCTTCGGGTCGGTCCTACGGGCGGCTGCTGCGGTCGGTCGTTGCGCGCGCGACTCGAAGTCGGCCGAAGAGACTCACGCCGAGCCAGACAACTGCGCCAGCGAAGAGCGCGACAACCCCGAGCGGCAATCCGACGTTGCGCAACAAGTTGACGGTCGGCAGAATCGAGCCGAGCGGGTTCTGCGGTTGCACGGCGATCGGAGCGGGAGACGGCGTCGGGATCGTGGCGGCGGGCGGGCTCGAGATCGGCTCTGGCGCGGCATCCGCTCGCCGGTACAGGGTGATCCACTCGCTCAATTCACCCATCGGGTTTGCCGTGACCGGGCTCACCGTCGCGGTGACCGCGGCGTAGGCGTCAATGAGGCCGAAGCCGTAGATCGGGTCTGGCCCTGAGGTTCCAGCATCGCGCGCGGTCGCGACGATGCGGTTAATGACGTTTGCAGCATCGAGTTCCGGATGCGACGCCATCACCAGTGCCGCCACTCCGGCGACGATTGGGGTTGCGCCGCTCGTGCCGTTCCAGCGCACGTAGCCTCCGCCAGGAACCACCCCGACCAAGCCTTCGCTCGGTGCCGAGACTGCGATCGTGATCCCCTGCGACGACGCGTCGAAACTCGCTTCGCCAGTGGAGTCCACGCCGGCGACCGTGAGCACGCCGGGCATCGTCGCCGGTGCGCCGACGACCGTGGTGCCGCTGCCGCGGTTGCCTGCTGCCGCGACGACCACGACATCGTTCTCCATGGCATAGAGGAACGCGTCGTCCCAGCTCTCTGGCCATTCGAGCGTGTTTCTGGTCAGCGACATGTTGATGATGTTGGCCCCGTTGTCGACCGCGAAGCGCACGGCTTGCGCGATCTGATCATCGGAGGAGACGTCGCCCTCATCGAAACCGATCGAGATCGCGAGAATGGATGCTGCCGGCGCTGACCCGATCACGCCGGAGCCGGGACCTGTTCCGCGGCCGACCGCGAGCGAGGCGACCATGGTTCCGTGCTCGCTCCCCTCGGCGCCGACCGGGCGTTGGCCGTTGGGCGTGCCGAGCCCTGAGAAGTCTGCGCCGCCGATTACTGCACCGGAGAGGTCACGCACACTGCCGTCGACGCCAGTGTCAATGATCGCGATGGTGACGCCGGAGCCTTCGGTCACTGTCCACGCTGCGCGGATACCGTATGCGTCAAGCCAGTACTGCTGGTCGCGCACTCCATCGGCGGATGCCGCGGTCGGCACGAGCGCGATGGCTGCGACGAGCGCCATGCACGCCCCGAGGCGGAGTGCGCGACGGTCACGTGCACCGGACTGCTTCGCGTCGAGATCCCGCATGCTGGCGATCATGATGGCACCTGCTCGCACTCACACACGCTCGGATCCCACGAGCTGCGCTCAAGCGCCAAGTCGCCAATCGGGTTGATACCGACCCCGGCCGCGAGCGCGTGGCCGACAAGCGCATGCAGGCACTTGACCCGATCGGGCATGCCACCCGCCGAGATACCCGCGATCTCTGGCACGCTGCCAAACGTTTCGCGATCCGCAATGTACGACTCGTGAGCGGCGCGGTAGTGGGCTGAAATTGTGGGTGCTGTGAGGGCCGTGGATGCTGTGGCTGCCGTGAGGGCTGTGGGCGACTCTGCGCCGAGGATTTCACTACCACCGAGAAGCGCGGCCAGTTTCGGCATCTCCCCCTCCGCTTCGAGCGTCGACACCGCGGCCGTGGCTGCCGGATGTGTGAGGTAGTAGAACGTGGGAAACGGTGTGCCGTCGGCGAGCCGCGGACGGGTCGAGACGACCGTCGGTGCGCCGCACACGCATCGCGCTGCGATACCCACGACGTCCCGCGCTGGGCGGCCGAGCTGCTCCGAGACTGCCGCGATGTCCGCCTCGGTCGGAGGCGTGAAGGGCGGGCGCGTCACGAGCTGGCGCCGATCACGGGGTGGCTTCGATCACGGGTTGGCTTCGATCACGGGGTACCGCCAGTCGCGGGCTCAACGAGTTCGCTCGGTGTGGCATCCGTCAACCCGGCAGTAAACACTGACTGCAGCATCGACTTGACCCAGTCGACTTGCGTGGTGTGGATCTGGTCGCTGATGGGAGCGCCATCGCTCGTGCGCGCAACCTCGGCGTCGCCGATCACGAGGTAGCTGTATTCGCCGGGGTAGACGAAGAGCAAGCGTTCGCGGGCCTGCGATTCGATGTAGGCGGGATCAGCCCAGCGGGCCAGCTCACCTTCGAGGCTCGTGACAGAGTCCTGTTTCTCGGTGACCTGTTGTTCGAGCGCTACGATTTGCTGCCGCTGCTCGAAGAAGATGCGCAAGTTCGGGGCGAGCACGACGACCGCGAGCACGACGATGCCGAGCATCAGCACTGCGAAACCCGAGAGTCGCAGGTTGCGCAGCCAATGCTCGGGGGCGGTTTCCTCGGGCAGGGCGACCGGCACACGCTGGGTAGTGGGTCGCGTCGCCATGTACTCGATGCTAAACGACGAGGCTGCGCCTACCCACTAGCTGGCTGCCATCTGCCGCTATTTCGCCAACCGAGGGAACGCGGAGCGCCCAGCGTAGACCGCTGCGTCACCGAGCTCTTCCTCGATTCGCATCAACTGGTTGTACTTCGCCACCCGGTCGGATCGCGCGGGAGCCCCGGTCTTGATTTGGCCAGCATCGGTTGCGACGGCGAGGTCGGCGATCGTGGTGTCCTCGGTTTCGCCGGAGCGGTGCGAGATGATTGCAGTGAAGCCAGCGCGTTGGGCCATGCTGACAGCATCCAGCGTCTCGGTGAGCGTGCCGATCTGGTTGACCTTGACGAGAATCGAGTTGGCGGACTTCTCGTCAATGCCACGCTTGAGGCGGATCGGGTTGGTCACGAAAAGATCGTCGCCAACGATCTGCACGCGGTCGCCGAGCTCGGCGGTGAAGTGCGAGTAGCCCTCCCAGTCGTCTTCCGAGAGCGGGTCTTCGATCGTCGCGAGCGGGTAGTCGGCTACGAGTGCCACGAAGAACTCGGTGAGCTGCTGGGCGCTGAGCGACTGCTTCTCGAAGGCGTACATGCCATCGCTGTAGAACTCGGTTGCTGCAACGTCGAGGCCGAGAGCAATGTCGGTGCCCGGCGTGAAGCCAGCGGATGTAATTGCCCCGACAATGAAGTCAAGTGCTGCGCGAGCGCCCGGCAGGTCGGGGGCAAATCCGCCCTCGTCACCGAGACCGGTCGAGTGGCCGCCCTTCTTGAGGAGCGACTTCAACGCGTGGTACACCTCTGTGCCCCAGCGCAGACCCTCAGAGAAGCTGTCTGCGCCGAGCGGCACGACCATGAACTCTTGGATGTCGAGCGCCGTGTCGGCGTGCGCTCCGCCGTTGATGATGTTCATGAGCGGCACCGGCAGCGTGTGCGCGTTCGGCCCGCCGAGATACCGGAAGAGCGGCAGGTCGGCCGAGTCAGCGGCGGCCTTCGCCACCGCGAG
>JBBQLW010000072.1:0-7947 GCA_038328315.1 Actinomycetales bacterium
GCTCTGTGGAATCAACGCGGTCGACTTTAACCTGCGAGGCACCAACGACTACGCCCAACTGTTCACGACCGCCAACCGGCTCGGCCTCGGCGAGGATGCACGCACGCAACTGTTTCGCAGGATGGCCTTCAACGTGGCCGCGGCCAACCACGACGACCACTCCAAGAACCACGCGTTCCTGCTTCGAGAGGGAGGCAGTTGGGAGTTGTCGCCCGCCTATGACGTCACGTTCGCGAGAGACGCTCAGAGCTTCTGGCTCAAGCAACACCTGATGGGCGTCAACGGCAAGTTCGCCGACATCGGGCGAGCCGACCTGCTCGCCGTCGCGGACCGGTTTGCGATACCGAGCGCGAAGCGAGCGTTGTCCGACGTGAACGACGCGCTCGCATCCTGGCCAGAGTTCGCAGCAGGAGCCGAGCTCAATCGCGCCGTGGTGGACGATGTCGAGAGGGAGTTCACCACCCTGTGAGGGAGCGCCCGCTTCTGATCGCGAAACCTACGGCCGCCACACCATGAGCACGGTGACGGCCACGAGCAGAACGGCGACCAACCCGGACAGCGCCGCGATCCTGCCGTACTCGACCGCCGGGGTGCCGGCAACAAGGCGGGCACCGGCGCGCTTCAGCAGTGGAGCCACGGCCGACAGCGTGATGCTGACCGCGGCCGTGTACAAGATGATCGACGCGAGCACCCATGGCGTGCCGTAGGTGAGGTTTTCATCAGGATCCACGAATGCAACGAGCCCGAAGCCAAGGATTGCGACGATGAGCGAGAGCCAGCCGAGGAGTGCGGTTGACCGAGCGAGGCCGCTGACCTGCGAGGCATTGCCGGCCCGGATCGCGCGTATGCCGGTCATCGGGAGGATGGTCATGGGGCCGATGATGAAGATCGCGGCCGTGACGTGCAGTACAGCGAAGAGAGTTTCCATGAAGCACAGCGTGCCCGAGGGCATGGCCGCCCGAACAGTGCCGAAAGTCCCATCGTTGACGTCGATCGGCCCCGGCCTCACCGCGAGACCGGGGCCGATCGTGTCGGGTTATTTCGTGTCGCGTTACTTCTTGTCGAAGACTTCAGCCTCCATGGCGTCGTAGCCCTCAACCTGCGGGTCGCGATGCTCACCTCGGGATAGTGCATACTCCTCCTCCGGGGAGAGCACGAGACGGTGGCGGCCAACCAGCGCGAACAGGATAATGCCGATCGCGAAGAGCACCATGAAGGTGATCACGGCGGTCAGGAACACCGAGTTCAACAGGATTCCTAAGAGGGCGCCCACCGCGATGATCCCCGCAACGATCGCGCCAGGGACGCCCGTTGGCGACTTGTATGGTCGCTCTACGTTCGGGAGATTCCGGCGAAGAACCACGAACGACACCATCTGCATGATGTAGGCAATCACCGCACCGAACACGGCAATGAACAGGATGATGCCAGACGCGGCGGCCCCGGCCTCGGCGCTGATTCCCGGGAGGACGATAAGCACGAGGGTGAGGATGATGTAGCCCACGATCGCACCAACTAACAGAGCGACCCACGGGGTCTGGTGCTTCTTGCCCGTCAGCGAGAGGAACTTGGGGTAGTAGCCCGCGCGAGACAGCGAGTACATATTGCGCCCGTAGGCGAACATGATGCCCTGGAGAGAAGCGAGGAGACCGACTAGCGCGAAGAGTGCGAGGACTGCCGCGACACCCTCCGGGAGGAAGACCCGGAAACCAGCGAGCAGTGGTTCACCGCTGTCGGCACCCGCGGAAATGGCCGCGGTTCCCGTGACCGCCGGGTTGAGCAGCAGAACCAGGATCGCGAAGAAGGCGAGGGTGACAACGCCCCAGACGCTGGCCTTGGGAATGTCCCGCGACGGATTGGTCGCCTCTTCGGCCGCGAGCGGGAGCGCCTCGATGCCGAGGAAGAACCAGATCGCGAACGGCAGAGCGAACAGAATGCCGATCGCTCCAAAGGGCAGGAACGTCGAGTTTCCATCCACTGGCGCGATGTCGAGCAGGCGGCTGAAGTCTACGGATCCGCTCACGATCGAGCCAACGGCGAAGAAGAGGATCACGCCCATCGAGATGATCGCGACGATCAGGGCGAAGCGGAATCCGATTGATGCTCCGAGCGAGTTGAGACCCACGAAGGCCGCGTACAGGATCGCCCACCACAGCGGCTGTGGCAGCGAGAGTCCGGTGAGCCCCAGGAGGGCGCTGTCGGCGTAGATCGCCGAGAACCAGACCACGACGGCGGTCGTGACAACGTACTCGATCGTCTCTGCGAGTCCGGTGACGAACCCGCCCCACGGACCCAGTGCAGCACGGGCGAAGGAGTACGCGCCGCCGGTATGGGGCATGGCCGCCGACATTTCCCCGATGGAGAAGATCATCGTGAAGTACATGACGATGATGATCAGGGTGGCGACCAGTAGCCCGCCCCACCCCGTTGTGCTGAGCCCGACGTTCCAGCCCGCGAAGTCTCCGGAGATGACGGCCGCGATGCCGATTCCCCACAGTCCCCAGAATCCGGCGCTGCGCTTTAGGCTGCGCTTCTCGAAGTAGCCTTCCTCTGCGCGCTGGTACGTAGCGCCCGAGGCCTTGGTGGTGCTTGTGCTCATGAATGTCCTCCTGGGGAGAAATGGGGGCGGCTGGTCGACCAACCACCGAATTCCCATGAGTTTGTCGGCTATTGGTACCTGTTGTCTACCTTTAGAAGCAAATTCCGCGTTACGGTAGGCCCAGCATCCCGATGAGGTATCGGGGTAATGGTCGGAAGTGCGCACATCGATGACGCACTCGAGAGGAGCACAAATGGTGTCAGGGTCCAGCGCGCAGCGCACCGGAAATCTCACGGTTGAAGAGCTGAGCGCACACGTTGCCGCGAAAGAGATCGATACCGTCATCATCGCGTTCACCGACATGCAGGGGCGGCTGATCGGCAAGCGCGCCTCGGCGCGACTGTTTCTCGAGGAACTCGCCGAGCACGGCGCTGAGTGCTGCAACTACCTGCTGGCGGTGGATGTCGAGAACAACACGGTCAGCGGCTACGCGATCTCCTCGTGGGAGCGTGGCTACGGCGACATGGCGATGATGCCTGATCTCGATACGCTGCGCCTCGTGCCGTGGCTCCCAGGGACGGCCCTCGTCACTGCCGATCTGACGTGGCTCGACGGCACCCCGGTGGCCCCCGACCCGCGGCAGGTGCTTAAGCGTCAGCTCGCGCGCCTCACCGAGAGAGGGCTCGACGCTTTCGTCGGCACCGAGCTCGAATTCATCGTCTTTGAAGACAGCTTTCGCGAGGCGTGGAAAAAAAAGTACACCGACCTTTACCCAGCTAGTGACTACAACATCGACTATGCCTTACTCGCGTCAACCCGCATGGAGCCATTGCTTCGTGAAATCCGCAACGGCATGGATGGAGCCGGCATGTACTGCGAGGGGGTCAAGGGCGAGTGCAACCTCGGCCAGCAGGAAATCGCGTTCCGCTACACAGACGCGCTCGGAACCTGCGACAACCACTCCGTGTACAAGAACGGGGCGAAGGAGATCGCAGACCAGCACGGCAAGAGCTTGACGTTCATGGCGAAGTACAACGAGCGCGAGGGTAACTCGTGCCACATCCACCTCTCGGTTCGCGGCACCGACGGCACTCCCGTCATGGCTGACAAGGACCGGCCGTACGGATTCTCGAAGCTGATGGAGCACTGGATTGCTGGCCAGCTCGCAACGATGCGCGAATTCGCACTCTTTCTCGCGCCAAACATCAACTCGTACAAACGTTATGTCGAGGGCAGCTTTGCGCCCACCGCGGTGGCCTGGGGGCTCGACAATCGCACCTGCTCGCTGCGCGTGGTCGGCCACGGCCACTCGCTGCGGGTCGAGAACCGGGTTCCCGGCGGCGACGTGAACCAGTACCTTGCCGTTGCGGCGCTCATTGCCGGCGGGCTCTACGGCATCGAGCACGAACTCGAGCTCGAGCCAATTTTCGAGGGCAACGCCTATGTCTCGGATGCCCCGCGCGTGCCTTCATCGCTGCGGGAGGCTGCTGCACTCTTTCAGGGCTCAGAGATCGCGGTTGAAGCGTTCGGCGAGGATGTTGTCGCGCACTACCTCAACAACGCCAGAATCGAGCAGGCGGCCTACGACGCCGCGATCACGGATTGGGAGCGGGTTCGTGGTTTTGAACGATTCTGAGCTCCAGCGCCCCCTCATCGGCCTCACCACCTACCTCGAGCAAGCGCAGACCGGGGTGTGGGACGTTCCGGCGAGTTTCCTGCCGAAGGTGTACTTCGAGGCGGTCAACCGGGCCGGCGGCATCGCGGTGCTGCTGCCGCCACAACCGGTCGACGCCGAGATAGCGAACCGGGTGCTCGACTCACTCGACGGTCTCATCATCACCGGCGGCAAAGACGTCGACCCGGCGCTGTACGGACAGGAGCCGCATCCAACGACCGACACACCGCGAACCGATCGTGACACCTGGGAGGGCGCCTTGCTCACTGCGGCGATCGACCGGGGTCTGCCGTTCCTCGGCATCTGCCGCGGTGCCCAAGTGCTCAACGTTGCCCTCGGTGGAACGCTGCATCAGCACCTTCCGGATGTGATCGGCACGACCCGCTACAGCCTCGGTGGTGGGGTGTTCGCCGAGAACGAGGTCGCCGTCGAACCTGCGTCAACCCTTGCGACGCTCGTCGGCGACGGCATCACCGTCAAGAGCTATCACCACCAGGCAATCGATACGGTCGCCGACGGACTCGTCGTGACCGCCCGCTCCGACGACGGGACGATCCAAGCGGTTGAACTCTCGAGCGTGCCGTTCGGCGTCGCCGTGCAGTGGCATCCGGAAGAGGACGCGGCCGAAGACGCGCGCCTGTTCGCAGGCCTCGTCGACGCAGCAAAGGAGTACCGCCGTGGCTAGCGCCCCCATTTTCACGACAACCCTCATCAACCCCGCGAACGCCGCGCCGTTCGAGACGGTCGCGCAGTCGAGCCTCGAGCAGGTCGATGACGCGATTGCCCGCGCGGTCACGGCCCAGCGATCGTGGGCAGCTCTGGCGCCGGCGGCACGGGCCCAGGCGCTCCGCGACTTCGCAACCGTCGTGGGGGGGGCGGTCGAGGAACTCGCCATGCTCGAGGTCGTCAACTCCGGGCATCCGATCACCCAGGCTCGCTGGGAGGCCGGGCACGTTCGCGACGTGCTCAACTACTATGCCGCCGCACCCGAACGCATGTTGGGCAAGCAGATCCCCGTCGCTGGCGGCCTTGACATCACCTTCCTTGAGCCGCTCGGCGTCGTCGGGATCATCGTTCCGTGGAACTTTCCGATGACGATTGCGAGTTGGGGCTTCGCTCCCGCCCTCGCCGCCGGCAACGCGGTCGTGCTCAAGCCGGCCGAGTGGACCCCGTTGACCGCCATCCGAATCGGGGAACTCGCTCTGGAAGCTGGCCTGCCGGCTGGGCTGTTCCAAGTGCTGCCAGGCAAGGGGTCCGTCGTCGGCGACCGGTTTGTCACGCACGAACAGGTGCGCAAGATCGTCTTTACCGGGTCCACCGAGGTCGGCAAGCAGGTGATGGCCGGATGCTCGGCGCAAGTCAAGGCTGTGACGCTCGAGCTCGGCGGCAAGAGTGCCAACGTGATCTTCGCCGACTCGGATCTCGAGAAGGCCGCCGCGAGTGCGCCGTACTCGGTCTTCGAGAACGCCGGGCAGGACTGCTGTGCCCGATCACGCATCCTCGTCGAACGCAGCGTCTACGACCGCTTCCTCGAACTTCTCGAGCCGGCGGTAAAGGGCGTAAAGGTGGGGGATCCGACCGACGAGGGCACCGAGATGGGCCCCCTCGTCTCAAAGTCGCACTTCGACTCGGTGACTGCGTACCAACCGGATGACACGGACGTCGCGTTCCGCGGAAGCGCGCCGAGCGGGCCCGGCTACTGGTTTGCACCGACCGTCGTCCTGCCGCCATCACGGGATGATCGGCGGGTAAAGGACGAGATCTTCGGCCCCGTCGTCACGGTGCTGCCGTTCGACGATGAGGCCGATGCCATCGCTCTTGCGAACGACTCGATCTACGGGCTCAGCGGCTCGATTTGGACCCGCGACGTCGGCCGGGCCATTCGCGTTGCGCGCGGGGTGGAGAGCGGCAACCTCTCAGTCAACTCGCACTCGAGCGTGCGGTACTCAACGCCATTTGGCGGATTCAAGCAGAGCGGCCTCGGTCGAGAACTCGGTCCGGATGCCGCCGCTGCGTTCACCGAAACCAAGAACGTCTTCATCGCTACCGACTAGGAGTCTCATGGCCATCTCCCCAATCACCCCAATCGATCTCACCCAGCGACTCGCTGGCAAGGTCGCTGTCATCACTGGCGGTGCGAGCGGTATTGGCCTCGCGACCGCGCGGCGATTCGCGGCCGAAGGCGCGATTATCGTGATCGGCGACTTCAACGCTGTGGCTGGCGAGGAGGCCGCTGCCGAAGTTGACGGACTGTTTGTGCAGGTGGATGTCACGGACGAGGCGCAGGTCAATAACCTCTTCGACACCGCGGCCGCAACCTACGGCTCAGTGGACATCGCGTTCAACAATGCTGGCATCTCGCCGCCAGACGACGACTCAATCGAGACCACCGAGCTTCCGGCGTGGGATCGGGTTCAGGACGTCAACCTCAAGAGCGTCTACCTCTGCTCGCGGGCGGCGCTCCGGCACATGGTCAAGCAGCAGTCCGGCTCGATCATCAACACGGCATCGTTTGTGGCCGTCATGGGCTCCGCGACAAGTCAGATCTCGTACACCGCTTCCAAGGGTGGTGTGCTGGCCATGACGAAGGAGCTTGGGGTGCAGTTTGCGCGCCAGGGCATTCGGGTGAACGCGCTGTGCCCAGGCCCGGTGAACACGCCATTGCTGCAGGAGCTCTTCGCGAAGGATCCCGAGCGGGCGCAACGGCGTCTGGTGCACATTCCGAAGGGTCGTTTCGCCGAGCCGGAGGAACTGGCAGCAGCAGTGGCATTCCTTGCCAGCGACGACGCTTCGTTCATAACGGCCTCAACCTTCCTCGTTGATGGCGGCATTTCCTCCGCCTACGTCACTCCACTCTGAGCTTGACGGCGCTTCAAGTAGCGATCATGGCCGAAACGGGGGATGCCGGACTTGCCGACGAGGTGCTGTTTCGCCCCGTGCGCGGCGGCAACGTGTTCGAAGACACGGTGGCTCGCTTGCTGCAGACGATCCGCCTTGGAATTGTGCAGCCGGGGGAGCCGTTGCCTCCTGAGCGTGACCTCGCGACGCGGTTTAGCGTGAGTCGGGATACGGTTCGCGAAGCGATCCGCTCGCTATCCGACGCGGGCTACCTCGTCTCGCGTCGTGGGCGGTACGGCGGCACGTTCGTCAATGACCCGCTCCCACAACCGCCGAGCGCGGACACTGTTGCTCTCAATGCGTCCGAGATCGACGATGTGCTCGGGCTGCGCGAGATCCTCGAGGTCGGAGCGGCCCGCAGTGCCGCTGGCCGCGAACTGAGTGCTGCCGAGCGCGAACTTCTTTGGACCCGCCTTCGCGAGACGACCGCGGCCTCTGTCGAGGACTACCGCCGGTTCGATTCTCGATTGCATCTCACGATCGGAGAAGTGGTCGGCGTTCCGTCGCTGGTCTCGCTCTTGGCCGACAACCGCTCGCGGGTGAACGCGCTGCTCGACGGCATCCCGCTGCTGTCGCGCAATATTGAGCACTCGAACCAGCAGCACGAAGACATCGTCGTGGCAATTCTCACGGGAAACGTTGACCGCGCGGCCACCGCGATGCGCGAGCATCTCGAAGGATCCGCAGCGCTGCTGCGCGGTTTTCTCAGCTAGGGCTGGTCAGCGCCAAACACGCGCCGCGATAGCGCCTGCACATCACGGTCGAGCGCGTCGATCTTCGCGTTGGTCGAGTCGAATCGCGCATTCACTTCGCCCTTGAAGCCGCTCACCTCGGA
>JBBQLW010000073.1:0-7851 GCA_038328315.1 Actinomycetales bacterium
GGAATCAAGCACCTTCGGCTTGACGTCGAGCGGGCATCCCGACGGCGCGTGATGTGGCTCGCAGTTGCCGCAGTAGCAACGGCTGCCGCGATCGCGATGCTCGTCCTCCTCTAGGGCGCAAGCGTCTCGAACTCCACCCCCGGTGCGCAACCGAGGAGAGCTAGTCAGCGACGGCCTCGATGGGAGCCTGTACCGGCGGAGTCTCCGGCGTACTCGGTTCTGCCAGCCGCACAATCAGCACGATCAAGCCGGCGATTGGCAGCAGGATCCAGAGCAACTCGGTCCACTCGCGGCCGGTGTCGCGAAGTCGGCGGACGGCTACGGCCAAGCTAGGGAGCAACACGGCGATGCTCCAAGCGCCCGCAAAGCTCACAAAGCCGGTGAATGAACTTGCTGTCGTGGTGACCTCGAACATCCGGGGATTGATTGCGGTGAAGGTAAGGCTGTTCAATGCCGCACTGACGAGCACGGTGAACAAGGTGAACCACCAGAACTCGGGACGGGATGCCCGACCGCCGAACTCGGCGTACTTGCGGAACACGGTCTTGATGGATTCGAAGAATGTCATGGTGCGACGGTATACCCGACTGACGGTGCGCCATAGGGCCGAAAGACCCTCGACAGCACGCGGCCGCGAGCCAGTACGATATTGCGATGAAGGCTATTCATATCCCACGCGCCACCCTTGCCGCGGCCGTCGCGCTCGCCCTTGCACTGGCTGGCTGCGCTCCGGGGCCGCTGGTTCCCGGCTCGAACGCTGGCTCGTCTTCGACCAACGGCACGGACTCGAATTCCGAGGGCCCGAGTGCGACACCCTCGCCAACGTCGAGCGGGGTGGCAACCGTCGTCCCGAGCGTGCAGCCTGACCCCCTCATCGACCTCGACTGCAGCGACTTCGCGGGGGTCGCATCCATCGGCACGATTGCGGGGGTGACCGAGCGTGATCCACGCGGGGTGGTCGCCGAAAATGTGGATGTGGTTGCGCTCGCCGATATCGTGCGCACTGCTGGCGGCATAGCGTGCGAGTTCAGCGACGGTGGCCCGTGGCGGGTGACCAACGCCGAGGGCGGGTATGTGTTGAACACGGCTTGGCGCGGAGCCGCGATCTTCATTGTGCCGAACGTTGGTGCCGCCGGCGACAACTTGTTTACAGGGAGTACCTGCAGCGAAGGGGTTAGCCGCGGATCGAACGTGTGCCAAGTGGATTTTGTGGTGGGCAACTCTTGGGTAACGATTGTGTCCCTAACAAGCAACTCAGAGAGAACTTTTCGGTTGGTGCGCGAGTACGTGAGCGGCATCGTTGCCGGATCGACCTCACGGGCCGGGCCCATCGTGCGTGCGCCGGGCACCTTTCAGCCGCCGCGCGACTGTGCGTTGCTAGTGCCGACAACAGAGATCGCCTCCCTGCTGGGAGGAACCGACGTCGTCGTGGACCGCCCAATTCAGCTCAACGTGGCGGCCGAGGCCACCTTCCTCACCGAGAACATTGGCTGCCAGTGGTATCGCGACAATGGCGACAGCTCCGCCCAAGTGCACGTGTTCCCGGGGGGCGGGTGGGCCGCAGACTTGACACTCTCGGGTCTCGCCACCACCCCGATCGAGCTCGTCGGCATGCGCGCGGGCGACCGCGCGCTCTCGCACTGCACCGACGTCTCGGTCTACGGCTTTTCGATCTGCACTGTCGAAATGGTCGTCGACGGAACCTGGGTTCGTGGCATCGGCAGTGGGCCCGATCAAGCAACGACAATAGCGATCGCTGTCGCGGTGGCCGAGTCAACCCTCGCCCAGCGCGACTGAGGGGCTGCGCGGGCAGGAGAAGACCGGCGGGGGAGCCGCTCTGGCGTTCGGTCTGCCACACTCGAAGAAAGCATGACCACCCCCGCAGGAGGAATCACCGTTTGTCCCCGGAGAGCTCAAAAGCCAGGTCGATAAGGTCTGGAGCGCCTTCTGGTCTGGCGGCATTGCCAACCCGCTCGAGGTGATCGAGCAGATCACGTACCTGCTCTTCATCAAGCGCCTCGACGACCTGCACACCCTCGCCGAAAGTAAGGCCAACTTGCTCGGCATGCCGATGGAAAACCCCGTCTTCCCCGCCGGTGCGGATGACTCTGGCCGCCGCCGACGGGCTCGGCCTGTTCGTGCGTTCCTTGGTCGGCCTGGACCGGGTCGCCGCGACCGATGCACCATCGGAGTTCACTGCGGGCTTGACGCTCACTGCCAATCAGCAGTCGTTCGTCGCCCTGATCGTTGAGCAGCTCAGTCAGAGCGGCACCGTCGAGCCCGAGCTGCTGTTTGCCGCGCCATTTACGGATGTCGCGCCGACGGCACCGGCTGTTCTGTTCGGTCCTGCGAAAGTGACGGAGCTTGTCGAGGTACTCCGTCGGATTCGCGAGACCGCCGAGATGCGTTAGCCCTTCACAGAATGCTGGAGACCCTCAGCGCGGCGAATCGTCTGAAGTCGCGGTCGACGGTGATGAATTCGCTGACACCGTGATCAAGACAGATCGCGGCGATCTTCGCGTCGTGAATAAGCGGCCCGGTGATACCGGCGCTCCCGATCAAGCCCACGAGGGTCTGCCAGTGGTTTCGAGACTCGGACAAGAGCTGCAGACTTGGCGATCGAAACCACTCGTCGAGTTGCGCGACAGCGTGCACGGGGCTCGGTCCGGCAGGGAACAGGCTTCGCCGCGTGACGACTCCGTAGAACTCGTGAACGCAGGCCCAGGGGATGGCCCAAGGGGCAGCTGCGATGGCAAGGGCGGATACGACGGACTTAGCTTGTTGGTGAAATTCCGAGTCGGAAAGGAAGGCATAGATCAAAACATTGCTGTCGACGGCCCGCACTAGGTTCGCTCGTCAATCTCGTAGCTGCGCAGGATGTGCTCGTGCAGCGACGACCCGGTCAGCGCCGGATTCCAGCCGGGTTGGCTTAAGTCGCGCAGAACGAATGGTTCTCTGTCAGTATGCTCATCGACAACGCGCACGAGGGCTTCGCGAACGATCTCCTTTGCGGTGGTTCCGCGCACCTTTGCAATTCGCTTGATCTCCTGCACAAGAGTCTCGGGAAGGTCGAACGTCGTCTTCATGATCACGAAACTAGCATGAATACTGCCAGCAGTATTTGGTAGGCCGCGGGTGGTTTCGGTGCAAGATTGGCCTTGCCGCGAGCTTGTGCAGGATGAGATCCCGCACGGTTCTCTGCTAAACTCCCAAGGTTGCCGTCCAACGGCCGCGGATAAAGAGAGCCCGATCATTCGGATCATGGGCGCCGCGCAACGAGGAGAGAGGGGATCACCTTATGGCTTTAGAAGCCAGTGTCAAGAAGGCGATCATCGACGAGTACGCTACCCATCCGGGCGACACGGGTTCCCCCGAGGTCCAGGTTGCAATGCTTACGCACCGCATCAAGGATCTGACGGAGCACCTCAAGGAGCATAAGCACGACCACCACTCACGTCGTGGGCTGCTGCTGCTCGTTGGCCAGCGCCGTCGCCTGTTGGGCTACCTCCAAGACATCGACATCGAGCGTTACCGCACGTTGATCGAGCGTCTCGGACTGCGTCGCTAGCGCGCTGGAGCTAAACGGATCGCGTGGCGATCCCGCGACGCCAGCGCCGAGCGAGCATGCTCGCGAGGATCGCGTCGATACTTGACGACGGGCCGTCACCTTCGGGTGGCGGCCCGTTTTTCGTTTAGCCTCGAAGCATGCCTTCCTTCGCAGAACTCGGCGACGAAACGTTCGTCTCTCTCACCACGTTCCGAAAGTCGGGGGAGGGTGTTCCGACGGCGGTATGGGTGGCGTCGATGGGGGATGCCCTGGTTGTCATCACACAAGAGACAGCCGGCAAGGTCAAGCGTGCTCGCAACAACCCGCGGGTCGAGCTCGTGCCGTGCAGCGTTTCAGGCAAGGTTGATCCGGATGCGATCCCGGTCGAAGGTAGCGTGGAAGTCGTCACCGAGCCGGATCGGATCGTTCAGCTCATGCGTCCACTTCGCAAGAAGTACGGACTCCAGTTTCGGGTGATGATGGGCTCAAAGCGAAAGCCACCAGCAGGCCGAGCGGTCCTACTCATCACGTCCGCGGACGACGCTTCCGCCTAGCGCTCCACAGGAAGGCATTTCATGTCGCGTCGCGTTCAGTACTCCCGCCTGGGCGGTCCAGAAGTTCTCGAGGTCGTCGAGGTCGATCCGCCGAAGCCCGGGCCGGGGCAGGTGCGATTACGGGTTCATACCGCTGGCCTGAATCCGTTCGACCACAAGGTTTTCCGCGGGGTTGTGGCTGTCGACCCGCAGAACGCTGGTCTACCTGCGGGTGTTGGCAGCGACTTCGCGGGTGTCGTAGACGAATTCGGTGTTGGCGTGAGCACCTTCTCGCTAGGCGATGTCGTCTTCGGTGGTCGTTTCGGTCGGGCTCAGGCTGACTACCTTGTGACGGATGCCACGGCTATCGCCCTCGTACCATCAGGTGTCACGATCGAGCAGGCCGGATCACTCGACATCGTTGCACGCACGGCCTCGGCATCCGTAGCGGCGATTGCACCAACCGCCGCTGACACGGTATTTGTCAGTGCAGCAGCCGGCGGCGTTGGGGTATTGGCCTCGCAACTGGTCGCGCGCATCGGCGCGCGGGTTATCGGTTCGTGCGGGCCAGAGAACGTCGATTTCCTAAGGTCAATCGGAGTCGAGCCTGTGCTCTACGGCGATGGGCTGATCGAAGCGATTCGGGCGCTCGCGCCGGACGGCATCACGGCAGCCCTCGACAATCACGGTCGTGCGTCTGTGGACGCAGCGCTCGCTAATGGGGCGCGAGCTTCACGCATCAACACGATTGCAGACTTCAAAGCACCGGCTGACTACGGAGTATCCGCGGTCGGCGGCTCAGTAGCTGGGTTAGCCGAGCTTGTCGACGTGGCATCGCTCGTGGGTTCGGGGAAGATTACCTTCCCGATCGACTCGACGTACCCGTTGGAGCGTGTACGCGAAGCGTATGAGCGACTCATGGCTGGTCACCTTCGCGGCAAGATCGTTCTGGATCTCCGAACCTAGCAATCGGGATCAATTCAGAAGAATTTCCGACGCAGTGCATCCAAATCTCCTAACACGGGAGAAGTACTTCCTGACAGGCGAAATTCGCCCACTCATCAGGAGGACACAATGCACAAGAAAATCCTGGCCGGCCTCGCGGCTGGCTTCATCGCGGCGGTGGGGATCGCGGTACCCGCGCAGGCTGCTCCATTTGTTTCGTCAAGCGCCAACGCAGACGTTGCGGTGTTGCACGCCGTACCCGGGCTGACCGTGGACGTGTATGTGGTTGCTGCCGGTACTGCGGGCCCGCTTGGTGCGCCGGCTATCGCTGGTTTCACCCCGGGCACACTTGCCGAGAACGTTGCGCTCGCCGCTAACACGTATGACATTTACGTCTTCGCTGCCGGTGCAGCAACCGATGACCTCACCACTGCGGCTATCGACGCAACCGGAGTTGTAGTGCCAGCAAACACCAGCATCACGGTAGTCGCACACCTAAACGCTGCTGGCGCCCCGGTGCTCACGGCATTCGTGAACGACGTGAGTAACATCCCAGCTGGCAAGGGCAACCTCACGGTTCGCCACACGGCTCAAGCTCCGGCGGTTGACATTCTTGCCAACGGCGCAGTTGCAGTACCCGGGCTTGAAAACCCCGACTCGGCCGGTCCCTTGACTCTGGACGTCGGCACGATCGAGGCTCGCGTCAACCTCGCTGGAACGGCGACCACGGCAATCGGTCCGGCTGACGTCGTGATCAAGGAGGGCGTCAACACCATCGTCTACGCCTGGGGTGCCGATACCTCGCTGACCGTTGCCATTCAGGAGATCACCGGTCTGCACTCCAGCCCCGGTGGCGTGAACTCAGGTCAGGCCGGTCTTGCCGCTGACCCGAACCCGGCTCTGCTCGGTCTGGGCGCTGCGGGAATTCTCGCATTGCTCGCGGCTGCCGCAGTCACCGTGTTCCGCGTTCGCGCGGTTCGCACCGAGCGCTAATCCGCTGAACTAAAGAACAGGAGAAGATCGATGATTGCCAAACTTTCGGGAGCGTTCCTCGCGCTTCTCCTGTTGGCTGGCTGCTCCACCGCCAACGCGGTGGAGCAGCTCGCCCCCAGCCCGGCCCCGACTCAGCTACCGCAGACGTTTCAGGGCACCGTCACGGACGCCTCGGTTCAAAAACCGTCAGTTCCTGCGGTCGCACCGGTGCGCGTTCAGGTTCCATCGGTCGGTATTAACGTCGAATCATTCCCGGTCGGAGTTCAGCCGGACGGCCTCATGGAGTTGCCGGAAAATATCTTCGTTGCGGGGTGGTACCGCTTCGGGTCTGACCCAACGAGCGACACCGGAACAACCGTCATCTCCGCGCACGTGGACGATTTCAAGCAGGGCCTTGGTCCGTTTGCGTACCTGAAGCAGTTGGTACCGGGCGCCGAGATCATCGTGACCGCCGCTGACGGCAATGACTACCGTTACGCGGTGGAGTCTGTTCAGAACGTCAACCGTCAACAACTCCCGGTCGATGACGTGTTTGACCGGGATGGTGCTCCGCGCCTTGTGCTCATCACCTGCGGTGGGCAGTTCGACGACAACGTGTTCGAGTACTCGGACAACGTGGTCGTGGTTGCAACTCCCATCTCGTCGTGACATCCATGCGGTACCTTGACCGGGCGATGAATGAGCGAACTCACTCAGCCTCAACGAGCAACACTCCTGACGAGGAGGCGGCGTTAGCCGCGTCGTTCGCTGCGGGAGATGATCGAGCGCTTGAGGCCGTGTACCGCCGCTGGTCATCGCTGGTCTACACGCTCGCTATCCGCTCGCTCGGAGACATCGGCGATGCCGAGGACGTCACTCAAAAGGTGTTCGTTGCTGCTTGGACGAGCCGAGGCAAGTTCGATCCGAGCCGGGCGAAGGTCTCGACCTGGCTTGTAGCCATCACGAAGAACAAGATCGCTGACACTCACGAGGCCAGAGCGCGGGTTCGCCGCCTGCAACAAGAGTTGGCAGCGGTCTCACAGCCCGGCGATTTCGTCGAAGAGCCGGTCGATCTAGCGGATACGCTGTTGGTCGCGGACGAAATCTCACACCTTGAGCCCGAAGCCCAGCGCATCATGCACCTGGCATTCTTTGACGATTTGACCCACAACGAAATAGCCGACCGAACGGGAATGCCGCTCGGCACGGTCAAGAGCCACATCCGCCGCAGTCTGCAGCGGATGCGCACCCGATTGGAGGTGAACCTTGCAGCACCTAGACCCTGATGTCCTTGCCCTGCTCGCTCTCGGCGAGCATGTCGCGTCGCCCGCCGACCGCGAACACTTGTTGACCTGCGCTGAATGTGCTCTTGAATCCGACGACCTCAGTCACGCCGCCTTCGTTGGTCGCTCGACCATCGACGTCGGCGACTTGCTCACCCCAAACGACCGAGTGTGGGCCAGAATCTCCGAGGAGGTCGGAGCCGGGTACCCCAGCGCGCCGAGCACATCCGACGTTTCCGCCAAGGCACCTTCGCCCGTCGTGTCACTGTCGTCGCGTCGCCGCTGGCTTCCTGTGCTTGCGGTCGCGGCATCCGCTGGATTGCTTGCTGGGGTTGGCGCGCTCTCGTGGAACATTATGCAGCCCGCCCCGGCGGTCATACTCGCGACGGCCACCCTCGACGCTTTTCCTGATTGGGCGGATGCCGCGGGGCAAGCGGTGCTCGAAACTCGCGCCGCCGGCGCGCGCGTCTTACAACTGGACCTTCAAGCGACCGGCGGGACCGGGTTTCGCGAGGTTTGGCTCTTGAATGACGACGCTACCGAACTTGTGAGCCTTGGAGTGGTGCGCGGG
>JBBQLW010000074.1:0-7815 GCA_038328315.1 Actinomycetales bacterium
ACCCATCGGCGTCACGGTCGGCCCCGATCGCGACCACCCTCGCGGGAAACTCTGCGTCGTGCGACGCCTCAAGCAACGCCCGCAGATTCGACCCGCCGCCGGAGATGAGCACCACGAGTGACAGCACGGGCTCAGCCTAACTCCGCGCCCGAAGTCGCAGCGCCGAGAACAGACCGATGGATGCCGCGATGCCGATCTCGAGCGCGGCAACCGCGCCGACCGCCACCGGGTCCGGTCCCACCACTACGAGGCGCCCGGGCCCGGCCGCGCCGCTCGAGGCCCACGCGAGCAGCCCCATGATGATCCCGCCGACAACGCCGGTCGCGAGCCCGGCCGCAAGCAAGTACCAGCCGCTCAACACGCCGCGCACCCGCGGTGCGAGGGTCGCACCCGCCAAAAAACCGGCAACGACGGGCACCAGCAGTCCCAGAAACCCGAACGCGAGTTCGCCAGGCGGCAACGCACCGAAGAGCGGTACCGCCGGGATCGGACCGAGCGCCGAGCCGAGCGGACCCACCGTCGATCCCGCGCCGATCGCGAACCCCGGCCCGATCAGCCAGCTCGCGGTCCAGATCACAACGTTCGGCACGAACGCCAACTGGCCAAGCGTCACGACGACGCCACCGATGACTTGGGTTTGCAGCGCTTCGTACAGAGCGATCACTCGTCCATAGCTGATCAACAGTGCGGCGGCGGACACCACCGAGGCGGTCACCATGATGAGCGCAGCGGCTGCGACTCCCCCACGCAGGCTGGCAAGGATCGTGGCGGTGACCTCTGGTGGCAGGGAACTTGCGGCTCGTGGCATCCGCCCCCATTGTGGGTTCGGATTCTGCCTGCTCTCCACGAGCAGGCCGATGCCGAGTCCGAGCGCAAAGACGAGCGTCGGCAGCACAGTGCCTTGCACGAGCGACGGTCGAGCGAACGGGTGCAGCGCAGAGTACGTAACGAGGGCGGATGCCGCGGCGAACGTCACGAGCGAAACCACCGGTCCCAGCAGCAGGTACCCGGTCTCGGCGACTCGGCGCCCGGCCCGAACTCCGAGCAGCACCGTGAGCATCGCGAACCCGAGAGCCGCGATGGTGATGGTGAATGGGGCGTCTGCGCCGGCCACGCCGAGCGAGGCGGCGGTGACCGGATCGAGACTGATCGCTACATCGACGCCGTGCCCGATCAGCCAGCTGTCAACGGATGCCCGCCAGAAGATCGCCCAGTCTGTCGCGAACCCGTATTGCACGCCCCACAGGAGCGTGAGCGGGGCAAGTGGAATCGCGATGCCGATCGCGACCACGAGCAATGCTTCGGCGCCCGCGAAGATCGTGGTCAGTTGACGGTTCATGCCGGGGCGCTCATCGGTTGCGGAGATGGCAACGGTGTCTGCGATCGCAATGGCACTCAGTGAACGAGGATGTTGAGCAAAATGACTAGGAACCCAAACATCGCGGCGCCCAATCCGCCGAGGATGCGCACGATGATGGGGCGCTTGCGTTCGGCAAAGGCGCGGTAGCCGATGATGCCAAGAATCACCATGGCGATCAGCAAAGACCAACTGACTGCATCATCGGTGCTGATCACCCCGAAGACACCAACGATGAGCGGTATCGAGGGGATGATCGAGGCGAACAGCATCCCGGATGAATGCCCGATCGCTTCCCTTGTCGCTTGCCCGAGCGGTCGTTCCGCGCCATGGCCGGTGATGGCGCCGGCGAAGACGTGGGCACCCCAGAACACGACAAGGGTGAGCCCGGCTCCGACAAGCACCTCGAGTGCATTCGAATCTTTGTCAGAGATTGCGGCAATCAGGGCCGAGTACAAGATGAGTCCGTACACGGCATCGGCGCTGATCATGCGGTCTCGTACCCAACCCCGAAATCCCATGCAATCACCGTACAGGCTGGGCCCGCCCCGCCCGTCGCCCTCCCCGCCCGTCGCCGGCCCGTCGCCCACGCACCCCGCCCGGCCGTCCAGCCCGTCGCCGACGCGGACTCAACCCTCGAAACTCCAGTTGCTGCGCTCCTCGCGTTTGCGTTCGTCGCAACTGGAGTTTCGAACGCTGGGGTGAAGCCACTACTCAATTCATGTCAAGGCGAGCGGAGGTGAATCGGCCGCAACGCCGGGCAGTTCGATCAGCGCGTCGCCAACACGTGGGTGACCGCCAGCCGCGCGGCGGCGGCGTCTGGGGCAGCGATGGCGAGAGCGGCGGCAGCCCGGCACTGTTGGGCGGTGACCAACACGAGTGCGGCAGCGACCCGCGCGATTGCCCGAGGGCTCATCGACAGACTGGTCGCTCCGAGGCCGACGAGCACGACAGCCAGCACCGGATCCGCTGCCGCCTCCCCGCACACTCCAATGGGTTTGCCTGCAGCGGTGGCGGCCAGGCACGCAGCGCTAATCATTCGAAGCACGGCTGGCTGCCACGTGTCGTTGAGCTCAGCGAGTTCACCATCAAGCCGGTCGGCCGCCATCGTGTACTGCGCCAGATCGTTCGTCCCGAGGCTCGCGAAGGACACCTCAGCAAAGATTTCGGCTGCGGTGATCGCCGCCGACGGCGTCTCGATCATGACACCGACTACGTCGATGCCTTTGGACGCGCACAGCCCTCGAAACTCCGCCGCCTCCTCGCGCGTGCTGATCATCGGTGCCATCACGCCAACATTGGCCCGCTCTGCTGCTGAGGCGATGGCAATCGCGGCGAGCTGATCGGCGAGGACCTCTGGGCGACGCCACGACGTGCGAAATCCCCGGATGCCGAGGGCGGGGTTGTCCTCGTGTGCCGCGGTGACGAACGGAAGCGGCTTGTCTGCGCCAGCATCGAGCGTGCGGACGATGACCTTGCGGTCCGGGAATGCGGCGAACACCGGCCGGTATGCGGCGACCTGCTCGTCAATCGTTGGGGCCGACGTGCGGTCGAGAAAGCAGAACTCAGTCCGGAATAGCCCGACCCCCTGAGCCTGTGCCTTCACCGCTTCGGTGACGCTCGCGGGGCTGCCGACGTTGGCGAGCAGGTCGATCGCGAGGCCGTCTGCCGTCTGCCCCTTGCCCGAGAAGACCGGCACCTCGTCGGCAGAATCTCCGACCGACGCAACGAGCTCGGGGCCTGGATCGAGGACGAGTTCTCCCGTGGAACCGTCTATGAAGATGATCGTTCCATCGGAAATGTCGAGCGCCGCCGGAGCTGAAACGATGGCCGGAATGCCGAGCGCGCGCGCGAGGATCGCGGTGTGCGAGGTCGGACCGCCCTCGGCGGTCACGATCGCCAAGATCTTGCTCGGATCGAGGAGCGCGGTATCAGCCGGCGCAAGATCGCGGGCGACGAGCACGAACGGCTCGCTACGATCCGGCACACCGGGTGGGGCAGCGCCGGTGAGCGCTGCGATCACGCGATCTCGCACATCCCGAACATCGGCGGCACGTTCAGCGATGAGTCCGTTGTTGCTGGCCAGTTCCTCAGCTATCGCACCCGCCGCAGCCCAGACGGCCTCCGGCGCGCTGACCCCGTCACTCGTGATGCGATCCCGGGCACCGTCGATGAGCCCAGGGTCAACTGCCATCATCGCCGTCGTCTCGAGCACCTCTCGGGCCGTGCCAGAGGTGCGCTCGGCCATGGCCAACAGCGACGACTCGACGGATGCCGCGGCATCCGTCACTCGCGCCGACTCGGCCTGACGGGCGTCAGTCGCAATCGTCGCGCCCGCCTCTGGCATGGCCACTGGCGCAGGCATCTGAACGACAGGGCCTGACGCTCGGCCCGGACTGACCCCGATCGGCCCAGGTCGGTGCGGTTGCGCTGCCGGAGCGACGGAGTCGTACTTCGCTGCATCTGACGGTGCGGCATCCATTTCACCGAACCCGGATTCGACGAGCGTACGAATGGCGGCGATCGCAGCGTCAGCTTGGGGGCCGCTTGCTGCCAGTTCGAGCACGTCGCCGTTGCGACCGTCGAGCGCAAGCAGGGCGGTCGGCCCCGCGACGGGCACGGCGGGTTTACCGGTTCGCCGGTTGGCGATCATGACGCGTGCCTGCAGCGGTCGCACAGCGTTGATGAGCATGGCCACCGGTCGGGCGTGCAGACCGACCGCGTTGATGAGGGTGACGCTCGCCTCAGTGATTCCCTCAGTGATTCCCGCAGTGCTTCCCGCAGTGCGTCCCGCAGTGCTCGCCTCGCCGCCGACCTTGCGACCGACGTCATCACCGACGTCATCGCCGAGCTGCGATTGCTTCGAGAGCAGTGCGCTCCGCGCCTCCGTTTCAACTTCATCGAGGGAAGCGCCAGCGGCAGCGAGCACGACCGCCGCGATAATCCCCTCGACGAACGGTGCGCTCGTAAGCTTCACCGGCGTGGTCGACTTCTCGAGAAACTCGAGAGACATTTCCGCGCTCAGCACCGCTGAGCCGAGATCCGTAAAGACGAGAACGCCGTCTGGTCCTTGAACCTTGGTGATGGCGTCGGCGACGCGTACCGCGTCGGTTCCGGTCATCCCGTCCCCGGTCCCAGCCGCGATCGCGATCATTGGGCGCTCGCCCCTGACCATCTCGAGCGCGAGTTCGACGACGGCGTTCGCGAGGCTTGGACTGTGTGACACCACCACGATGCCAATCACGACTATTGCTCCGAGAGAGTTTCGGCGAGCGCCTGAAAAAGCAGCGCCGACGAGGTCGCGCCGGGATCGAGGTGACCGGCAGAGCGCTCCCCGAGGTAGCTGGCCCTGCCCTTTCTCGCCACGAGCGGCTCGGTCGCGTCCCTCCCCGCCTCTGCGGCGCTGAGGGCAGCGGATGCCGCGTCCGCGACCGTACCACCGGAGGAGATGCTCGCATCCCACGCGTCGAGAGCTGGACTGATGGCGTCGACCATCGTCTTGTCCCCCAACTCGGCCTTGCCGCGAGCCACAACGCCGTCGAGCGCGCGCCTGAGCGCTTCGCCGAGCGTGATACCGGTGAACTCGGTCACGGCGCCAGCACCCATTCCCATACGGAGGAAGAACGTTCCATAGAGTGGGCCGCTGGCACCGCCGACGCTCGTCACGAGGGTCATCCCCACGGACTTGAACAGCTCGTCGGCGGTGGCAGCGGGTTCAGCACCGATCTTCGTAAGCACGGCGGTCATCCCCCGTGCCATGTTCGCCCCGTGGTCAGCATCACCGATCGCCGAATCGAGTTCGGTCAAGTAATTCTGCTGGTCGAGGACGAGATCTCGGAAGCGAGACAGCCATCCCACGAGCTGGTCGATCCCTACGGTGCTTGGTGCCATTGGTATTCCTATACTCCCCAGCGAAGCCCGGCCGTGTTGACAGGAGCGTCCCACAGCTTCAGGAGTTCATCGTCCGCCTTCAGCAGCGTCACTGAACACCCCGCCATATCGAGGGATGTGATGTAGTTGCCAACAAGGCTACGGGCAACGGTCACTCCCGCCTTCTCAAGCAGCTTCGCAACCTCGCCATACATGAGATATAGCTCGATGAGCGGCGAGCCACCCATGCCGTTGAGCATTGCAATCACTGGCCCTTTACCGAAGTCCATGTCGGCAAGAACCGGATCGAGCAATTGCTGGGCGATGGATGCCGCGTCAGCGAGTGGCACGCGATGACGCCCGGGCTCGCCGTGGATGCCAACACCGATCTCCATCGCGTCGTCCGGAAGATCGAAGGTCGGCTTTCCGGCCGCTGGTACCGTACAACTCGTCAGGGCCATCCCCATCGAGCGTCCGGCCGCGTTGACCCGCTTGGCCAGTTCAGTCACGGCCGCGAGGTCGCGACCCTCCTCCGCTGCGGCGCCGACGATCTTCTCGAGCAGCACCGTGACTCCAACGCCGCGCCGACCGGCCGTCCAGGTCGAGTCCTCGACCGCAACGTCGTCGTTGGTGACGACGCTGGCGACCTTGACACCCGTCTCGGCTTCGGCCATTTCGGCTGCCATCTCGAAGTTCATCACGTCACCCGTGTAGTTCTTCACGATGTGCAGCACGCCGGCACCCGAGTCCGCGACCTTTGTGGCTTCTTGCATCTGGTCGGGGGTCGGGGAGGTGAAGACCTCGCCAGCACAAGCGGCATCGAGCATCCCGAAACCGACGAAGCCACCGTGCAGCGGTTCGTGTCCTGAACCTCCCCCGGAGATCAGCGCGACCTTACCCTTCTTCGTTGGCGTGCCGCGGTAAATGATGCGGTTGACATGGTCAACCTTGAGCTCCGGATGCGCCGCAGCGACCCCGTTGAGGGAATCAGCAAGTACGGTGTTCGGGTCGTTGATCAGCTTCTTCATGATGATGCCTTCTCTTTCGTGTCGAGCGTCTTGCGGTCGGCGCTTGTCGATGAAATCGCCACGAATGCCAGTCCCGCCAAGACTCCAGCAAGCAACTCTGCGCCGACGTAAACGGGCCATTGTTCCCACGCCACCTGTCCGCCGAGCAACTGCTGAACGAGCATCGGGCCAGAGGTGCGAGCCGGGTTGATGGATGCTCCGGTGGTTGGTGCCACCGGAATGATCGCCGCGAAGACGACAAAGCCAATCGCGAGTCCTGCCCAACCCGGTGACGCCTTGCGATAGATCACACCGAACACCGCGAAGACGAGAATGAATGTGCCGATGAACTCAGCGAAGAATGCCTGATACCAAGGCACTGTCTCGGGGTTGTACGCCGCGACGCCGAGTCCAACGTCGACGGCAGCACTGCCGAGCACGCCGACGATCGCGAACGCACCGGCAGTGGCCCCGAGGAGTTGCGCGAGCAGGTAACCCGGAACTTGGCGCCACGGGAACTTGCCGGTGACGGCCAAGCCCAACGTGACGGCCGGGTTGATGTGGTTCCCCGAGATGTATCCGAACACGTAGACCGTCACCGTGACGATGGTCGCGAACGATAGGGAGATAAAGCCGAGATCGGCGAAGGTGAACGGGGAATCCCCGTTGACGATGAGTGCTGCTGGCACCGATCCGACCCCGACAAAGACGAGGAAGGCAGTACCAATGAATTCTGCAGCGAGCTTCTGCCACTGCTTGTTGTCATCCATCTGTGCTCCTTTGAACATGGAATTTGTCGACGCGGCGCTCGCCGCATGATGCGCAATTTTGTTATGGCATTCGACAATGTCGAATATCCTCCCTGAATTGGGGGTGTGTCAAGAGTGAAAGTGAACAATTGTGTGCGGCCAAGGTCGCATACTGTTAGCACTCGATACAAAGGGCGACTGTGATTCAGGCAATTGACCGAGCAGCGAGAGTGCTCGCATCCCTTCAGGGCGCTCGTCACCTCGGCATTACCGAGCTCGCGGCAGAGTTGCAATTGCCACCGTCGACGGTGCACGGCATCGTCAGATCGCTCTACGATCATGGGCTTGTCGCGAAGGAGCCTGGAAGCAATCGGTACATGCTCGGCCCTGCACTGCTCAAACTCTCCAACGTCTACCTCGACACGCTCGATGTTCGCGCCAGAGCTATGCGGTGGACTCGCGAGCTTTCGCGCCGAACCGGCCTCGCGACCAGGCTTGGGGCTGAGCTCTTCGACGAGGTCATCATCATCCACCACAATCGTCGAACCGATGGCAGCGAACAAATGCCAGAAACCGGGCTCGCGATTCCCGCTCACGCCTCCGCGATGGGCAAAGTGCTGCTGGCCTACCACCCGGATGTCGCTGATGAGTTGCTTTCGCGGCCGCTGCGCAGTCTCACCGACGCCACGATCACCGACCCTGCGAAACTCATGTTGCAGTTCGCCCAGATCGCCGCGCGGGGTATCGCAACCGAAGAGGACGAGGCGGTACTCGGTGAGTCATCGATCGCTGCCCCGGTCGCGGATCGGAGCGGTACCGTCATAGCAGCTGT
>JBBQLW010000075.1:0-7798 GCA_038328315.1 Actinomycetales bacterium
GAGCGGTACGCGAGCGTCGATGACCCCAGCACGATGGAGAACCCGCTCGCTGCCGTGCAGATGGGCCTCATCTACGTGAACCCCGAGGGCGTCAACGGGGTTCCGGACCCGCTGAAGACGGCTGCCCAGGTTCGCGAGACCTTCGCCCGTATGGCCATGAACGACGAAGAGACTGTTGCCCTGACCGCTGGCGGTCACACCGTCGGCCGCACCCACGGCAACGGTCGGGCCGAGAACCTCTCGCCCGCGCCCGAGGGTGCTGACATCTCTGAGCAGGGTCTCGGCTGGAACAACCACGTCAGCCGCGGCGTCGGCAAAGACACCGTGACGAGCGGCGTCGAAGGCGCGTGGACCACGAACCCCACACAGTGGGACAACGGCTACTTCTCTATGCTCTTGAACCACGACTGGCAGCTCGCCAAGAGCCCGGCGGGGGCTCTCCAGTGGGAGCCCGTCGCCATCGCAGAAGACGACAAGCCCTTCGACGTTGAGGGCAGCGCGCGCCAGAACCCGATCATGACCGACGCCGACATGGCCATGATCAAAGACCCGATCTACCGCGAGATCTCAGAGCGCTTCTACAACGACCCCGAGTACCTCAGCGACGTCTTCGCGCGCGCCTGGTTCAAGCTCACCCACCGCGACATGGGCCCCCGCGCCCGGTACGTCGGGCCGCTGGCTCCGACCGAAGACCTCATCTGGCAAGACCCGGTGCCCGCGGGCACGGCCGACTATGACGTGGCGGCGGTGTCGCAGAGCATCCTCGACAGCGGCCTGTCGTTTGCCGACATGGTGAGCACCGCGTGGGATTCGGCGCGCACGTTCCGCCACTCCGACAACCGCGGCGGCGCCAACGGGGCGCGCATCCGCCTAGCCCCGCAGCGTGACTGGCACGGCAACGAGCCCGAGCGCCTGCACCGCGTGCTCGCTGTCTACGAGGCGCTGTCGGCCAAGACCAGCGTCAGCGTCGCCGACCTGATTGTGCTGGGTGGCAATGTGGCGGTTGAGGATGCTGCGCACAAGGCGGGCGTCGCGGTGAGCATCCCATTCCATGCCGGCCGCGGTGACGCGACCGACGAGTGGACCGACGCAGACTCGTTCGCTACGCTCGAGCCGATTCACGACGCCTTTCGCAACTACGTCAAGAAGCACTACACGGTGCCGGTCGAAGAGCTCATGCTCGACCGCGCGAGCCTCATGAACCTGACGCCGGTCGAGCTGACCTGCCTGGTCGGCGGCATGCGGATGCTCGGCACCAACTTCGACGGCACCACCCACGGCGTCTTCACCGACACCGTGGGCGCGCTCACGAACGACTTCTTCGTGACCCTCACCGACATGGCCTACGTGTGGGAGCCGGCCGGCTTCAACGCCTACAACCTGCGCGACCGCACGACCGGCCGGGTGCGCTTCACGGCCACGCGCGCCGACCTCGTGTTCGGCTCGAACTCGATTCTGCGCTCGTATGCCGAGGTCTACGCCCAAGACGACAGCAAGGCCAAGTTCGTGCACGACTTCGTCGCCGCTTGGAGCAAGGTCATGAACGCCGACCGCTTCGACCTCGTGGCGGGTTGATCGGCCGCTGCTGCGGCTGACGGATGCTCGGGCCGAAGTCTCTGCGGAGCGGCAGATGAAGCCTCTGTGCGAGCACTAGTTCGACGTTCTGTCTATCGTCCGGGTCACGCGCGCAGTTAGTCCTATGAAGATGCCGAGCGACGCTCTTCATCTCGATCATGTTCGAGATGAAGAGCGAGGCGGACGCGTCCTCCACCAAGAAGAAGAACGTGGACTTGCTTGCCAAGCTGGATAAGGACCGCAACGACAAGGGCTGCGAGTACGCGGTACTCGTATCCATGCTCGAGGAGGACTCCGAGCTCTACCCCGGCATCACGGATATCTCGCACCTGTACCCGAAGATGTTCGTCGTCCGGCCACAGTTCTTCCTTGCCATCATCGCGCTGCTGCGCAACGCCGCCTAGGACACGATCCTGGTCAAGGCCGAGCTGGAGCAAGTCAAAAAGCAGAACATCGACATCACGGACTTTGAGAGCGAACTCGAGGACTTCAAGGCGGGGTTCGGCCGCAACTATGACCTCGCGAAGCGCAAGTTCGACGGCGCCATCAAGGACATCAACGCCGCAATCGACCGGCTCCAGAAGGTGAAGGAGGGCTTGCTCGGCTCCGAAAACCACCTCCGCCTCGCGAATGACAAGGCGACCGCCCTCTCCATCAAAAAGCTCACTAAAGGTAACCCGACTATGCAGGCCAAATTCGGCGAGCTGGAGTCCCCGAAATAGCAGAACATCGCGCAGTCGCGATAGGCAGGAGCCCATCGAGATCAAAGAAGCCCCCGCCATCTTGCCGTGCTCGCTTGAGCAGTTGTTGCGAGCCAGTCAAGCTCGGAATTGATCGCCCCGGCCGTGTCGCCCGTTCGTTCGTGACATGTAGCGGACGCTTCCTCCAAGACCTATGCAGCTCGATAACTATAGGACGAATGGCGACGCCGCTATCAAGAATGGGGTCGTTCTAGGTTTCGATCTCATCGTGGATCAGTATCCGCGCGAGAGTCACGAAGGAACTCTTTGGCGACTGAGTTGCCCGACTCAACCTCAGGTCCGAGCCACGCGAGGAACGGTTCCACGTCGGACAGGATCCGCATGACACCGTTCAACGCGTCCGAATAACCGACTCGGGTTGCTTCCGTGTACCAATACAGGGCCTGCACCAAGTCGCCTTGTTGCTCATACCCCGCGCCGAGGTCGTACGGTGCTTCGACGTCACCGAGCTCAGCTGCCCTCGTGAACCAGATTACGGCCGCACTAGTCTTTCCTGCTCGAAGGAAGGCACCCGCATGCGCCAAGATCGTCGAGGTGTCGCCTGCTGCAACCGCTTATAGCGCATGCAGCTGTTCAGGGGCTTTGTCGTGCCCCGCTTCTACAGCCCCCTTCGACCACCTGATCGAGCCCTCGAGATCACCGCTAGCGAAGCACTCCGCACCTACCATCATCATCGCGTCGCCGTCGCCGTCCTCCGCCGCTTCGGCATACCAGTAGATAGACCGCTCGCGGTCGCCCATACCTTTGAGATAGGTCACCCCCAGGTTGTACTTCGCATTACGGATGCCGACGGCCGCGGCTGCCAAGTAGCTCTGGATGGCGCTCTCATATTGCCCTTGCTCGTCGTAGTGGACCCCGAGCCTGAAGCTCGCCTCACCGCTTCCGCCTACCGCCTTCCGCAGCTTTGGTGTACCGACCAATGGCTTCGCCCACCTCGCCGCGATGCAAGCAAAGCTCCCCGAGCCGAACCATCGCCTCGACGTCTCCCTCGCTTGCCTCAATTTCTTCCAGCCCGTATAGGAGCTCACCTTTTGCGGTCTCGGAAAGATCGGATATCGGTGTCTTCCCCGTCACCGAGTGACGAGCCTTCCAGCGCTCAACCCAATTCATGAGAACTCAAATCTCGATGTGGCGACGAACCCGCAAAAAAGGGTTCCCGCGCTCACTGACGCAGACATCTGCCGACAAACTATCGGATAAATCGATTATTGGGCTACCGACGGCGCTGCCCACAGTGGTACACATCTCATCTGAGGCGTGTCGTCCCCGTCCGTCCGTTCTATTCCGCCGTGCCCACCTCGTGGCCACCACTGAGGCGCACCCGCAGTCATCATATTGAGCCCACTGGGGCTGAAATGTCCCGAGATTGCAGGGATCTGCCGGGCCTCTGGCTTGCCAACGGGGGTCGAATGACGACTGAAAATCGTGAGGTCACGGGATCAACGCCCGTCGGAGCCACCACTTATCCCACTGAATGCACCCGCTTGTAGTCCTGTGCGGGCCGAGCAATATGATGCATATGTGGACGCTTATGACGCAGACCTTCTCGACACTGTTGGCACGCGGCAATGAACGCCGCCCCAGCTGATCTGATCGGTGCCCTGCCAAGATCCATCCTCGTGCACGAGCACATCCTGACCGATTTCATCGGCGCCGACCTAGTCTCACGCTCGCGGTACTCCCGCGATGAGGTCATCGCCGTTGCGCTTCCTAAGCTCGACGCGATCGCGAAACTCGGCTGCGTGCGGCTCCAAGAGTGTACGCCAAACTTCCTCGGTCGCGATCCAATTCTTCTTGACCGGCTCGCCCAAGCCTCCGGGATCGATATCTGGACCAACACCGGCCTCTATGCGGCAAACGAGTACCGCCATCTGCCTGATTTTGCGAAGACCGAATCAGCGCAAGAGTTGGCTAAACGCTGGATCGCCGAGTGGCGCAACGGCATTGAGGGAACCAAGCCCCGCTTCATTAAGATCGGTGTCAATGACGCGCCGCTCGGCGACTGGGACCGCAAGCTCGTCGAGGCCGCAGCGATCACATCCGCCGAAACTGGGCTGACTATTGCGTCGCACTCCGGTCTCGGGGCGGCCGTCGAACAACTCGAAATGCTTTCCGGACTGAACTTCCCGTTGAACAAGTTCGTCTGGGTTCACGCGAACCTTGAACCCGACCACTCCGTTCATGCCGAAGTTGCACGTGCCGGGGCGTGGGTGGAGTTCGACTACGTTAACGCTGAAAGCAGCGAGTGGCACCGCGAGTGCGTGGAGTTCATGGAGAGTGAGAACCTCCTGGACAAAGTGCTCATCAGCCAAGATTCTGGATGGTGGCATACCGGCGAACCCGGGGGTGGTGAGTTCAACGGCTATGACTTCATCTACACCGACTTCCTGTCGATGCTCCCTCAGACGATGTGGACCCAACTTCTGTGGGATAACCCGCGCCTTGCCTTCGGCGGGTAGTAACGCTCATGGGACATTCCCGCAGACCGGAGTTGCACTAGGACTCGTTGCAAGGTTGTTCGACAGTCGCCCGTCGTTGAGAGATGCGTTGCATGTTCCCTTTGACGTGACGGAGCCGCTAGTCTGGTCGCGTCAGCGTAGCTTGGTAGAACTTGGGGAAAGAAGTGAAAATGTTAGCTGTTCGGATACTTGCCACTGTCGCAATCGCTGCAATTGCCGCAATCGCTCCCGCTGCAGCGGCGAGCGCCGCGAATACTCCACCGAACCCGTACATCCCCGTTGGTGTTTCTTGGGTCAACGTACCCGCCGGTGACCGGGTGTACCTCGAGAACTTCGGCGACTCGGACTTTGATGACGAAGAGATTTTTTACGTCGCCGCCGGCATTGAGTGCACTAGCGGTGCGGTAACTGCGACGGGTCCGTTCCTCACCGCGGGGGACGGTCTCGATGCGTCTGATTGTGTCGACGCCACTTCGACGCCGGTCGACCCCATCGACACTCCGACAAGGCTTGGCTCGTCCCCCTTCGGCTTCCCGATTAACTTCTTCGGTACCACCTACTCATCTGCCTGGCCCAACACTAATGGTGGAATTTACTTCGACAGTCCGGACGACGAGTACGACGAAACTCTCGCCTACTTGGCCGACACTTCTCAGTCATCGGGGATGTTCCCGCTCGGCGGTGACCTCGAGTATACGAGCACCGACTCGAACTTCTGGACGGCGCAGACGACAGTCGACGGGGCCCCAGCTGTCGTATTCACCTGGGAAGATTTTAACACCTGCTGCAGCAACACAGGGGACATCAGTTTCCAGATCGTACTCATTAATGCAGGCGGTGGAAACTTCAACGCATGGTTTAACTACGATTCGTTCTCTGGATTCAACAACGGCTACGACGCCTCAACGGCCCTCATCAACCTTCGCACTGGCGTGACCCCCGGATCCAACGTTCTCGTCGCTCAACGGGTGGATGGAGTGCCGTCTGCGTGCACCGAGGGTGACTTTGACGAGTTCGGTAGTCCCACAGACGCAGCATTCGTCTCTGCCTTAAGTTCGGGGGGCCCCTACTTCAAAGTGGATGATGCCGCGGCACGCACGATCTCGGTGTGGGCAAACAGCCTTTGCACCCTCCCGGTCAACGTGAACGTAGTGCAGGACGAGGCTGCTGACCTCGCCGCGTATCTCCAGTTGGAGGACGACGACTTTACTGAGTACGAGGCGGTGGCCGTAGGCTGGAGCACCTACAATTTGTTTACCGCTGAGATTGACGCAGCCGAACTCCTGTTCAACGTGAATGTAAATGATCTGGCCAACGGCGCGACGAACCCGCTCATTCAGCGCTCCCTGAACACAACCGTGCCGGGTCGGTTCATCATCGGTCAGCGCGGAGGCGTGACTGTGACCGATCCGGCTGCTCTCGGTCTCGGAACACCTGGCGGACCGACACTCGCGGCGACCGGGCTCAGTGACCTCAGCGGCGGAGCGATCCTCGCCGGAGTGCTGTTGCTTGGAGGACTCGGTGTCGCGTTCGCGCGACGCCGATCAACCGTCTGAGCTGGCGCGCACCAACACCCCGGCGACCAGTCGGGGTATTGGACAGACCGGCCCGCGTACTGTGGGATGATCCCGGCGACGTATGCCGCGGCATTCCTGTCGGTCAGCAGGTGGTTCGCGCCATCGATCGCAACGAACGATTTGGCATGCCGCGCAGCCTCGAAAATGACGCGTGCATTGTCAACTGCAACCGTGCCATCCACCGGGGAGTGCATCACGACTAGCGCGGCACCGAGTTGGGCGATCCGCTTGGTCTGCGGTTGCATCTCGAGATCGCGCTAGAACCGCAACTAGATTCAGAACGGCCTGCCACCCAGATCAAGCTCAGCCTCTTCATCGCGCTCGATGGCGGTCAGGTCATCGCCGAGCAAGTGCATGACGTGCTGCGGGTCGGGCGGAGCACCGATCGTGACGACCGCGGCCGGCCCAGTAATCAGACTCGCCATCGCCATCGCCAGCACCGCCGCACCACCAAGCGAGTGACCGATCAGGATGCTCGGGGCTTGGTAGCTCGCTCGAAGGAAGTCGGCCGCTCGAATCAGGTCGCCCTGGGAGTTCATGAATGGTACGCGCTCGGTTGTTGCAGCTGTCATCATCGCCCCAAGCGTCACTCGTGAGTGAAGCCGAACCGCTCGCCGGAGTCCCACTCTTTGAGCAGGTTGCCGTAAGCGGGGATGCCGCCGGCATCCTTTAGCGTGCGGGCCATGTGCATCAGGTTCCAGGTCATGAAGGTTGTGTTGCGGTTGGTGAAGTCGTTCTCGGGCCCGCCAGAGCCCTCATCGAGATAGCTCGGGCCCGGGCCGACCTCGCCGATCCACCCAGCGTCGGCGGCAGGAGGAATCGTGTACCCGATGTGTTGCAGGCTGTAGAGCGTCGACATCGCGGCATGTTTGATGCCGTCTTCGTTGCCGGTAAGCAGCGTGCCCGCTGTCTTGCCGTAGAAGACGTACTGCCCCTTCTCGTTGAACAGCCCGCTCATCGCGTAGAGCCGTTCGATGAGCTGGCGCGTCACCGATGCGTTGTCGCCCAACCACAGCGGACCGCCAATCACGAGGATGTCCGCCGTCTCGACCAGCGGCCACACGACCTCGGGCCACCCATCGGTCTGCCACCCGTGCTCGCGCATGTCGGGGTAAACGCCAGTGGCCACATCGTGATCGATCAGACGAAGGGAATCGACCGTGACACCCTGCAAGCGCATGAGCTGGATGCTGCGATCCATCAGTCCCTGCGTATGACTCAGCTCGGGGCTGCGCTTGAGCGTGCAGTTGATGTAGACGGCCGTCAGGTCACTGAAATCGAACGTCGAGTCATCCATTGGTCGTCTCATTTGTTCCGGAAAAGTCCATGATTGCGGGAACCGTCTTTCTCAAAGTTGAATGCAGCGGATGAAGCGGATGATCGGACCCTACTGCCTTGGAGTGGACGGCACTCGGGCGTCATGGCA
>JBBQLW010000076.1:0-7743 GCA_038328315.1 Actinomycetales bacterium
AGGCACTCGGCGGCGGACTCGCCCGGTTCGAGCTTGCCGCCCGGCTGCATGAAGACCTGAGTTCCGCGCTTGCGCACAAGAAGCATCCGATCGTCTTCATCGAGGATGATGGCTGCCGCGATGCGCAGCACTGGCCCGGCAGTCATTGGGCAAGGTCCTCGCGTTCATCGCGCGGCCCGCGCGGCAAAGGCCTCTCGATATAGCGCGGCACATAGCGCAACAGCACAAAGGCCCCCAGGATCCCGAGTGCGCCGACCGCGCCAGCCGCTGCGGAAAGGGAAACCGCTGCCGTGATACCAGCGATCATGAGCGGTGCTCCCGCACCACCGAGGCCGGCGGTGAATCGCCATGCGCCCAAGAACGGTGCCGGATCCCGCGGATCGGCGAGGTCAGAGCCGAGAGTCATAATGATGCCGCTGCCCGGCCCATTGGCGAGTGCCAGGAAGATGGCGATGATGACGAACCACGTAGTGTTCGCGGAGAGATCATGCGTGAAGGCAAGGGCGATGTGCCCGATCCCGAGACCGAGTACGGATGGCACAGCAGTCCAGAGTCTGCCGAAGCGGTCCATGATCGCGCCGCCGGTGTAGAACAGTGCGAAGTCCACCGCCGCGGCAATGCCAATCACGATCGCCGTTGTGCTGTCGCCGATACCGATGCTGACCGCCCAAAGCGGAAGCATGACCTGACGACTTGCGCGCAACGCCATAATGATGGCGGCGCCAACGCCCATTCGCCCGAGCACGCCACGCTTTTCAAACACCGTGCGAAACAAGCCGGCGGATTCCCTTTCGACGAGTGCTTCACCCTCGCGCATTCGTCGTCCACCGACCCGAACGGTGCGCACGGCGCCGAACGTTGTCGTCGGATCCCGAAGCGTGACGAGCATGATGACAACCCCGACGCACGCCACAATATGAACCCAGAACGCGCTCGAAGCCGTGCCAGTGATCGCGATCAGGCCAGCGGTGATGAACGGTCCGATGAAGAAGCCGAGGCGAAACGTGCCGCCGAGTGTCGAGAGTGCGCGGGCGCGGTACTGCAGCGGCACAAAACTGGTCATGAACGCGTGTCGCGCGAGAGCGAAAACGGCTGCAGATAAACCCAGCAACAGGATGCCGGAACCGAGCGCGAGAGGGTTCGATGCGCTCACGCAGATGGTCGCTCCAACGATTGACAGCGCCGCAGCGCCGATCATCGCCGGTCGCTCTCCCACTCGAGCAATGACCCATCCGCTCGGAATGTTGCCGAACAGTTCGCCGACCATGAGGAGCGCCGCGATCAGGCCGGCAATGGCAAGGCTTGCGCCGAGGTTGTCTGCGGCGATCGGGATGATCGGGATGATCGCACCTTCGCCGATAGAAAACAGCACGGTCGGGAGGATTGCCGGAACCATGATCGACCGCCAGCGAAACGGCTGCTCGGCGATTGACATCCCTTCGATGCTACGCGCCGCCCGGCTAGCGCGCGTGCCCACCCGGGTAGTCTGGTCAACGACATGATCGAACTGGATATCTCGGAGCAGGTTGCGGCTCTGCGCTCGACCTTTTCAGATATCCGCTCGGTGGTCGGGGTCGAGCGTCTCGAAGCCGAGATCGTCGATCTCAGTGAACAGGCGGGGGTGCCCGACCTCTGGGACGACACCGAGAAGGCTCAGCGCATCACCAGTGCACTCAGTCACAAGCAGTCTGAGCTCGCCAAGATCGTCAGCATTTCCGGTCGTCTTGACGACATCGAGATCATGGTTCAGCTCGCCAACGAGGAGTCAGACGAGTCAGCCGCGGCCGATGTGCACACCGAGCTTGAAAGCATCCAGAAAATACTTGGTGAGCTCGAAGTGCAGACCCTGCTCAACGGCGAGTTCGATTCGAATCCGGCGGTTATCACGATTCGCGCCGGTGCTGGGGGGGTGGATGCGTCGGACTTTGCCGACATGCTCTTTCGGATGTACCTGCGCTACGCCGAGCAACACAATCTTCCTACGACCGTGCTCGACACAAGCTATGCGGAGGAGGCCGGCATCAAGTCGGCGACCTTCGAGGTGGATGCGCCCTATGCGTTTGGAACCTTGAGTGTCGAAGCCGGCACCCACCGCTTGGTGCGGATGAGTCCGTTCAACTCGGCCGGGAAGCGGCAGACGAGCTTCGCTGCCGTCGAGGTTGTGCCGCTGATCGAACAACTGGACGTCGTCGAGGTACCGGAAAATGACATCCGCGTCGATGTGTTCCGCTCGAGCGGACCGGGTGGGCAATCGGTGAACACGACCGACTCCGCGGTTCGCATCACGCACCTGCCGACCGGCATTGTGGTGAGCTGTCAGAACGAAAAGAGCCAGATTCAGAACCGGGCGGCGGCAATGCGCGTGCTGCAGTCAAGGCTCCTGTTGCTGCAACGCGAGCAGGAGGCCGCGACCAAGAAGGAGCTCGCGGGTGTTATCACCGCGAGCTGGGGCGATCAGATGCGCTCATACGTGCTCGCTCCATACCAAATGGTCAAGGACCTGCGCACCGACTACGAGGTGAACAATCCCACTGCCGTATTTGATGGCGACCTCGACGGCTTCATCTCGGCGGGCATTCGGTGGCGAAAGCGCACAGTCGACTAGTTCGGTATGTCGCTTGCGCCGATTGGGGGGAGTCCTCCTTAGGCTGATCGCAAATGATTCGCTTCGATGCAGTGACCAAGGCGTACCCCCGCACGACGCGGCCGGCGCTCAATTCCGTCGACCTCGAGATTCTCAAGGGCGAGTTCGTGTTTCTCGTCGGTGCCTCGGGTTCCGGCAAGTCGAGCGTTCTGCGGCTCATCCTGCGCGAGGAGCAGCCAACGAAAGGCACGATTCACGTGCTCGGTCAAAGGCTCAACACGCTCACGGGTCGCAAAGTGCCCTACTACCGGCGCAACCTTGGGGTCGTCTTCCAGGACTTTCGACTGCTGCCGAACAAGACCGTGTTCGACAACGTCGCCTTCACGCTTCAAGTGATCGGCAAAAGCCGCGGCTTCATTCAGGAGGCCGTTCCTGACTCGCTCAAGATGGTTGGGCTTGCCGGCAAGTCGAACCGCTTTCCGCATGAGCTTTCTGGTGGTGAGCAGCAGCGCGTTGCCATTGCTCGCGCTGTGGTCAACAAGCCAGCCATCCTGCTCGCCGATGAGCCGACCGGAAATCTCGACCCCGCGACATCCGCTGGCATTATGACGCTGCTCGAACGCATCAATCTCAGCGGAACAACGGTGCTGATGGCCACCCACGACGTCGGCATCGTCGACCAGATGAAGCGGCGCGTGATCGAACTGATCAGCGGCCAGATCGTGCGCGACGAACGCCGCGGTGGCTACCAGACCCAAGCAGTTCCGGTGCAGGAGTTTGCCCGCTATGCGCCCGAAGAGGTGCGCCGGTGAGACTCGGGCTGATCTTTGGCGAAGTCGGTAATGGGCTTCGCCGAAACATCTCGATGGTGATCTCCGTCGTTCTGGTCACGTTCATCTCGCTCACCTTCGTCGGCGCAGCGATCCTGCTGCAGATGCAGATCGGTCAGATGAAGGGCTATTGGTACGACAGGGCCCAAGTAGCCGTGTACTTGTGCACTGACCTCGACACCACCGGTAACTGCACGCAGACCGCGGCAACCCAGAGCCAGATCGACCTCGTCGCTGCCCAACTTGAATCGACTGCGCTCGCCCCGTACATCGATCGTTTCGAGTTCGAAACCAATCAGCAGGCGTTCGAGAATTTTCAAGCGCAGTTCGCGGACAGCCCGATCGCGAGCTTCGTCACACCGGAAACACTCAACCAGAGCTTCCGGGTGAACCTCATCAATCCGGCGGATGCTGACATCCTGATCGAATCGCTGTCTGGGCTCGCTGGCGTACAGAACGTCGAGGATCAGCGGGGCTACCTCGATCAAATCTTCGCGGTGCTGAATGCGGCCTCGTACACAGCGATCGGGCTCGCTGCGCTGATGCTCGTTGCCGCAGTACTGCTCATTGCGACGACGATTCGGCTGAGCGCGTTCTCGCGTCGGCGAGAATTGGGGATTATGCGCTTGGTCGGGGCATCCAATCGTTTCATCCAGACTCCCTTCATTCTCGAAGGCGTCATTGCCGCCTTCGTCGGTTCGTTACTTGCGAGCGCGGCGATCGTTGCGATCGTGCAGTTCTTCGTTCAGGGCTACCTGTCGACGACACTGCAGAACACCACAACCTTGGTTGGTGTGAGCGATGCCGTGGTTGTGGTGCCGATCCTCATCGCCGTCGGCGCGCTGTTGGCCGCAAGTTCCGCGAGCGTTGCGATCAGTCGCTACCTCAAGGTCTGATCCCATCGTGGCCGCCCGGGTTAGACTTGCGGGCTAACTCACGAGAAGGAATCCGGAACTATGCCAAGGGAACGCGGCCAGAAGGTTGTTGCCAGCAACCGAAAAGCGCGCCACGACTACACCATCGAAGACACCTATGAGGCCGGCTTGGTCTTGACGGGCACCGAGGTGAAGTCGTTGCGTGCTGGACGCGCGAGCCTTGTGGACGGCTACGGCTTTATCGATGGCGGCGAGGCGTGGCTGGATGCCGTGCACATTCCCGAGTTCAATCACGGCTCCTGGAACAATCATCCGCCAAGGCGCAAGCGCAAAATGCTCTTGCATAAAGAGCAGATCCTCAAGATCCACAACAAGGTCAAAGAGGGCGGCTACACCCTCGTACCGCTGTCGATCTATTTCAGTGACGGTAATGCGAAAGTCGAACTGGCCGTCGCGAAAGGCAAGCGCGAGTATGACAAGCGGCAGACCCTGCGTGAACGGCAGGACAAGCGCGAATCAGATCGGGCGATCTCGGCGCGAAAGAATCTCGGCGACTAGGGTAACGTCAAGCCACTGTCAGCGGCTTGTCATGGGAGTGGCACGTACAGGTCGCCACTGATCAGCGCGCCATCGATGCTGCGCACGGCGCACAGCGCTCGTTCACGACCGGCGTCGAGCTCCTCGATTGTCGGCACCGAGATTGCGATCAGCTCGTACTGCTCCTCGCTCAGGTCGAGAGGCACGTACAACCCGTACTCGATGAAGCGGTTGCAGACCTCTTGCACAAAGCTCGTGAGCGCTTCGGTGGAACTGTAGGTGCCGACCGTGCGACGGAGGTCGACCTCAGCGACAATCTGCTGTTGATGTTCGAAGAAACAGCCAGTTACGGTGTACTCCGGGAGCCCACTTTCGCTCTCCTCGACGCACGACCCAAGCACAAGCTCCGCGGCCACAGTCGGGCCGACCGGCGGCGGGGCTGATTCGATCGTCGCATTCCACCCGACAATTCCGAGGATGACGAACACGATCGTCGCACCGAAGGCGATCCCGAGCCGGGCCCAGTGCACGCGGGGTGGAGCACCTACTTCACCGCTGCCGATGGTGTCCGAGTCGCGCATAGCGATACCGTAGCAGCCATGGAGAACGATTCATCTTCACGCGGGCTCGACATCGTGACCGGCGTTATGCTCGGCGTCATTTCGGTGACGACAGCGCTCGGGGCGTGGCAAGCGGCCGTCTGGACCCTGAGTTCTGAGCAGTACCTCAGCGACTCCGCTGATGCGCGCGCGGTAAGCGTCAATCAGGCAGTGCTTGCTGACTACAACCGACGCCTCGACCTTGAGGCGATGGGCAACGCGCGCCGGTACCGGGAGCTGGCGGCGCTGAGCGAGCCAGCCCAAGCGTTTGCATTCGATTTCAAGGTCGAGGCAGAACTCGGGGCTGCCACCCCGAGTCTCGCCGATGCCTGGCGTGCGTGGGCAGCGGCCGGATTCCCCGAAAGCCAGAATCCGTTCGACGATCCGATCTATCGCGCTGATCTCGTGAACCGACCAGACTCGTACTCGTACGCCTCAACCGTCATGGCCGTGGCCTCAGAAGCGCGCCGCGCACAGTCCAGCGTCCTCGCTCAAGCGTCACTCATTCAGGCGCTGGCGCTGTTCCTGTTCGGTATCGCCGGTGTGAATCGTCAGCAGAGCGTTCGCACGTGGGTCATCGTCTTTGGGGTTGTCGCCTTCCTCGCGGGCGTCGTCCTCGCCGCGACGGCATATTGAGGCCCGCCGTGACTCAGGTTGAGACTGCACAGCGCCGGCGCAACATGCTCGAGGTTGTGACGGCGATATTGCTCGGGCTCGTCTCGGCTACCACCGCCCTCGGCGTCTATCAGGCCACCATCTGGGCCGCAGAGGCTGTCGCATACTCAAGCACTGCCGACCAACTCCGCGACCGAAACCTGAGCACTACGCTCTCGAGTCAACTCGCGACTCGGGATGACGGTGCGAAGCTGTTCGCGGCTGTTCAACTTGAGACTGAGATCACATTGTTCCCGGAGCAGGCCGAGGAGCTGAGAGCGGATCAACGGCGCATCATCGCCACGACAACGCCGGAGCTCGCGGCGGCTTGGGATGCTTGGGTGGCCTCCGGGTACCTCAACGAAGCGTTTCCGCTTCTCAACCCTCAGTATGAGGCAGCGTCGTTCGCCGAGCCCCAATCGCTGCAGTACGCGTCGTTTGTGGCAGAGCGGGCAGCTGATGCCATCGACGCGCGGTCAACGACGGTCGCCGCGGCATCCGCGGTTCTTGCGCTTGCGCTGTTCGTGCTTGGTGTGGCAGGCATTATCCGATCGTGGCGGGTCGCGGCGTGGCTGGTCGCGGCCGGCGCCGTTGCTGCGGTCATCGGCGTCGTTGTGCTCCTGTCGGCCTGACGCCCGAGTTGACTTGCAGCGCCACAGGCTGATCAGCTTGCAATAAACCGAGCATCGACAACGGATGCCACGACGATCTCCTCCGGCTTGAGCGCCAGGCTCGGCGCGCCACTGGAGTCCATCGAGAACTTGCGCGCCGAGGCACTCAGCATCGATGGAGAGGGCAACTGCGGCGAGGACGGGTCTCCGAGCATCCCCGGGTCGGCGAGGGCAATTGCCTTCACCGTGCCGAGCCCGATCGACTGCGCATACACAGTTGCCTTGGCGACAGCGTCCTTCACCGCTCGGGAGCGCACCTCGACCGTTGCCGAGGTGCGGGTCGCCTCGGTCAGATCCCAGCCGATCGAGCCGACGGTGACCGAGGTGAGGCTGGCGACGGCTTCAACCCATCTGGCAAGCGCTTCGAAGTCACTGAACTTGGCAGTGAAGTCGATCGCGGAATGGTAGACCGGATCGAGTTGGCGCCCCTCGTTATTCCACGGGCGCTCTGACCACACGCGAACGGAGTCGGAACTCCACCACGTGATCGGCCCAGTTTCCTTGTCGTAGCTGGCTTCGATCAAGCCACGCACGGCCTCGGATGCCTCGACAGCTCCTGCGAACACTGGCTCGCGCTCGGCACCGTCGGTGTGCACCGAGGCACTCACTGTTGCGCGCTCGGCGGGGTACCACGCGGAGTGGGATCCCTGAACGGTAATGATCGTTTCCTTCATGTCCTCATTGTCGCTCACTCGCAAACATCCAGCCAAGGCTTTGATTGCGAACCTTGAGGCGGATGCTCGAAATCTGCTCTGGCGCGAGCCGCGTCATCCGGCGTATAATTGAAGGCTGCCCGAAAGGGCGCACCTGGTAACTCAACAGCGCGATAGCGACCCGCACCTCTCGGTCAGTACAACGGCCGACTGGTACGTCAGCATGGGGATGATCGGTTTCGACATTGCCTGCAAAACCACGAGAAGCGGGTCGAGGATGCAGTCTTATCTCGTAAACGATGGCTGCAAAACATAAGTGCCAATTCCAAGCGCACTGACT
>JBBQLW010000077.1:0-7728 GCA_038328315.1 Actinomycetales bacterium
GCGAGGTAAGCGCGCTCGACATTCTGGTGAACAACGCAGGCATCGGCGCAGTCGGCACCATTGAAGACGGCACCGACGAAGAGTGGGCACATGTGCTCAACGTCAATGTCGTCGGGATCGCCAGGGTCACCCGAGCGGCGCTCCCCCTGTTGCGCGCGAGTGCAGCGGCGGCCATCGTGAACACGTGCTCCATCGCTGCCACCGTCGGACTGCCGCGGCGCGCGATCTACTCGGCAAGCAAAGGCGCCGTGCAGTCGCTAACACTCGCGATGGCCTCTGACCTCATCCACGAGGGCATCCGAGTGAACTGCGTGAATCCTGGCACCGCCGACACCCCGTGGGTGGCACGGTTGCTCGATCTCGCACAGGACCCGGCGGCCGAACGGAGCGCACTCGAGCAGCGCCAGCCAAGTGGTCGCCTTGTCACTTCCGTCGAAGTAGCAAACGCGATTCGTTTCCTCGCCAGCCCAAACCAGCAGTCGATAACGGGTACGGTCCTTGCCGTCGACGGTGGGATGGACGGATTGAGAGTTCCGCCGCGCTAGGGCCGGTTCACAACGTCGAGGCAAAATCGCATATACGATTGGCGACGATCAAATCTCGGCGTGTGACTGGACATGCTAGGAAGGCAAAAGGCAATGGCACGAGATTCAGCTCGCCGCTCCGCAGCAAGCCCACGACGCCTCGTGCTGGCCGACGGCACGTACGACGCCATCAAGGCGATGATCCTTGATCACGAGATCTCGCCCGGCGAACATGTCGGAATAGATGAGTTGTCGCGTGACCTTTCGGTGTCGCAGACACCCATTCGCGAAGCGCTTGCGCGGCTGGAATCCGATGGGCTCGTGATCAAGATCCCGCTGCGCGGTTACCAAGCAACCGACCTGCTGTCAGTGCAGCAATTCGACGAGCTGTTTCAATTCCGCGCGCTCATTGAGCCTTGGGCTGCGTCGGAAGCTGCGCGTCGCAGCACCCGCCGTGACCTCGAGGTGCTCAAGGCCGAGTTGGAGCGCGCCGATCGAATCTCCCGGTCCGGGTCGTCTTCGACGTACGCGGATTTCGTCGAGCACGACACGCGATTGCATGCGTTGGTCGCGCACGCCTCCGGCAACACCTTTGTCGAGGACGCGTTCATCAGGACGCGCTGTCACATGCACTTGTTTCGGGTCTACAAGGCATCCGCCGCCATCGAAGGCGATGAAGATCCGCACGGCGGCTTTGTGCGAGACATGTTCGCAGAGTACTACCAGAGCGGTCACAGGCCGCTGGCGCTGTCAGAGCACGAGGGAATCGTTGGCGCGATTGCGGGTGGTGACGGCGACGGCGCGAGCGGGCTTATGCTGCATCACATCGAGTCTTCTCGGCAGCGCTTTATCGCCGCGGTCGAGGCCCTGAACGCGAAAGCCTGATCCGAAAACCCAAACGCTCGGCTGAATGTCGAGCTCACGGTCGAACGTCGACCTCTAATCCAAGCGACGTGGTCGAATGATCGAGGCCCAGTCGCTCGCCCGCGACCACGGCGTCTCGTAACTCGGCGAATTGACGTAGCGCTCCATCGTGACCCGGATGCTCGCGCCGGAGCCCGGAGCAAGAGTCACCTCGAACCAACGACCGCCGACCGCGATGCCTTCGGTGGTATCCACCGAAACCATGCCGAACCGGTGCTCGCCGAAGGAGCCGGCTTGCACAACGACTGTGCGAGAGGTTTCTGTCTCAAGGCTGACCAGGTCAAGCTCCACGAAGTCAGGGCCGATGGCCGTGACGAGCGCGCCGACGCCCTCTGGCAGCCCTGGTCGTTTCGCCGCGCCGTCGTAGTACCGCACCGTCGCGTGTTGCAACCCGCCGTGGGACATGTGCATCGGTGCACCCCACATGGTTTGCACGAGAGACTCGAAGTACACGGGGTTGAACTCTTGCCAAATGTGGATCGCGTACCCGTCGATCTGCAGGTCGATGGCCTCGGTGTGCCCGTCGATGTGGTGGATGGTGCCGAAGCCGTCCGGATCTCCGTCGGGTGATCGCATCCGTCGTAATTGCTGTTCGACCAGGGCAATGTTCACTTCGAGGGCACGTTCTGGGAATTCGGGATTTGTACCCGTGATGTACGAGAACCACGCCGCCGTGTTCATGTTGAAGTGCTTGACTGTCAGCGGCACGACCGGAAAGCCCACCTTCGTCCAGTCCGAATTGCCGCGCACCCGCTCTACTCGCGCAAGGTCCTCGTCCGCCAGGCTCCTCGCCCAGATCTGAATTGGGTACAGCGGGTTGGGAGCTCGGTAGTCGGTCCATCCGCTGTCAAAGTGTTTATGGGGCACAACCCGAGTGGCACCCTCGTCGTGACCGAGATCGAAGTTGACGTCGAGCTGTTGACGCACGAGCGCGAGATGCGACGGGTCCCCCGTCAGCAGCAAGGCGTTTATGCCGGCGTTGAGGGTCGGCTCAATGATGGTCAGGAGGCCGTGTGGCCAGCGCCAGCCGTAGTGCCCTCCCCACCACTTGCCGTCGAGGTACTCGCCAACTTTGCCGGACAGTCCGACATTGTCGGGCAGGATGCCGCCGTTGGCATCCGAGCGAGCCTTCCATCGGGCGATGTACTCAATGACCCAGGTGCGAAGCCCCTCGTCTGCGGAGTACATGAAGGCGTGCGCCATCTGGCCTGTGGCGTTCAGATTCAGTGGCACGTCTCCGCGCGTGGTGCGCTCGTTCATCTTCTCGATGATCTCGGCGAACACGCTGTCGTCGTGCCACGGCGTGGTTGATGCCGGGAATGGCACGCCCGTGAGATCTTCGAACGGCGGATGGTAGCCGTCAAGTACGCCGCGGTGGGTGCCTAGGTCTTCGGCGGTGACGACAAAGCGCGGACCTCTGCTGCCGGACTGCGGGGCTCTCACGATGCCAAGCTCTGGATCATAGTTCGGGGCGAGCGGATCCTCGCCGGTGTACATCCTCGCGAAGCGGTCCGCGCGCTGCCGATCGACCAAAGACTCTGGCTTGGTCAACCCGAAGAAGTAGTGGAAGAGATTGGCCTCGCCGTGGTGCATCCAGTCGTAGTAACCGTCGAACTCCCGCTCGATCTGTCCGTACTGCGTCCACTGCCAGGTGATCGAGTCCCACATCTTCCTGGCGAGGTCGTACACGACCTCGTCTCCGCTGATGCTGTAAAACAGCGCAAGGTACTGGAATGCCTCATATGGGTCATCCGAACCATCCATCCCGGGCCACTCGTCGCGCCAAATGAGGCTCCCGTCGTCACGCGTATACCGCGCAACGAATTCCGGCGCCGCGCGTGAGAGCGATTCGACGATCTGGCGCTGCAAGACCGCCCAGCGCGGTGCGACCCGGACCTGTTCGACCGTGAAATTTGGGAGTGCTTGGTCCTCCATAGTCGCGCCGCCCATCCTGAGTCTGGATCTACTGATCATGGATCCTATCTGATCCTACGCGAGCGTCAGCCGCGCCGAAGCTAGCTCGAGCGCGCGCGCCTTGGCCAACAATGTCCCCCGCATGGGGGTAGGCGTACACTAAAAGTGTTGCTCCAGACCTCGGCGGCGTTCTGCTAACTGACTGGAGAAAACCTTGAATACCTTACTTGTCATCGTTGCAATCGTGGCCATCATCCTCCTGCTCACCGGAGGCTTCGTGCAATCACTCAACTTCCTGCTCTGGGTTGGCGTGGTGCTACTCGTGGTCGCGGTCATTGCGTTCCTCGCGCGCACCCTTACTGGGCGTCGTAGCGCCTAATTCCCGCTGTCGTCGCGAAAGCGGCCGTCCGGTGCGGCGGTGATTCGGAACTCAGTTTGCGCTGGGAGGCGGATCGCCGCGGTGCCGAGCGGCCGCGACGGCGTTCCGAGGATGGACCCGATGCAGTGTTCGGGAAGCGGGGCCGGGCATCCGCTCGTTGTTGCGGGAGCGGTACTCGTTGGCACGATCGCCGTCTCGGGTTTGGTTCACAACGGGGTAGCGCCGAAGCCTTGACCCGCGCAAGAAGCGCAACGTACAGTGAAGTAGTTGCTCCAGACCCCGGCGGCGTTCCGCTACCGACTGGAGAAACTATGACTGCCACCGCCACCGCACCGCCCGTGATTGTGAGCGAGCCGGTCGTGATGCGCTCCCTCGCCCGTCAGACCGACCTCGTTCACTTGGGTTCCGGCCGCCTCGTCCTTGCCGTGCTTCGCCTGGCCATCGGGTTCATCTTCCTGTGGGCGTTCCTCGACAAGACCTTCGGGCTTGGGTACGCGACGCCAGTTGAGCGCGCTTGGATCAATGGCGGCACTCCGAGCCAAGGGTTCCTCCTCGGAGATTCCGTTGTCGGCCCGCTCAAACCGTTCTTCGCCTCGATCGCGAGTCCGGCATCCGACTGGCTCTTTATGGCCGGGATGCTCGGCATCGGCCTCGCGGTCATGCTCGGCATCGGGCTGCGCATCAGCGCCGTCGCGGGAACGGTAATCCTCATGGCGATGTACCTCGCCGAGTGGCCGTCCGGCGCCGGAACCGGCTCGACCAACCCGGTCGTCAACTACCACGTCATCTACGCACTCAGCCTGATCGTCGTTGCTGTGCTGGCCGCTGGCGACACTATCGGCTTCGGTCTGCCGTGGAAAAAAACGAGCCTGGTACGGCGGATGCCGTGGCTCGCCTAGCATCAGTCGGTGCCTCCACGACCAACAAGCCCCACGCACACCCCGCACGCCGCCGCATCCTGATCATCACGGGTGCGGTGGTCGGCGTTCTCGCGCTGGCCTTGGTGCTTGTGCTCGGTGTTGGCGGTGCTTTTGCCTTCTCTCGCAACTACGAAGCCCCGTGGGCTGCCGATTACCATAAGCAATTCGGTGACCCGCGGGAACAGCTCGTGGCGCACGGATTGCTTGCCTCGAGCGGACACAATATGCAGCCGTGGCTCATTGAGCTCGCGGCAGATCCGAACGTGTTCCTGCTCTACGGGGACCCGAGCCGCTTATCGGTGGCTGTCGACCCGCTCGCCCGCCAAGTCATGGTGTCACAAGGCACTTTTCTCGACTACGTGCAGGTGGCTGGCGATCAACTCGGGTACCCGGTGACCATCGACCTGTTTCCTGATGGCGAGTACGACGAGACTGACCTTGCCGCCAGCATGACATCGACTCCGGTTGCCCGGGTCACACTCGGAACAGCGGCCGTGCGGCCTCAGGCCACCTACGATTCGCTCTTTCTGTCTGACACGAATCGTGCCCCGTATGGCCCGACCCCGCTGACCAACGAACAGCTCGCTGCGCTGGCTGCGCTGGATGAGCCGCCAGCGTCTCTGTCCATCCTCACCTCGGCGGCCGATCGAGACGCGCTCGGCTCCTTTGGTATCGCCGGATCAACCATCGAGTCAGAGTCGGCTGCGGCGACAGCAGAGTCGAACGCGGTGTTCCGCCCGAACGAGCTGGCCAAGAACAACCAACCATGGGGTTTCTCGATCGAGGGTCAAGGCACGTCAGGGATCATGAAGTACTTCCTTCAAGGACTGATCACTCTTCTGCCGTTCACCAATAGTGACGAGATCGGCGCGCAGCGTCAGATCGACCTCACCGCGGCCGCGGTCGCGGCGACCCCGGCCTACGGAATCATCACAACTCCCAGCAACACTCGCACCGAGCAGGTGCGGGCAGGGATGCTGTACAGCCGCTTCGACCTGACGGCGCGGAGTCAAGGGCTCGTCATGCAACCACTGAGCCAAGTGATTCAGGAGTACCCCGAGATGGCGCAGCAGTACGCTGCGGTGCACGCGGCGTACGCGCGAGACGGCGAGACCATTCAAATGATCGTGCGCCTCGGTACCGCCACCGTCGAATACCCAACGTCCATGCGCCGAGCGGTCGAGGACTTCATTCTTCAGTAGGTCAGAATGCGAGGCCGGTGGGCTCTTCGCCGAGCGGGGCCTCCTGCGGGTCGGTCAGTGCAAAGTTGTTTGCCTTGAACTCTACATAGTCGAAGTTCTCACACTCGTCGTAGCCGATCCTGTGATATCCATAAAAGCCATCCCACTCTTCGTAACCGTCACCGAGTGAGTGCTCAAGAAACGCGTCAGCGATCGCCATCGCCAGTCGTGGTGCGGTGAAGAACGCTCCGATCGCCATCACATTGACGTTGTTCGCCGTGCTAGCGCGCCGAGCGGTCGAAACACTCTCGCGGACCGCGACATGAACGTGCGGGCACTTGCTCACTCTGAAACCTGCGAGCCCACCATGAAAGCGACTCGGGGGGGGATCGGCAGGTCGGTGTTGGTCGGCGTGACGCTAGCGGCGCTTGCTATTTGAGGACTCGCGCACCTTGAGGACCGGCACCATCTGGACCTCGCGTCGTTCGGTCCGGCCCTCGAAGCGCTCCAGAAGCAAGCGGATTGCCACCTCGCCCATCTCGCGGCCGGACTGGTTCACCGTGCTCAGCGAGATGCCGGGATGTGAGGCGACATCGATGTCGTCGTATCCGACGATCGCGAGGTCCGCGAATGTCATTCCCAATTGCTTCGCGGCGTGCATGACGCCCAACGCCATCTCGTCGTTACCCGCGAATATAGCGGTGGGGCGTTCTGGCGAGCTCAAGAGTGGTGTGATCGCTACCTGAGAATCGGACTGACTCGAGCCGGAACGGACGACGCTGATGTTCTCAGCCAAGCCTGCCGCGGTCATGGCCTCGACATATCCCTCAAGACGCAGCGCATGGGGGCTTCGGGATGGGGGTTCCGTGATCGCCAGCCCGCGGGTGAGGTGAGTGATCCGCGAGTGCCCTTGTGTTAGCAGGTGTTCCATGACGAGTGCAGCGCCCGCAGAGTCGTCACCGACGACCGTGTCGTAGTTGACCGATCCGTCGTGCCGGCCAATCATGACCAGCGGGGTACGACGCGCGATATTTTGGAGCCACTCGACGGAAATCGCTGTTGACACCGCAACAAGCCCAGCGACCTGATGGTCGACGAGTGACTCGATCGCGCGTGCTCCGAGATTGTCGTCGGCGTCCGCAGGCGCCACGATCAATTGGTACTCGGAATCCGCGAGCGCCTCGTGGGCTGCCTTCAGAATCGTAATCAGAAAGTCGTTGCTCAGGCCCGGAATCTCGAACCCGATCACGAATGACTTTCCGCGCATGGCTCGGGCCGCGCTGTTGGGCCGGTAACCGAGGGCCACGATCGCCCGACCAACCTTTTCCCGCATCGCCGGACTCACGCCATACGCATTCCGGATGACCTTGGATACCGCCGCACGGGAGACCCCCGCGAGCCCGGCGACATCGTTGATCGTCACGGCCCGAGCGCGCGGCGAGCTCGACTGGGGGGCAGAACCGACGCCGCCATCCGGACGAACAATCATTCCGAACTCCATCCGGTGGAAGGATTGCAGATGGGCGGCACTCCCCGTTTCGGGCTTGCGGGATGGCGCGGCAACGCTGCGACAGAAGCCTACAACGCTAAGGGTGAACGCCGAATGCCGTCGCAATACCGGCCGGTGCACTTGGGCGATCCGTGACCGCAGATACGATTAGTCAGCAATCCTCGTTCACTGGCTGGACATGTCGCAAAGGGGCGAAACACCATGGCGCGCGATTCAGAGCACGGCACCGGAACAAGCCCTCAACATGTCAACTCGGTGGTGGCGCCGACCGGACTGCAGACTGAGTGGTGCACCAATCCTGTCGGGCTCGACGAGCCAAGACCGCGCCTGCGGTGGATTGTTGCCGCGGAGCCGTGGCAGACAGATGTGCGCCAGT
>JBBQLW010000078.1:0-7563 GCA_038328315.1 Actinomycetales bacterium
TGCTCGCCTCGGCGCCGGTCGTGGCGTCGGCAGTGATGTCGCCAGCGAAGTCCCACGCACCGTAGATTCCGAGGTGCACGCGCAACCACAGCCCGTTGTCGAACTCGAGGAACATCACTTTGCCAACCGCCTTGGCAGCGACGATCACTCGACCGTCGAGCTGCTTCGCCCCGGCCACGAACCGTCCCTGCGGTGAGGATGCCGCGACCCTCCGTCCGACAAAATGCAGAGCGAACTGGCGTGCGATGCGGTGAACCGAATGGCCCTCTGGCACGACTCAGACACCGCCGAGTGCATCGGCAGACGTCGCGGCGGAGCTGACCTGACGCCCAGCAATAAAGCCACTCGACTCGTACTCGGCGATCTGGGCGATACGCCGCGCGTGACGCTCCTCGGCAGAGAATGGCTCAGCGATGAAGATGTCGATATAGCACTTTGCCTCCTCGAGACTGTGCTCACGCGCACCGATTGAGATGATGTTGGCGTCGTTGTGCTGGCGTGCCAGCACGGCGGTCGACTCGTTCCAGACGAGCGCGGCGCGCGCCCCACTCACCTTGTTTGCCGAGATCTGCTCGCCGTTACCCGAACCACCGAAGACGACACCGAGGCACTCGATTCCCGCCGCCTGATCTCGCACGACCGCGAGCGCGGCGTTGATGCAAAAGCTTGGGTAGTCGTCAAGTGGCTCATAGCTCGCTGGCCCATGATCGATCACTTCGTGACCCGCAGATCGCAGGTGCAACTGCAGATCCTGACTGAACTCGAGGCCGGCGTGGTCAGTGGCGATGTGGATTCGCATGGTGTCAGTGTAGGCAACCTCGCAGTCTTGACTCTGGCGCTCGGGGTGCAAGCGGGGGCAGAATTGAGGCGGGCAACGTCGTCCAGTCACCGTGCGTTTCGAATTCCCGACGCGCGTTCGGATTCGATACAAGGAGGCGCAATGCGCGAGCCATCCGTACCTTCTGGCATGCCAATACTCTCAGCGGGTCGTCACCGCAATGCTCGGCGCGGCGCATGCTTCATGGAGTTCGCGTCCTACCTCGCTGGCGAACGGTGGAGCGATCACCCCCAGTGCACGCATCCCCAAGTTGCTTCCCTCGCGCGCGACGTGAACGACCTCGTTTCGGACGAACACCGCAACGATCTCGCTCCCCTGATTCACCGCGTAGTGGGCCTGCGCAGCGACGATCCGCACCTGTCAGTGGTCATCGCCGTTCGAGCAGCCCACGCGGCAATGCCGATCGCGAGCATGGATCGCCAGCGCGCTATTGCCTTAGCGGTCTTGGCGTTGATCGAACGAGCACCGGTGCCGCAGCTCGCATCGCTTGTGAAAGAGGCCCTCCAGTTTGCACCGGATGCCGCGCAGTGGGCGCGCGCGAATGCACGGCTCATGCAGGTCGGGGCAAACACCATCGAGCAACGTGCATCCGCCATCATTCACTGTGCAACCGTTGGCATTGCGCTCGCCTGTGTCGACGACGCCGACGCGCGACTGACGGCACTGCTCGAACAGGCCGTCGCCGACGCCGAACGATATCTCAGCCTCGCTCCCCATACTGTGACACCCGAGCCAGCGCTCGTACCCGTTTAGCGACCGCTCGACTGGGCTTCGCCAGCGTTAGGGTTGTTGAGGTCAGCCACGAGCTGGCCCTCCCGAGGCTCAGCCACTGCGCCGGGAGTTGAGCGAGGAGTTGCACTGTGCCAGGAGAGAATCTCACCCGTCTAGAAGCCGAGGAGCGCAAGTCGATCCTCGCGGTGCAGAGTTACGACGTTGACCTTGACCTCACGACCGGGCCAGAGACTTTTACCAGCGCCACAACCGTGCGCTTCACCGCGGCGCCCGGGGCATCCACCTTTATCGATGCCATCACCAGAACACTCCACTCCGTCACCCTGAACGGCGAGACACTGGATGTCGGGGCTGTCAACGATGGCGTGCGGATTCAGCTCGCCGGGCTGGCCGCCGAGAACGAGCTCGTGGTTACCGGCGACTTCGAATACACCAATACCGGAGAGGGTCTGCACCGCTTCGTTGACCCAGTCGACGACGAGGTATACCTCTACAGCCAGTTCGAAGTTCCGGACTCCCGCCGGGTGTTCGCTGTGTTCGAGCAGCCCGACCTGAAGGCAACCTTCCAGTTCACTGTCACGGCACCGGCCGAGTGGCACGTGGTCAGCAACGCACCGACACCGAACCCAACACCGAACCCAGCACCCAGCCCAGCGAGCGACGGATCGAAGGCGACTTGGCGGTTCGCACCGACTCCGATCCTGTCGAGCTATGTCACAGCGATCGTCGCTGGACCATATGCCGTCGTGCGCTCGGAGTTGACCTCGAGCGATGGGCGTGTCATCCCGCTCGGCATCTTTTCGCGCAAGAGCCTCAGCCAGTATCTCGACGCCGACTACATCTTCGAGAAGACCCGCCAAGGCTTCGAGTTCTACGAGAAGCACTTTGCCTACCCGTACCCGTTCGAGAAGTACGACCAGCTCTTTGTGCCGGAGTTCAACGCTGGGGCGATGGAGAACGCTGGCGCCGTCACCTTCACGGAGACCTACATTTTTCGTTCGAAGGTCACCGATGCGGTGAAGGAGCGTCGGGTCGTGACGATCCTGCACGAACTCGCGCACATGTGGTTCGGCGATCTCGTGACCATGAAGTGGTGGAACGACCTCTGGCTCAACGAGTCATTTGCCGAGTGGGCTTCGACCCTCGCAACGGCCGAGGCAACCGAGTGGCACGAGGCGTGGACGACATTCCAGGCGATGGAGAAGAGCTGGGCATACCGCCAGGACCAACTGCCGTCGACGCACCCGGTCGTCGCAACCATCAACGATCTCGAAGATGTGCAGGTCAATTTCGATGGCATCACCTATGCCAAGGGCGGCTCGGTGCTCAAGCAGCTCGTTGCATGGGTCGGTCTGGAGCAGTTCATGGCTGGCGTCGCGGCGTACTTCCAGAAGCATGCGTACGGCAACACCGAGCTCAGCGATCTGCTCGCCGAACTTGAAAAGACGAGCGGCCGAGAGCTGACCAGCTGGTCAAAATTGTGGCTCGAGACCGCGGGTGTGAATACCCTCAGACCGTCGATCGAAACGGATGCCGGTGGCACGATTACCTCGTTCGCCGTACTTCAGGAGGCGGCTGCCGACTATCCGACCATCCGCCCGCACCGCTTGGCGATCGGCTTCTACAATCTGCGCGGCGGCAAGCTGCTGCGCGACCACCGGGTTGAGATTGACGTCGATGGAGTGCGCACCGACGTGCCGTCGCTGGTCGGAGCGACTCGGCCAGATCTTGTTCTCGTCAATGACGAAGACCTCGCCTACGCCAAAATCCGCCTCGACGAGGAGTCGCTCGCCGTCGCAATGGAGCATCTCGAAGACATCGATAACCCGCTTGCGCGATCAATTGTCTGGGGCGCTGCTTGGGATGCCACGCGAGACGCCGAGACCGCGGCGAGCGACTACGTGCAGCTCGTGCTCAACAACATCGCAAGTGAGACCGAGTCGACGACCATCCGCACGACGCTCAGCCAACTCGCGCTCGTTGCGAAGCAGTATGTCGATCCGAAGCGCCGGGAGGAGGCTCTCGAACAGGTCGGCGACGGCCTCTGGTTGCTTGCGAACGAGGCCACCCCTGGCTCGGACGCGCAGTTCCAGTTTGTGAAGTTCTTCGCGAACCTGGCCTCGACCCCCGATCACGTCGCGACCCTCAGCGGCTTGCTCGATGGCTCACTCGTGCTTGACGGCCTTGAGATCGACACCGACCTGCACTGGGAGCTGCTCGAGGGTCTCGTGCTCAACGGGGCTGCCGGTGCTGCCGAGATCGACGCCGCCTTGGCTGCTGACAACACAGCCAACGGTCAGCAAGCGGCGGCACGGGCGCGGGCCACGGACCCAACGACGGATGGCAAGAGAGCGGCGTTCGAATCTCTCGCAGAGTCAGACAAACTGCCAAACGCGATCGTGCGTAACGTCACCGTCGGGTACCAACATGTCAACGATCCGGGTTCGCTGGGACCGCTCGTCGGGCCGTATTTTGACGCCCTGAACGAGATCTGGAAGTCGCGCAGTTACACGATTGCGCAGTCGTTCGTGACCGGCCTGTATCCGTCACCACTGGCATCCGCCGAGTTGGTCAGCGCCACGAAGGCGTGGCTCGAGGCCAACCCCGAAATCCCAGCTCTGCGGCGTCTCGTGATCGAGAATCTCGCCGGCGTCGAGCGTGCGCTGGCGGCGCAAGCTCGCGATCGGGAGTAGTGCACCGTGAGCTCGGGCATGCGTGCGTACGTGGCCTCGACCCTGGGCCAAACGGTGGACGTGCCAGTCAACTGGACCCTGATTTGGCAGAATATTGCCTCCTTCATCGGACTCTTCCAAATTCCGCTCACCATCGCGGGCGTCATCGTCGGTGCCGTCGTGCTGCGTTTCATTTTGTTGCGCATCATCAAGCGCGTGGTCAACCAGGTGGTGACCGGGGTCAAGAAGAAGCACCGGGTTGATGACACGCGGGAGCTCGCGGCATCCCCGTTGGCTGCTGTTCGCGTGGTTCAGCGCACCCGGTCGCTGGGCAGCGTGTTTGGCAACGCGGTGACGGGCATTCTCATCGTCATCGTCGTCTTGCTGGTCTTTGCCGTCTTGGTACCGAACGCGTCCGGCGCCTTCGCGCTCATTACGGCCGCGCTGGGTGCTGGGCTCGGCTTCGGTGCGCAGAACATCGTGAGGGACGTGCTCAATGGCATCTTCATCGTCGGCGAAGACCAACTCGGCATCGGCGATGTCGTCGACCTCGGCCTTGCGACCGGTGTTGTTGAAGACGTCGGGATCCGCGTGACTCAAGTGCGCGATGTCAACGGAACATTATGGTTCGTTCGCAACGGTGAGATCCTGCGACTTGGCAACATGTCCCACGGCTGGGCGCGCGCCATCATCGACCTTGCGGTGCCGTATGACTCGGATGTCGACGCGATCCAAGATCGTATTCTCGCGGTTGCCGTTGAGCTGGCTGAGAGCCCCGAGTGGAAGTATCGCATCATCGAGAAGCCAGCGCTCTGGGGCATCGAGTCAGTCTCGGCAGGAGCAGTCGTTGTGCGTCTCGTTGTGAAGACCAGATCGACGGCAAAAGACGACGTCGCGCGCGAGCTGCGAATGCGGCTCAAGCGGGCGCTCGACGAAATGGGTGTGAGACTTCCAGCGCTCAACTCGATCATGCTCTCGGGTTTCGACGGGGCCGCCGGCCTGCGCACCACCAGAGCTCAGAAGAAGCCGAAGCCGCTGGTGGATCCCACGCTCGTCAAGCGTCCGAACGGTGAACGCCGGGATGACACCGTAAGCGACGAGACCCGGCCAAGACCGAAGGGCAGTTCATGAATGACGACCCACAGCCGAGCCCGATTTCACTCCGTGTCAGCGCTGGCGGCGAAGCGGTTCAAGGAAACTTTTGGCAGCAGGTCGGCGGTCGGCCCACCTTCGAGAAACTCGTGCGCGCCTTCTACGACGGAATCCGCACTGACGAAGTGCTGATGCCAATGTATCCGGAGCAGCCTGAACTCGAACCAGCGATTCAGCGGCTCACCGGATTTCTCGAACAGTATTGGGGAGGACCTGGCACCTACAGTCAGGAGCGCGGGCACCCCCGATTACGAATGCGCCACGCACCTTTCAAAGTTAATCCGGATGCCCGCGACCGGTGGCTTGGCCACATGCGCGCCGCTCTCGATACCCTTGAATTATCTCCGCTGGATGACGCGACCCTCTGGGATTACCTCGACCGCGCCGCGCACGCGATGGTCAACACCTTCGAGGACTAATGCAGCCCGGCGATAGCGGCGTCGATGAAGGCACCCACCCCCCAGCCGGCTGGTATCCGGATCCCGCAGGCTACCCGCGCAGCCGATGGTGGGACGGGGCACACTGGACGATGCACTTTAACCGCCCGTTCGATGCACCGGTGCTCGCCGAGTCAGGTTTGGGCGGCAGTACTCGGGCAGTGCCTGCGGCGACGGTCGCGACGGCGCCCGTCTCTATTGACTCGGTCAACAGTGTCTGGATCTGGCTCGTTATCCTGCTGCCGTACTTGGCATTCCCGTTCCTGTTCGCGCTCGAACCTCTCTTCGCGGCCTCTGCGCTGGAGTCAGCAGGCGCGCCGCTGTCACCCGAGGAGCAACTCGCGATCCTGCTTTCACCGTCGCTCATTGCCTTCTTCATTATTGGCTTCACCGCCCCGTGGGTGACGATCTACTGCGCTTATCGTGATTGGCGCGGGCTTCAGGATGCTCAACTCGCGCAACCGTTCCACTGGGCCTGGAGTTTCCTCACGCTCTCGGGCTACCCGGTGTATTCAATTGGTCGAGCAATCGTGACCAACCGCCGCGCGAAGCAGGGCATGTGGGTTCTGTGGACGACGATCGGGGTGTTCGTGCTCGTGACTGTCGCGACAATCGTCTGGACGTTCTCCTTTTCCTTCAACTCGCTGCAATAAGAACGCGGCCTAGCGGGACAGAGTCCAGCCCCGACGCTTCACGAGCACGTGGCCACGCTTCGTGGTCAAACGGGTCCATACTCCGGCCTCGTAGATTGCGACCGTATCCCCGTCACCAAGGAAACCCAGACTGTACGCGGCGAACGCTGCACCCTGCGGGACGAAATCCAAACCCTCAATCGGGCGACCCCAGATCTCCGTGCGCGCCTTTCGCACGATTTGCTCGCCGACTTCACTTGGCACGGCCTCCGCCACTGCTGCGATGCCGAGGCGCGCGGCCAGTTCCAAGGCACTGCCGGGGATGCTTTGCAGCGCCGCCCAGCTGCCGCGCGGAGGTGAGATCGCCGCCCAAGTGACCGTGCTGACCTCGAGCGGAAGCGTCAGCAACACCGGCTCCGCAACATCCGAAGTGGATGATTCAAGCAGGCCCTCGACCCGCATCAACAGTGAACGCACCGGAACGACGACATCAAATGGCTCGGTCGCCGTGATCGCGAACGTGCGCAGCCCGAGCACCGTCGGGCTCTCGTCAAGCAGGCCGGCAGGATGCAGCACGGCAACGTAGACCGCCAGCACTCCGGACCCGGCAATCAGGCGCACCGAACCGTCCTCGACACGAAGCGCCCGACCGAGGAAGACGTGAAGGTCGCCGAGCGCAAGGGAATCAACAAGACTCAAAGTTCGACCCATAGCTCTTCTAAACTACAGGGCATGAGCGACCCCTTGAATGGCCTACTGAACGCATTGAATCTCACCGATACCGGTGCTCGCACTGCTGAAGATATCTTCACCGGTCCAAGTCAGTGGATGCCGCTCGGCCGCGTGTTCGGCGGTCAGGTGCTCGCTCAGTCGCTGGTCGCTGCGCAACGCACGATCGCGGAGGATCGCGTTGTGCATTCGATGCACGGCTACTTTCTTCGACCCGGAAAGGTCGACCTGCCGATCACGTTCTCGGTGGATCGCATCCACGACGGTCGATCGTTCTCGGCTCGCCGCACGCAGGCCTATCAGGATGGCCAGCCGATCCTGTCGATGATCGCATCGTTCCAAGACGACGATCCAGGCCTCGACCATCAGGT
>JBBQLW010000079.1:0-7446 GCA_038328315.1 Actinomycetales bacterium
GTGACGGGACGCAATTGATTGGCTTCGCGGCCATCGTGACGGGTCATCTAGTTACTCTCCTGTTGAATCTGGCGGGTAGGGGCTGGCAGGTGAATAGCGCCAGTGTCGAAGGTTTCAACTCGCACCACTTCTGGCCCGAGAAAACGGCTCGCGAGTCGCTTGAATGTGGCTTTATCGTCGCCGGTCGCCTCGAAGCGATAGCTCGGGGCATCCGCCGCAGTTCGTTCGAGATCGTGGGCGACGAGCGTGCGGTAGACGTCGAACGCTGTCTCCCCTGCGCTTGAGACGAGAGTGACTGACTCCCCCATCACATATTGAATCGCCGCAGACATCAGCGGGTAATGCGTGCACCCGAGCACGAGGGTGTCGATATCAGCGGCCTTGAGCGGTTCGAGGTATTCCTCGGCAACTGCAAACAGCTCGGTGCCGCTAGTCACCCCGGCCTCAACAAACTCGACGAATCGTGGGCACGCGCGCGTAAACAATTGCAGCTCGGATGCCGCGGCGAAGGCATCCTCGTATGCCAGTGAATTGATCGTTCCGACGGTGCCGATCACGCCGACCCGGCGGTTCTTGGTCTGGCGAACCGCCGCCCGCACAGCGGGCTGAATCACTTCGACCACCGGAATTCCGTACCCGCCGGTAAACCGCTCACGAGCATCACGAAGCATTGCCGCGGACGCCGTATTGCACGCGATCACGAGCACCTTCACGCCCTCTGCGACGAGCCCGTCCATTACCGCGAGCGCATACTCGCGAACTTCTGCGATCGACTTCGGGCCGTATGGCGAGTGGGCGGTGTCTCCGACGTAGATGATCGACTCGCGAGGCAACTGGTCGATGATGGCGCGGGCCACGGTAAGGCCGCCAACGCCACTGTCGAAGACTCCGATCGGCGCGTCACTCACGATCCCAAACTTACCGCCCTGGTGCCGGTGGCGCCGCTGGCTAGGCTTGACGACATGTCAAGTGCGCTCTACACCGACCGCTACGAGCTCACGATGCTTGATGCGGCGCTTCGCAGTGGGCGGCACGACCGCGAGTCGGTGTTCGAGGTGTTCGCACGGCGTCTACCGGATGGCCGCCGTTTCGGTGTCGTCGCCGGCACCGGGCGCTTGCTGGAATTGATCCAAGAGTTTCGGTTCGGCGATACAGAGCTCGCGTGGCTGCGCGACCACAAGGTTGTCAGCGACGACGCGCTTGGCTGGCTTTCCGACTATCGGTTCCGCGGGTCGATCTCGGGGTACCGCGAGGGCGAACTGTACTTTCCAGGCTCACCCATCCTGATCGTCGAGGGCAGCTTCGCAGAAGCCGTGATTCTCGAGACGCTGATCTTGAGCGTCTTGAATTACGACTCGGCCGTAGCATCCGCCGCCGCACGAATGCGCGCAGCTGCCGATGGACGACCGCTCGCTGAGATGGGATCCCGCCGCACCGGAGAGCACGCGGCGGTGGCGGCAGCCCGCGCAGCGTTCATCGTCGGATTCGCCGCCACCAGCAACCTCGAGGCGGGTCGCCGCTGGGGTGTGCCAACAATGGGCACCGCCGCGCACTCATTCACGCTCATCCACGACACCGAACGCGAGGCCTTCGAGGCGCAGGTCGCCGCGCTTGGCTCGTCGACGACACTCCTCGTCGACACCTACGACGTGCACACCGCTGTCGCACTCGCGGTCGAGGTCGCCGGAACCGACCTCGGTGCCGTTCGCATCGACTCTGGCGACCTTCCAACGGTTGTTGCGGCTGTGCGAGAGCAACTTGATTCCCTCGGCGCTACGAAGACCCGCATTACGGTCACGAACGACCTCGACGAGTACACGATCGCCGCACTTCGCGCGGCACCAGTTGACTCGTATGGGGTCGGAACGTCCGTGGTGACCGGCTCGGGGCATCCGGCGGCAGGATTCGTTTACAAACTCGTCGCACGCACCGATGACGACGGACGGTGGGTGTCTGTAGCCAAGAAGTCACCAGACAAAGCAAGCGTTGGTGGCCGCAAGTTTGCCGCCCGTGCGCTGACCGGTAGCGGCAGCGCCGAGCGTGAAGAGATCAGCGTCGGTGCCCGGTCGAAGACGCTTGGGACGCGTGACCTGTTGGTCGACTTCGTTACCGATGGCACAGCACATGAGGCATTCATGGGGTCAGCTGGCACCGCGGCGGCACGCGAACATCACGAGCTCGCGATTCGAGAATTACCGGATGCCGCCTTCCGCCTGAGCAAGGGCGAACCAGCGATACCGACGGTGTTTGTCTGAACCCAGCGTTTGTCTGAACCCAGCGCTTGTCTGAACGCAGCACTTCTCTGAACCCAGCGGCCGCCATACGCGACTTGGGGAATCTAAGCCGTGCTACTTGAGCTTCTCGAAGACTTCTTTGCACGTCGGGCAGACCGGAAACTTTTCTGGATCGCGCCCGGGCACCCACAGCTTGCCGCACAGGGCCCGAACTGGCTTGCCGCTCAGCGCCGACTCCATGATCTTGTTCTTCGGCGCGTAGTGCGAGAATCGCTCGTGGTCACCCTCTTCGATCTGCTCACGATTGAGAAGTTCTTCCAGTTCGCGGTCAAGGGTTGAAATGCCGCCACCCACGGTGTCGCTGTCAGCCATGCACCGAGTCTAATTCCGCAAGGCGAATGCGAGAAGCTCGGGTGCCCGCTTTGCTAAGAGACGGCCGCCAAGTTGCACTCCCCCGATGTACGTCGCGACGCCGATGGCAAGACCGGCACCGAGGGCCGCGCGATACCAGCTCGCGGAGTCGGCATTGCCGAGGATCATGAGGTACACGACCGGGCTCGACAGCACAACCGCTCCGAAGAACGCGATGGCTTGCGCCCCCGAGCCGCTCGAGGCATCTGATTGCGGCTGTGGTTGGGCAAACGCATTGTCGCCGGGATGCACCGTGGCGTATGGCGACGTTGCAGAGAGCACGCTCGAAATGCCGAGAGAGGCGAACAGCAGACACGCGCTCAGCCCGATCAGGCCGGGGATGGTCGACCAGTACCCCGAAATGAGCGCGGTGACGTAGCTGCCGCCGAGAATCAGTGGCACGCCGAGGAGCAGGGCGGGGACGCTCCGCCCCCATCGATCGGCAACGCCAGGTACTTCGGCGACGATGTGGGTCCAGAACGCCGAGTTGTCCAGTGCGATGTCGTTGTGAACGAGCCAGCCAAGGAAGAGACACATGACCGGTACCGGAATCCACGACACGAAAATCGCAGGCACCCCAACACCGAGGAGCGACACCACAACGATGATTGGAACCACGGGAATGGCGGCGACGGCAAGCCCGTACCTCGGGTCACGTCCCCAGTAGCTCAGACTTCGTGAGGCAACAGCCCAGCCCGGCGACGCCGGGACGCGACCGAACCACCCCAGGGCGGTGCGTTCAACGACGATCGCCTCGCGAGAATTTCGCGCGCTCAGTACGTGCACGATGACGAACCACGCTGCCGCAAGTGCTGCGATCGTCAGCACGGCAATCAGGATCTTGAATGCAGCGTCGACCGGGCGCCCAATCGCAACATCGCCCGCTGCGCTCCAGGGTGCGCCCCAAGGAGTCCAGGAAGCGAAGGCCGTAATGCGGCGGGCTATCGGCAGTACCTGGCTTTCCCAATCGCTCTGGGCGACAACGACGAGCGCCGGGGCGGAGACAGCGATGGCGAGGGACGCCACCATTCCTGCCGCATCCCGTGCCCGGCGGGAGGAGAGAACAAGTCCGGCCACGGCCGCGAAGACTCGCCCGGCGAGAAGGGCAATCACAATAATCAGGAAGCCGCTGAAGCCCGCGACCGCGCCGGTAGCCGGGTCTGCGATCCATACCGAAACGTTGACGAGCGTTCCGATGGCTAGCACCGCCAGCGGGATGCTGACGAGCGCTGCAACGGCGATCGCCACCGCGAGTCGCGCCGGCCGGAGTCCGAACAGGGCAAATCGCCGCGGGTCGAGCGGATCATCCGCTCCGAAGGCAAGAGGTAGGAGAAAAAACAGGAGGCTCGCAAAGCTGCCCGCGCACACAATGAGAGCCCGCGCGATCTCGGGGGTCGTCGTTTGTAGCGGGCTGACTGACGTGAGAATGACCGCAGCGACCGCGAGAGCGATAAGTGCACCACTGAGTGCGCCCAGCGTTTGTAAACGGCTGCGCCGAACACTGTTTGCCAGAATGTCGAGCTTCAGTTGGAGAAGGTGTGCAACCACTCCAGCTCCTCTACGGTTCGACCACCGCGAGCGAGCTCGACGAAGCGTTCTTCGAGCGAACCGTCGCCGCGCACCTCGTCAACCGTGCCGTCGGCCAGGATCGAGCCGTTGACCACAATAGCGACGTGGTCGCAGATTCGCTGCACGAGGTCCATGCTGTGGCTGGAGAGGAGCACAGTGCCGCCAGCCTCAACATATTTGCGAAGGATCTCGGTGACCGTTGCGGCAGAGACGGGGTCCACCGATTCGAAGGGTTCGTCGAGCACCAAGAGCCGTGGTGAGTGGATCATTGCGGATGCCAGTGCAACCTTCTTGGTCATTCCAGACGAGTAGTCGGTGACGAGGCGACCCATCGCATCCTCGATGCGAAACGCTGCTGCGAGATCCGCGGCACGCGAGCGGGCGGTGTTGGCGTCGAGTCCTCGCAGTACTCCGGTGTAGTAGAGCAATTGGGCACCGGTCAATCGGTCAAACAATCGCAGCCGATCCGGGAGCACCCCCATCTGCTGTTTAGCCTTGGCTGGGTCGGTCCAGACGTCGGCCCCGTGAACAACCACCGAGCCGCTATCGGGACGGAGTAGGCCGGTAATCATCGACAACGTCGTCGTTTTGCCAGCACCATTCGGTCCAACGATGCCGTAGAACGAGCCCGCACTAATCGTGAGGTCGATGTCAGCAACGGCAACGGTATCGTCAAAGCTCTTCGATAGGGAGCGCACCACGAGCACGTCTGCTTCAGGCGGCAGCTCTAGTAATTGCAATGACGTCTGCGCTGACGTTTGCTCTGACGTTTGCTCTGACGTTTCCTCTGGGGTTTCCTCTGACGTTTCCTCTGGGGTTTCCTCTGGGGTTTCCTCTGGGGTTTCTTCTGGGGTTTCCTCTGACGTCTCCTCTGACGTCTCCGCGAGCGTCTGCCCGTGCGTCTTCCCTGCTGTCTGCTCGGGTGTCCGCGAGCCCGGCTTCTTTGCCTTGCCCGGTTTTGTGCGCGCTTCAGGCTTCTTCGTCGGGGATGGCTTCAATTGAGCGGGCAGCGGCCGACCGACCCCGCGCTTGCGCGGTTTGCGACCTGATTCATTCTCTCCACGGCTCTCCACGGTCCCAACCTACCAAGCGCGCCACCGTCGCTGAATCGCCATTACAAACCCGATACAAAGCTCACGTCCAACCCCACGGCCTCGGCCTCGCGTCATATTCTCGATCCGGCAGGACCGACAAGTGAGAACCAGAATCCCTCATGAACAGATCGTGAACATTCACTAGCGCGATAATGAACCGTGGAAGTTGAGAGGGGGCAAGCTATGCCAGCGCAGATCGTGATCCTTGCCGCGGGCATGGGGAGTCGACTCGGCCGGTCTTTGCCAAAGCCGCTGACCAGCCTGAGTGACGGCCGCAGCATCATGCAGCAGCAGTTCGACAACATCAGCCAAGCATTCGGGCGCACCGCCCGGGTCAGCGTTGTCGTTGGCTACAAGCGCGGACACATCGTTGAGGCGTTTCCTGAAGCATCCTTCGTCTTGAACGAACAGTACGCCCAGACAAACACCTCGAAGAGTCTCATGCGTGCAATACAAGCCTCTGCCCCCGGCGGTGTGTTGTGGATGAACGGCGACATAGTCTTCGATCCGATTGCTCTCGAGCGCGCTTCCGCGCTCGTCGCGCGAGACCAGTCGTTCGTGTGCGTCAACACCGCCACCGTGTCCGATGAAGAAATCAAGTACACGACGGACGATGAGGGCTACATTAAGGACCTGTCGAAGACGCTGAAGAACGGTCTCGGAGAAGCCGTCGGCATTAACTACATTTCGCTCCGCGACAAGCGAGCGCTTCTGCACCACTTGCGTCGCGTGGCCGATGACGATTATTTTGAGCGTGCAATTGAGTTGGCGATCGAGCACGACGGCGTGCTCTTCGAGCCGGTCGACATTTCAGATCTGTACGCCATCGAGATCGACTTCGCAGAAGATCTGGAGCGAGCGAACCACTTTGTATAGGTGCGCTCGCCAGCCTTGCTCCTGGTCCCGGCCTTCGTGCCGTGGGTTCGATACGATTGCGAGGTGTTGAAGCCCGAACCGCAGCGACCGACACGGTCACCGGCGGCTCGTTACCGCCACTCCCTCTGGCTGCTGACCGTGCGCGACTTGCGGGTGCGGTACTCGACATCCTTTCTCGGCTACTTTTGGTCCATCCTCGATCCACTCGTGATGGCGGGCATCTATTGGTTCGTCTTTACCCAGGTCTTCGCGAGACCGGTCGGCAATGAGCCATACATCGTCTTCTTGTTGTGTGCCCTCCTGCCATGGATGTGGTTCAACGGCGCGGTGTCGGACAGCACTAGGGCTTTCGTGCGCGAAGCCAAACTCATTCGCTCAACGAAGATTCCCCGGACCATCTGGGTCAACCAACTCGTGCTCTTGAAGGGCATCGAGTTCTTTGCGAGCATCCCAGTTCTCATCGCATTCGCTGTTGCTACCGGCGCAACGGTGCACTGGGGAGCGGTTCTCTTCCCGCTCGGTGTCGCACTACAAGTAGTGCTGACAATTGGGATTGGCCTCATCGTTGCACCCCTCGTCGTCTTTTTCCGTGATCTTGAGCGCGCCGTCAGGCTCGCGCTGCGGTTCCTGTTTTACGCGAGTCCAATCATCTATGGTCTTCCAGACCTGGCGCCGCTCGGGCTCGAGCAACTCGCTGCGTTCAATCCATTGAGTGGCATCTTCTCGCTGTACCGCGCAGCGTTCTTCCCTCAGCAACTCGAGTGGTTTGCAGTAGCGGTCAGCGCCGTCATGAGCGTGCTCATACTCGGGCTCGGAGTGCTCGTGTTCCGCCGCACTGAGCGCGCGGTGCTCAAGGAGATTTGATGGCCGCTGAACAGGCAACCGTAATCGCGGTGACGGGTGTTGGAATCCGGTTTCGCAGGAATCGTCGGTCGCGGCGAAACTTCAAGGATCTTTTCGCCAGCCGGTCTCGACGCGCACGATCAAGCGAGTTCTGGGCCCTGCGTGAGGTCAGCTTCAGCGTGCAGTTTGGGGAGTCGATCGGAATTGTTGGGCGAAACGGCCAAGGCAAATCGACACTACTCAAGCTCGTCGCAGAGGTGATCCTGCCCGACGAGGGGCATGTTCGCGTGCACCGAGGCGTTGCCCCGCTCATCGAGATCACCGGCGGCTTTGTCGACGACTTGACCGTGCGCGACAACGTCTATCTCACTGCCGGATTGCACGGAATGTCGCGGGCAGAAATCGACGAACGATTTGAC
>JBBQLW010000080.1:0-7331 GCA_038328315.1 Actinomycetales bacterium
CTCACGCGCGGCGCGAGTGGCGGTGATGATGTTGTTGAGTGAGTGCACCGTCTCGTCGTAGCCACGAGTCTTGAGCCCACAGTCCGGGTTTACCCACACCTGACGGTGCGGTATCGAGGCGAGCGCGATGTCGATCAGTTCAGAGACCTCCTCGACCGACGGCACGCGCGGCGAGTGGATGTCGTAGACACCGGGCCCAATCCCGCGACCGAATCCGCTCGACTTGATGTCGGGCACGACCTCCATCTTGGAACGGGCCGCCTCGATGGACGTGACGTCGGCATCCAGTCGGTTGATGGCGTCGATCACGACGCCGAACTCTGAGTAGCACAAATGGGTGTGGATCTGAGTCGTGTCGCTGACCCCAGCCGTAGCCAGCCGGAATGATCCGACCGACCAGTCGAGGTAGTCGGCCTGATCGTTCTTCTTGAGCGGGAGCAGTTCGCGAAGCGCCGGTTCGTCCACCTGAATGATGCGGATGCCAGCGGCCTCGAGATCCGTAATCTCGTCGCGCAAGGCCAGTGCGACCTGATTCGCCGTCTCACGAAGTGGCTGATCGTCGCGCACGAACGACCACGCCAGGATCGTGACCGGGCCGGTGAGCATCCCCTTGACCGGCTTGGCGGTGAGGCTCTGGGTAAAAGTCGACCACTCGACTGTCATCGGGGAGGGTCGCGAGACATCCCCCCACAGGATCGACGGTCGCGTGCACCGTGAGCCGTATGACTGCACCCAGCCGTTTTGGGTCACAGCGAAACCATCCAATTGCTCCGCGAAGTACTGCACCATGTCATTGCGCTCTGGCTCGCCGTGCACGAGCACATCGAGGCCGATCTGCTCTTGCAGTGCGACCACGCGTCTTATCTCGCCACGCATCGCCTCGCTGTACTGCTCTTCGGTGATGTCGCCTTTGACGAGGGATGCCCGTTGCTTGCGAATATCGCCGGTCTGCGGGAACGAGCCGATGGTTGTGGTCGGCAGGAACGGCAGACCGAGGGCAGCGTCTTGCGCGACAAGTCGAGCGGCGTAGTCGGTTCGCGAGAAGTCTGCCGCACCCAGTTCAGCAGTACGGTCACGCACGGCACGGTCGTGCACGCCAGTTGCCCCAGCCCGGTCAGACAGGGCGGCCGATGCGGCATCCAACTCAGTCTGAATCGCCGCCTTGCCCTCGGTCAAACCCTTCGCGAGGGTGGCAAGCTGTGCGACCTTCTGGTCAGCGAATGCCAACCAACTCTTCAGCCGCTCGCTCAACAGCGGTTCATCTTCGATGTCGTGCGGAACGTGGAACAGGCTCGTCGAGCTTGAAACGGCGACAGTGGGCGAAAGCTTGCGCAAGGCTTCGAGGGAGGCAAAAGCCGCGGCCAGATCTCCGCGCCAGATGTTGTGGCCGTCGATGACCCCTCCGACGAGCGTCTTGTCGGTAGTGATACCGGATGGCAGGCCACCCCGCACGAGGTCAAGCCCGATCGCCTCGACCGGGGTGGCGAGCAACACCGGGAACGCGTCATCCAAGGAGTTGTAGGGCGCGGCGACAAAGATGCTCGGCCGAGCCGGAACCGCCGAGAGTTGCTCGTAGGCGCGCTTGGCGGCGGCGAGCACGCTTGCTCGTGGCACCTCGATGCTCTCGCTCACGAGCGCCGGTTCATCCAATTGCACCCACTCCGCACCGACGGCGGTGAGCGAGGCGAGGAGTTCGGCGTAGACGGCGAGCAGATCATCCAGTCGGTCGAGCGGTTGGTAGCCGACCGGCGCGCCCTCGCTTGGCTTGCTGAGGAGCAAGAATGTCACCGGTCCGACGATGACCGGGCGTGTGCGGAAACCGCTGGCGGTCGCTTCGGCAACTTCTCGCACCAGTCGATCGGAGGCGAGGCGAAAGTTCGTCTCGGGGCCGACCTCGGGTACGAGGTAGTGGTAATTCGAGTCGAACCACTTCGTCATTTCAGCTGGCGTGTCTTGGCCCTCGCCGCGCGCAATGGTGAAGTAGCCGGCGAGGTCGATCGTCCCGTCTACCGCGACCAGGCGAGCGAACCGGCTCGGGATTGCGCCAACGGTCACCGCAGCATCCAGCATCTGGTCATAGAACGAGAAGGCTTCGGGGATCGAGGAATCGGTGCGGCCAAGGCCGAGCGTCACCAGTCGCTCACGCGTCACACGGCGCAACTCGACGGCCATCGCCTCGAGTTCTGCGGCGGTGATCTTACCGGCCCAGAATGCTTCGACAGCCTTCTTGAGTTCACGGCGTCGACCGATGCGGGGGTAGCCGAGGATCGTGCCAGTGGGGAAAGCTGTCGAGTCGTGCACCGGGGTTCCTTTGATCTGTGGCCGGTCGGCCATCGGTCGCTGGCGGGTGCCGGGCTCGGCTGTCGCTGAATAGTGATCTCTGATCGCACGGTGCGTATTGCGCGGTGCTGACTCAACCATAGCGGTGGTGCGGCGTGCATTTCGGTCAGTTACGCGCGCCGTCAGACCCCGTGGCTGGGTGGGCTGAGCGGTGTCGCTGGGGGCCTACGCTGGCTGGTTCGAAGCGGCAAGCAAGCCAGCGCCTCGGAGGACGGAAAGTGGCGCGTCTGCACGATTGAAGGTGTAGAGATGGATGCCGTCAGCTCCGCCAGCCAGCAATTCCCGGGCGAGCCGGATACACGCCTCGATTCCGAGCTGCGAGGCGGTCGCGGCATCCGGCGCTGACTCAAGAGAGGCGAGCAGATCGCGCGGCGTCGCTTCGCCGGAGAGTTCAAGTATTCGCTGGAGCCGGGCGACGCTCAAGACCGGCATGATGCCGGGCAGGATGCGCATCGTCACTCCGGCGGTGCGGGCCTCGTCAACGAAGCTGTGGTATTCCTCGGCGTGAAAGAACAGTTGCGTGATTGCGAGGTTCGCCCCAGCCGCCTCTTTCGCGAGCAGGGTATCGATGTCTTGTGCGCGCGACCGTGAGCGTGGGTGGCCGTTCGGGAAGGTGGCGACCGCAATCGTCACCTTCTCGCCACGTCGCAGCCGTTTCGCCGCCGGAAATCCGGGAACTTCATGAAAACTGAATTGGCTGCGCTCGGCCTGCACTCGGTGGATGAGTTGGACTAGCTCACCCGCGCTCCCGAAGTCGCCCAGGAAGCCGTCCCCCTCGTGCAACCCAGCAGGCAGATCACCGCGCAGAGCAAGAAAGCTCGTGACTCCGGCATCGAGAAACTCACGGATAACCCGGCTCGTTTCCTCGAACGAGGAACCGACACAGGTCAAATGCGCCATTGCCGGCACCTTGTGCTCAAGGATCAGCCTGTTGAGTACGGTAAGCGATGCCGCCCGATCTCGGCCGGTTGGACGGTAGGTGACGGAGACAAATTGCGGCTTGACGGCGATCAGGCGATTGACCGCTTCAGAGAGGCTCGCTTCCGCTGCTGGGGACCGAGGCGGGTACAACTCGAATGAGAAGGTCGCGCCGGGCGCACGGGGAGAAGACTCGAACACCTAATACCCCTTCGGTAGCAATCCACTCCGAGTGGGCGGGTGCCGGGCTCGGCTTTCGCTCCATACCGACTACGAGCATCGATAGATGAAGTTTAGACCAGCACGACTATGGACCCTCGACTTAGGCCGTCATGTACTGACGCAGTTCGTCGAGGCGATGGGGGTGAACGAGCGCGGTCACGCGAGTGCCCTCCTCGACATAGTCAGTACTGATCACACGACCCTGCACGTGCAGGCGCGAGATGACCTCTCCGTGGTCGTACGGCACTAACAGTGAGACTTCCACTTCTGGCGAGGGGAGTAACTCGGCTATGCGTTCGAGCAGTTGATCAATACCATCGCCGGTGCGTGCGGAGACGAAAATCCCGCGCGGCTCCAGCCCGCGCAACAGCAATTGCTGGTCGTCGTCAGCAAGGTCGCTCTTGTTGAAGACAACAATCTCGGGGATGTGTCGCGCATCCAGCTCGCCAATCACATTGCGAACGGTAGTCAACTGTGCCGCGGGGTCGGGGTGCGAAGCATCAACGACGTGCACGATCACGTCAGACTTGCTGACCTCTTCGAGAGTCGACCGGAACGCTTCGACCAACTGGTGCGGCAGATTGCGCACGAAACCGACGGTGTCACTCAACGTAAACAATCGACCATCGGCCGTCGTTGAACGCCGCACTGTCGCATCCAAGGTTGCAAACAGCGCGTTCTCAACGAGCACGCCGGCCTTCGTGATTCGGTTCAGCAGGCTCGACTTGCCGGCGTTCGTGTACCCAGCGATGGCGACGCTCGGTACAGCAAAGCGATCGCGATTGGCTCGTTTCGCCTCGCGTGCCGGAGCAAAGCCCTTGATCTGCTTGCGCAAGCGCGACATGCGAGTATGAATGCGACGGCGGTCGAGCTCAATCTTGGTTTCACCTGGCCCGCGGCTTCCCATCCCGTTTCCGGCCCCGACCTGACCACCGGCCTGCCTAGACATCGACTCACCCCAACCGCGCAGTCGCGGCAACAGGTACTCGAGTTGGGCGAGTTCGACTTGCGCCTTGCCCTCTCGACTTGTCGCGTGCTGGCTGAAGATATCGAGAATGACGGCCGTGCGGTCGATGACCTTCACGCCGACGATGTCTTCGAGGGCACGGCGTTGGCTCGGCGCGAGCTCGGTATCTGCTATCACGGTGTCAGCGCCGGTTGCCGCGACCACGCCCTTGAGTTCTTGCGCCTTCCCCTTGCCGAAATAGGTGCTCGGGTCTGGATGCGGGCGCCGCTGCAGCAAACCGTCGAGCACGACTGCCCCTGCCGTTTCGGCAAGCGCGGACAGCTCGCGCAGCGAGTTCTCCGCGTCGCTCACGGTGCCCTGCGAGTAGATACCGATGAGCACAACATTCTCGAGGCGAAGTTGGCGGTATTCGACCTCGGTGACGTCTTCGAGTTCGGTCGACAGACCGCCGACCCGTCGCAAGGCCTGCCGGTCCTCGCGATCGAACTGGTCGCCATCCCGATCGCCGTCATAGTGCGCGTCAGTTTGTAGCGCCTGCGCACCGCTTCCAGCCGATTTCGACGATTTCGACGACGTCGACGATTCTCCGCCGAAAACGGTATAGCCGGATGCTCGGCGCGCGTCTGTCGCAAGCACGCGATCAACATCCAGCTCGTCGGCGGTGTTGAGATCGGAGTTACTTGTGTCAGGTTGAGTCATTGGGTTAACCCTAGTTCTCTCGTGTTCGGTAAGTTCTCTGCATGGCCAATGAGCATTACTTCTCATCGACTCCCGCCGGGGAGCTCAAGCGCCGCACAATTACGGCAAAAATCGCGGGTTTCGATCGCGAACTCGTGACGTCAAACGGCGTCTTTAGTCCCGAGCGAATCGACACCGGTACGTCCGTGTTGCTCAGCAATGTGCCTGCGCCGCCGCCCGGTGGAAACTTGCTCGACTTGGGTTGCGGGTGGGGGCCGATCGCCCTCACGTTGGGGCTCGAGTCTCCGCGAGCAACGGTGTGGGCGGTTGACGTCAACGAGCGTGCACTTGATCTTGTGCGCGAGAATGCTCAGAGAATGTCCATAGACAACATTAAAGCAGTAGCGCCTGACGAAGTCCCGGATGACCTGCAGTTCTTGACGATGTGGTCGAACCCAGCCATTCGAGTTGGCAAGAACGAACTCCACGCCATGCTCGAGCGGTGGCTGCCCCGCCTCGACCTCGGGTGCGACGGCTGGCTCGTCGTGCAGCGCAACCTGGGCTCTGACTCACTGCACCGCTGGTTGCAGTCAAGCTTTCCGAACGACTTCAGCGTGACTCGAACCGCGACGAGCAAGGGCTACCGAGTGCTGCGCGCGCGTCGGCGCAGCGGAGCCACAGAACCGGTGGGAATTGTCAGCAGCGCCTAGCTAGCGCTGCTCGCCTACGATAACTCCAGCGCGCCGGTAAAAACGAAGTCTGCTGGTCCGCTGAGCGAGACGTGCTCGCCATCCTCGGCCGCGAACATCCGAACGCCGACGGTGCCGCCCGGAACGTCAACTCGCCACTGGTGCGGAGCCCCCGCGCCCGCATAGTGTCTCACCGCAAGCGCGGCTGCGGCAGCACCCGTCCCGCATGAGAGAGTCTCGCCGCTGCCGCGTTCGTGCACGCGCATCCTGAAGCGACCGACACCGTCGCGAACGAGCGGATCCTCGACGACCACGAACTCGATATTGGCGCCATCGGGCTGATCTGGGTCGATGACCGGAATGTAACTGAGATCGATGCCGTCGAGTTCCTCGACCGTTGCAAGTGCAACAACAACGTGCGGGTTGCCCACGTCAATACCGAGCCCCGGTCGAGCCACAGCAAGACCCTTGGCGCGAACGAGCGTCTCGTCGGTGCCGAGCGCCCACCGCCCAAGATCGACTTGGTAGCCGGTCGCGTTGCGCTGCAGGTCGCGCACTCCCCCGCGCGTTCCGATCGGCAGGGTGCCCCCCGGTTCGAGGGTAGCGAGACCCTGCTCGACCAAGAACTTTCCAAACACGCGGATGCCGTTGCCACACATCTCCGAGGCCGAGCCGTCTGCATTGTGGTAGTCCATGAACCACTCGGCGTTCTGATCCTCCTCGAGCGCGCTTGCACCGTCTGGAATCTTGGCAGACCGCACTGCACGGAGGAGTCCATCAGCACCAACGCCGAAATGGCGATCGCAGATCGCGGCGATCTGTGCCGGGCTTAGGTCGATCTCCCCGTTGGGGTCAGCGAAGAGCACGAAGTCGTTGCCGGTGCCGTGACCTTTGGTGAACTCAATCGTTGCCATTGCTCAATCCTCGCGCACTGTACGCGGGAGAGCCATTCGCAGTACTGATTCACGACGTGCAGGATCGTCGAAATCGATCCAGCGGGCATCCCGGTACCGAGAGAACCAACTCACTTGTCGGCGAGCGTATCGACTGGTCAGCGCGACGGTCTCAGCGATTGCAGCATCCTGATCGATTCGACCATCGAGTTGCGCGATCGCTTGGGCATAGCCGATCGCGCGCGCTGCCGTGACCCCGAGGCCGGCAGCCGCGAGTCCGCGGACCTCATCGAGTAACCCGTGTTGCCACATGATATTCACGCGCTCTGCCAGTCGCGGAACCAGCACTTCCCTGGGCGCCATGACGCCGATAATTGTCGCGACGCGCCACGGTTCCCGGTGCTCGGGTAGCCCGGCGGTAAAGGGCGCGCCGGTCAGTTCGACGACTTCGAGCGCGCGGACGATGCGGCGGCCGTTGTGCGGCCCGATCGCTTCCGCCGATACGGCGTCGACTTCGGCAAGACGTCGGTGCAGGACGACCGGCCCGACTTCGGAGAGCTCAGCTTCAAGTCGATCGCGAATGACGGGGTCGGTTCCCGGGAACACGAAATCTTGAATGACGCT
>JBBQLW010000081.1:0-7272 GCA_038328315.1 Actinomycetales bacterium
GTAGGTCAGGGGCACGATCGCTGAAACCACAGCGGTCAACGGCGAGAGGATGCTCATCGGTCCAATCGCGAGGCAGGCGTACAGCAGTCCGATGGCAATCGCGCCGGCAACACCGGATGCTGCACCAAGCAGCACAGCCTCGCGAGAGTAGGCGCCCCCAACGAAGGGGAAAGCGAGACTGAACACGATGAGACCGGTCAACCCAGCAATGGCTGTGGCCAGGACGGCGCTCATCCGGCGTGCCGCAAGACCGCCGAGAAAATCGGCTGCGCCGAAGATCAGCGCGCTGCTGGTTCCAATAATGACAGTGAGCATGGCCTCGATCCGGTTGGGAACCCAACGTTAGCGGTTACGGAGAGGTGTCCTTTCCATGGCCATTCGGTGCCGGCATGGACAGTCTGGTCGCAGCATCCATATGCTCAGAAAGGCCCCACTGGAGGGGCTAATTTCTCGTTTGCCAGCCGTTATCAGTTAGGACACCGTGCACAGATTTTCTCGCGTGGTCGCGCCCGTCGCGATCGCCGCCATCGCGTTTTCGACACTCGGATTGCCAGCGGCTCAGGCTGCAGGCCCTGTCGCTGTCGACATCATCTCCATTAACGACTTTCACGGGCGACTTGAGGCCTCTGCACCAGCGGCCGGCGCCGCGATGATCGCGGGGATGGTGAACTCGTTCAGGGCTGCGAACCCAACGGGTACGGCCTTCGTCGCAGCCGGTGACCTCATCGGTGCATCGACTTTTACGTCGTTCATTCAGGACGACGAGCCGACCCTTGACGTGCTCAAGTCGATGGGTCTCGCGGTCAGCAGTCTCGGCAACCACGAGTTTGATCGGGGCCGTGCCGATCTCGACAACCGGGTCATCCCCTACTCGGACCGACTCGTTAACCCCGTCACGCTCGCGCCGGAGAATCCCTTTGACTGGATCGCTGCGAACCTGTACGACACCACAACGAACTTGCCCGCATATCAGGAGTACACGGTCATTGAGTTCGGCGATGTTTCGGTCGGATTCATCGGTGCCGTCACAGAGGACCTGCCCTCCCTCGTCAGCCCGGCTGGCATTGCGACCCTGAGTGTTCGGCCGATCGTGCCAGAAGTTAACCGAGTCGCAGAAGACCTCAGCGACGGCGACCCGCTCAACGGCGAGGCGGATGTCGTCGTGCTCATGGTGCACGAAGGTGCCGCGACGACCGCGCTCAGTTCCTCCACCGACAACTCCAAGTTCGGGCAAATCGTCAACGGCGCGAGCGCAGACATCGACGCGATCTATTCGTCGCACACTCATTTGCGCTATGACCACGACATTCTGATCCCGAACACGACCACGACCCGCCCTGTGTACTCGGCCGGTCAGTACGGTGAAGCGTACGCGCACCTGGCGATGTCGATCGACTCGGTAACTGGCGACCTGCTGAGCATCAACGCAACAGTGTCGAACGTGTTCACGGCATTCACTCCCGACCCAACTGTCGCGGGCCTTGTTGCCACCGCCGTCGCCGTTGCGGCGGTGGAAGGTTCGGTGCCTCTTGGAGACATCACAGCCGACTTCAACCGTGGTGTTCAAACCAACGGGACGTCCGAGAACCGCGGCGCTGAGTCGACCCTTGGCAACTTCGTTGCGGATGTCCAACTGGCGCAGACCGAAGATCTGGGTGCCGAAATTGCGTTCATGAACCCCGGCGGTCTACGCCAAGACCTGAAGTTCCTGCTCAACCCCTCAACACTCAACGATGCAAACGGCCGGGTGACGTTCGCAGAGGCAGCTGCTGTGCAACCGTTCGCGAACACGCTGTTCACGATGGATCTCACAACCGCCCAGATCAAGGCGGTGCTGGAACAACAGTGGCAGCCGGTGGCTGCGTCACGGCCGTTCCTCAAGCTCGGAGTTTCGAGCACGCTGAAGTACAGTTACAACGCTGCGGCCACGGCCGGAAACAGGATCCGCGACATCTACGTCAACGGCTTGCTGGCCCAGCCGGCTGACGTGTTCCGGGTCGTGGCGAACTCGTTCCTCAACGCAGGCGGCGACAATTTCACTACCTTCACCGGCGGCACGAATAAGGCGGACTCGGGAAAGATCGACTTGCAGAGTATGGTCGATCACTTCGTGGAGAACCCGATCGAATCGCCCGAACTCACGCAGCGCGCGATCGGCGTAGCTCTCTCGGCTCCTGACGCGAGCGGCTACAGCGCTGGCGACCTGATGACGCTCACGCTGTCTTCGCTGCTCTTCACCCGTGACGGCCCACGTGCCGGAACGGCCGTCGTTTCGGCCAACGGTGTCGATCTCGGCAGCGCGGTGATCAACCCCGCGATCGTTGACACCACAGACGAGGTCGGGCGCGCGACAGTTGCCATCACGATTCCCGAGGGAACCACGGCGGGTTCGCTGATCCTCAGAGTGACGGTTCCGCAAAGCGGGTCGACAATCGACGTGCCAATCACGACGACTGCCGACGTGCGACCGCCCATCACATCGCTCACCCCTCCGGTGTTGAGTGGAATCCCGAAGGTTGGTCGTCTTCTCACCGCCTCTGGTGGTACGTGGAGCGTCACTACGCCGACTCTTGCCTACAAATGGTTGCGCAACGGAACACCGATTCCTGGTGCAACAGCTTCGAGCTACTTGCTGGTGGCTGCTGATGCCGGTGCAAGCGTCTCTGTCGAGGTGACCGCGAGCAAGGTCGACTTCCTCAACGCGACGGCCTCGGCCGCGGCGCCAGTGGAAAAGTTCTCCTCGAGAACAACTGCGCGGGCACCGTTCCTTGTCCCATCCGGGGGCGCGGCAAACGTGTCAGTGATCGTGCGAGGGGAAACCGGGTCGAGCGCGACCGGAACTGTTTCGGTCTTCGATCGAGGCACCCTGGTCGGCTCAGGAACGCTCGGTGCCAACGGCAGGGTGACGGTAAGCGTCCCAGGCCTGGCTCGAGGAATCCACGTGATCACGGTGCGCTACGACGGCAATACCCAAGTGGCTGAGTCGTCATCGATCCGACAGTTGCTCTTCGTCCTGTAGCTTCTGTTCACAACTGAGCGGGGTGGCCGAGCAGGTCCCCCCGTTCAGTCGTAGAGCCTAGGATTCTGGCATGGCCAACATCCATAACGACATCACCGAGATCTTCGGGAACACCCCGCTGGTGCGACTGAACAAAGTGACTGACGGCGCGGCCGCCGAAGTGCTGGCCAAGCTCGAGTTCTACAACCCATCTGCAAGCGTCAAGGACCGGCTCGGGGTGTCGATCGTCAACGCTGCCGAGGCGTCCGGTGAACTGTTGCCCGGCGGCACGATCGTCGAGGCGACCAGCGGGAACACCGGCATAGCGCTCGCGATGATTGGTGCAGCTCGTGGGTACCGTGTGATCCTGACGATGCCAGAGACGATGAGCATGGAACGAAAGGTGCTTCTCAAGGCATACGGCGCCGAGGTCGTGCTGACGCCGGGTTCTGACGGCATGCGCGGAGCCCTCGAAACAGCAGAGTCGATCATCGCAAAGACGCCGGGTGCTGTGCTGGCAAAGCAGTTCGCGAACGTGGCAAACCCGGCGATTCACCGTGCGACAACTGGCCCGGAGATCTGGGCAGACACGGGTGGCGCCGTCGACATTTTTGTGGCTGGAGTCGGTACTGGCGGAACGATCTCCGGTACCGGTGGGTACCTAAAAGAGCAGAAGCCGGGGCTGCGGGTTGTCGCGGTCGAACCGGAGGAGTCTCCGATTCTCAATGGCGGTGCTCCTGGACCCCACAAGATTCAGGGCATCGGCGCGAACTTCGTGCCAGAGATCCTTGACCGTGAGGTGTACGACGAGGTCATCGACGTCAACATCGCTCAATCCGTGGCAATGGCCAGGCGCCTTGCTGCGGAGGAGGGCATTCTCGGCGGTATCTCGTCAGGCGCCACCGTGTACGCCGCTGTCGAACTGGCCAAACGCCCCGAGAACGCTGGCAAGCAAATCGTTGTTATCGTCGCGAGCTACGGCGAGCGCTACCTCTCGACCGTGCTGTATGAGGACATGGTCGACAAGTGATTGGCGAGGACGTCGCCAACGCGCGACGTCGTGATCCGGCCGCTGGCTCGGCATTCGAGGTGTGGCTCACCTACTCTGGGCTTCATGCTGTGTGGGGGTATCGGTTCGCACATCGCCTCTGGAGGTGGCGACTGCGAGTGCTCGCCCGCGTGGTGTCACAGTTCACGCGATTCGTCACCGGCGTCGAAATCCACCCGGCGGCGTCGATCGGCCGACGGCTCTTCATCGACCACGGTATGGGGGTCGTGATCGGTGAAACCGCCGTCATTGGGGACGACGTGTTGCTCTACCACGGTGTGACCCTCGGTGGCACTTCGTCGGCGGCAGGCAAGCGGCATCCGACGATCGGTGCTCAGGTTGTCGTTGGTGCTGGGGCAACCGTCTTGGGAGACATCACCATCGGTGAATCGTCGGTAATCGGCGCCGGGGCAGTTGTGTTGCACAGCGCTCCAGCCAATTCGCTGCTCGTCGGGATCCCAGCCGTCGCGAGGCCCCGCCGATCCGGCGCTGACAATAGCTTCTACGTGATCTGAGCACGCGCTACTGTGAAGTGCTCTTCGTGCACGCTCACCTTCGAGTAGTTGCGCCTGACCCTTTTCGACGGAAAGTTCAGCACTATGACAAACCCGAACGCCGCCGACGACAACGCTGTCGCGACGGATGAGAACACCGTATCGCCGGGTCTCTTCAGCTCCGCTGTGGTAACTATTCCGAGGTATCGGATTGGTTGGCTCGCGCGCATCATGTACGGCAACGTCTTTGAGGGAATCGTCATTGCCGTCATCATTGCGAACGCAGCATCACTCGCTGCGTTGACGTTCGCTGATTTGGACCCGCGCGTCGCGGCCGCCGCAATCGCAATCGATCGCTTCGCGATCATCTTCTACACCGTCGAATTGCTTTTGCGAATCGTCTCCTATGGCAGACGACCCTGGATGTTCTTTCGCAACCCTTGGAATGTCTTCGACTTTCTCGTGGTGATCGCCATCCCCTTCCTCGATGGCGCGACGGTCATCTTCCGTTTGGTGCGCTTGCTGCGGATTTTGCGCATCTTCCGGTTCCTGCCCGAGGTGCGCATTCTGATGATCTCCATGATCAAATCGGTCGCGCCCTTGGCAAACCTGGCCCTGCTCATCGGCTTTCTGATGTTCATCTATGCGATGGCGGGCGTGTACCTCTTTGGCGATGCGAATCCCGAGCGCTGGGGCGATGTCGGTCAAGCCATGATCACCCTGACGATCCTGCTGACCCTCGAAAACTTTCCAGACACGTTCCTCGGTGGCCTCGAGGTCACGCCGTTCGCCCTGCTCTACTTCCTGTCGTACATGTTTTTCATTGTCTTCACCGTGCTCAACGTGCTCATCGGTATCGTCTTGACGGCAATGGACCAGGCGCGCGAGGAGGTCGGTGCTGAGCGTGCCGCCGCAGGCTTGCCCCCGCTCGGGCTGTCGTCGAAAGCCGTAGCGCCCGGTACTGGAGCAGAGCAAGCCGGCAATACTAGCGCTGAAATCGACGCGCTTGACGGAGAGCTCGACGCCGCAGAGAAGAGGGGAACGGCGTCTCCAGATCACGTCCGCCGGATTCGTGAAGAGATCGAGCGACTTCGGCAGCGCGTTTAGCTGCGCCGCCCCTAGGCTTGAATGGAGGGGCTAGCCGAGCACCCCACCCCTCAAACACCCCACCACTCAAACACCTGGAGACGCGATGTCGCGACCCTCACTCTCTGTGCAGCTGTACTCCGTTAGGGACCAGTTCGCCGCCGATCCCACTTCAACCGCAGCGCGACTGCACGCGATCGGGTTTCGCTGTGTCGAGCCATACGGCCTGACCGAGTTCGTTGACGTGATCGAGCCCGCTTTGGCGAGTGCAGGCCTCACGGCACCGACATCGCACGTGAGTCTGCTCGACGGTAACCACGAGGCCGCATTCGCCGCGGCCCAGCGCGCGCGGGTATCGACGATCATCGAGCCGTTCGTTCCTGAAGAGCAATGGGCCACGAGAGAGCAGATCGAAGCGCTCGCGGCGCGCTTGACGGCAGTAGCGGATGCCGCGGCAGACCAGGGCCTCACCGTCGGGTATCACAACCACTGGTGGGAGTTGGAGACGCTCATCGATGGCACCCCTGCACTCGAGGTGTTCGCCGATTCGCTCGGGGACCATGTCGTGCTCGAAGTCGATACCTACTGGAGCACGGTCGGCGGAGTCGACCCGGTTGGACTGCTCGGCCGCCTCGGCGAGCGTGTTGTGGCGCTCCACGTGAAGGACGGTCCGGCCACTCGGGAGCCGATTGACCAGTTGCCGGCCGGTCAAGGCGTGGTGCCGATCGCTGCCGTGCTCGCGGCGGCGCCCCAGGCTCGCCCTGTTGTCGAGTTCGACGAGTACGCCGGTGACATCTTCGAGGGACTCGCCGCAAGCTTTGCCTTCCTGCAATCGATCGGGGTCAAAGCTTGAGCGGCCCGGTCGGTGTAGGGCCGGTTGGTGTAGGCCAGGTCGGCGTTGGCGTGATCGGCGCTGGCGTCATCAGCAACCAGTACCTCGAGAACCTCACCACAGCTCCCGACGTTCGGGTTGTTATGGTGGCTGACCTTGACACCGATCGCGCGGCAACGCAGGCCGCGACCTACGGAGTACCGTCGAGCGGCACAGTTGCTGAGCTGCTCGCTCGCGACGACATCGAGATTGTCGTCAACCTGACGATTCCGGCCGCCCACGTGTCTGTCGGTCTGGATGTGCTCGCAGCCGGGAAGCACGTCTGGAGCGAGAAGCCATTCGCCCTGGATCTCGAGAGCGGCGGGCGGCTCCTGGCCGAGGCGCACCGAGCACGCCTTCGCGTGGCGTGCGCCCCGGATACCGTGCTCGGTGCCGGAATCCAAACCGGCCGACGCCTCATCGAATCGGGTGCGATCGGCGCCCCTTTGACGGCGCTTACGCTCTTTCAAGTGTCTGGGCCGGAGTCGTGGCATCCGAACCCCGACTTTTTGTATGCCCGCGGCGGCGGTCCACTGTTCGACATGGGTCCGTACTACCTGTCGACCCTTGTGCAACTCATGGGCCCGGCAACGCGCGTTGTTGCCCGCGGGTCTCTCGCGCGAGCGAGGCGCGTCATCGGCTCGGGCCCGCGTGCTGGCGAGAGTTTTGCAGTCGAGGTCCCGACCCATGTCGCAGCTCTGATCGACTTCGAGAACGGCACGAGCGCCCAGAGCACCTTTTCGTTCCAGTCAAGCCGGCCACGCGTTGGCATCGT
>JBBQLW010000082.1:0-7243 GCA_038328315.1 Actinomycetales bacterium
GGCACCTTGAGTGCAACGCCCTGATGCACAGAATCGAAGCCGGCGAGTCGGTCGAGTTCTGGCCGCATGACTTCGAGAATCGGGATGCCACGGCTCGTCGCCAACTGCAGAATCTCTTTGACCCGGTCGTCGAACTCGATGCGCGCTGCCATGTACAGCGTCGTTGCGGGGATTCTGGCGCGCAGCGCCTCAACGACCGAATTGCGGCCGGTCACCATTTCGGATTCGTCGCTCGACTTGGCCTTGCGCGCGGGCTGGCGGGGGGCATCCGTCGACTGCTGGGTTGAGGCCTTCCTTCTCCCACCAGCGGCCTCGTAGCGCTCGCCAGCCGCCTTGCGTTTGCCTGCGGGATGATACGGACGATCCTCTGCCTTTGGGGTCGGCTTTCGACCCTCGAGGGCTTGCCGTCCCTGCCCGCCGGAACCGACCTGCGGCCCCTTGCGAGCCTTGCGAACCGCTCCAGCGCGGGGCTTATTGCCTGGGTTCTTCATGAGTCGACGCTCCAATGCGATTCGGCGGCGCCATCTTCGATGGTGATTCCCGCCGCGGCCAGTTCATCACGAATCCGGTCGGCCGTTGCAAAGTCCTTGGCCGCACGGGCAGCGTTGCGGTCGGCGATGAGCGATTCGACGAGGCTGCCAAGGGCGCGTTCGGTTGGCTCGGATGCCGCGGCCGCCCACTGCGCTGAGCCCGGGTTGATCCCAAGCACCTCGACCATCGCGAGCACCTCGGCTCGGGCGGAGGCGAGCGCCGGCATGTCATCGGCGTCGAAGGCCAGGTTGCCGGCGCGCACCGTCTCGTGCAGCACGCCGAGCGCCGCAGGCACGGCCAGGTCGTCATCCATGGCGGAGGCGAACGCGTCCGGCACGACTTCGGCCGCGGCGAACTGGGTGCCGATGAGGCGACGGTCGGCCCGGTCAACGAACACTTCGATGCGTTCGAGTGCCGCCTCGGCCTCGACCAAGGCGCCGTCGTGGTAGTCGATCGTGGAGCGGTAGTGGGCCGCCCCGAGAAAGTAGCGCACGACAAGGGGGCGCGCGAGCTCGAGAAACTCGACGGCGAAGATCGAGTTGCCGAGCGACTTCGACATTTTCTGACCGTTGACGTTCACGAGTCCGTTGTGCACCCAGTAGCTCGCGAATACGTCGCCAGCGGCGCTCGACTGGGCGAGTTCGTTCTCGTGGTGCGGAAAGCGCAAGTCGAGCCCGCCTCCGTGAATGTCGAAGGCCGCTCCGAGATAGCGGCGTGACATGGCGGAGCACTCGATGTGCCAGCCGGGCCGGCCGTCACCCCACGGGCTCGGCCACGCGGCATCCGCCGGTTCACCGTTCTTATGGCCTTTCCATAGCGCGAAATCGCGGGGGTCACGCTTGGCACGGGGGTCAGCGTCGGATGCCGCGACCATATCGTCCGGCTTCTGCCGGGTGAGTTCGCCGTATGCCGGCCAGCTCGCGGTGTCGAAGTAGACGTCACCAGAGGCATCCGGAGCAGGGTAGGCGTGGCCGCGTTCGATGAGGCGCTGGATGATCGCTTGCATCTCGGTGATGCTCGCCGTCGCGCGCGGTTCGTAGGTCGGGGGCTGGATGCCGATGGCCGTGTACCCCGCCGTGAACTCGAGTTCGTACCGGTACGCGAGCGCCCACCACGGCTCTGTACTCGAGGTGATCGAGGCGGCGTTGAGGATCTTGTCGTCGATGTCGGTGACGTTGCGCACGAGTGTCACGTCGAATCCGCGGTAGTTCAACCAGCGGCGCCACAAGTCGTATACGAGGGCCGACCGCAGGTGACCAATATGAGGGGATGACTGCACCGTCGGCCCGCAGACGTACATGCCAACCTTGCCGGGCGCGAGAGGCACGAAGTCGACGAGGGCCGCAGTCTTCGAGTCGTAGAGGCGCACGGTCACGCGGCCAGTTTAGCTGCGGCCCCGTTGGTCCCCGCGAGAGCGTCGCTCGAAAGGGGGGTTGTAGTGCGCATCGGCGCGCACCAGAATTGGGGGTCCCCCCTAGTATTGCTTTTTCCCGAAAGCAACCCGGATGTCTTTTTGGAGTACCTGTGTCTATGCGCCCGGCCTCTGGCCGACGTTTTCCGTTCACGGCAGTAGTCGCACTCGCGGTCGCGTTGGTCGCTTTGATGACGGTCGGCGGGGTGTCGGCGGCCGTGTTGACCTCCAGTACTTCCCCTATTGGCATCGCGACGACCGGACCGATAGCTGTCACGGGCCCCGCTGGGCCTTCGGGATCGTCCGGGCCTGCTGGGCCGTCCGGGCCGTCCGGGCCGTCCGGGCCGTCCGGGCCTAATGGTGCCACTGGAGCACAGGGCACTACGGGAGTCGCTGGACTTCCCGGAGCCACCGGAACGCAAGGTGCCAAGGGCGACACCGGAGCCACCGGAACACAAGGCGTTGCGGGCGCCCAAGGAAATCCGGGTCTTCAAGGCCTACCGGGAACTCCGGGAACTCCGGGAACTCCGGGAGCGACTGGAGCGACTGGAGCTCAAGGCGCAACTGGAGCCCAAGGCGCGAAAGGTGACACTGGTGCCGCTGGGGCAATCGGCGCCCAAGGTGCAACAGGTGCCCAAGGTGCAACAGGTGCCCAAGGTAACCCAGGCCTTCAAGGTGTACCCGGTACCCCAGGAGCTGCCGGTGCTGGGGGCGCGACCGGCGCTACCGGTGCTGCTGGGGCAAGAGGCGCAAGAGGGGCAACCGGTGCCCGCGGGGTAGCTGGCGCTACCGGCGCCCAAGGTGCTACCGGCGCCCAAGGTGCCACCGGCGCCCAAGGTGCGAAGGGTGACACCGGTGCCGCTGGGGCAGTCGGCGCCGAGGGTGCAACAGGTGTCCAAGGCGCAAAGGGCGACCAAGGAAACCCGGGCGCTCAAGGCGTGCAGGGATCTATTGGTGAGAAGGGAGCTTCTGGCGCGCGCGGCGACAAGGGCGACAGGGGCGATGCAGGAGCAAGCGGGACGCAAGGAACTTCCGGCGCGACCGGTGCGACCGGTGCACCTGGCGCTCAGGGTGAACCTGGTCCGCAGGGCCCAGCCGGCAAGGTGCGTGCTCAAGCGAAGGAGAAGGACACCAACGTGACGGCGCCCGCGGCTCTGACGACGGGAACCTGGCTCATCACGGGAAGCGCGACGCTGGAATCGGTTTCTAAGGGGGCACTCGCTGATTGCAGCATGACGATCAAGGGCGCCAACGGCGACACGAGTTACCCGATCGTCGTCAAGGCCATGGGGGCGAGCGAGATTGAGTCGTTCACCGCGGCCATCCTCGTCCCGATCGATTCGCCCGAATCGGTTGCGACGGCGGCCTGCAATGTTGAAGGCGGGAAAGGTGCGGTCAAGATCCTCAATCTCACGATCTCAGCGCTTGAGGTCGAAGGTCCCAAGGGATAGATAGGCAAACCGGGGAACAAAGCGACAAGCCGGGTTGGCTAGGTCGCGACACCCGTCAGGAGCGCCGTCGCGATGACTGCGACGCCCTCACCCTTGCCGGTAAACCCCAGCCCGTCGGATGTCGTGGCCGCCACGCTCACAGGTGCGCCAAGCACCATCGAGAGATGCGCCTCGAGTTCGGCACGCCGTGCACCGAGCCTCGGTGAGTTCGCGATGAGTTGCACCGCGACGTTGCCGACGACGAACCCCGCCCCGCTGACAAGCGCTACCGTTTCTGCGAGAAAGACGTCGCCGTGCGCGCCGGCAAAGCGCGGGTCGTTGGTGCCGAACCGCGAGCCGATGTCACCAAGCCCGGCCGCCGACAACAGTGCATCGCAGATCGCGTGACTCATCGCATCCCCGTCGGAGTGGCCTGAAAGTCCGACTTCGTCTGGCCAGTACAGGCCGCCCAACCAGAGCGGTTCGGCCGCATCGTATGCGTGCACATCGATGCCGACGCCGATGCGAATCTGCGGCGCCCGCTCAACGAGCTCTTCCATACTCGGCACGATCGCCTCCAGTTCTGCCCGGCGCAAGTCGTCGGGGGTCGTGATCTTGTGGGAGCGCGCGTCACCGGAGACCGAGGTGATGACTCCCCCGGCGGCGGCAAACAGGGCAGCGTCATCGGTGTGCTCAGCGCTCGCAGTGCGGTAGGCGGCATCCAACGCTTCGCGAGGAAAACCCTGCGGGGTCTGCACCTGCACGAGCGCCGATCGGTCGATCGTCTCGAGTACAGCCGTACCGTCGACGCGCTTGATGGTGTCGATCACCGGCAGCGCCGGGATCACGCCTCCGCCCGTCGACTCAACGGCCGCAACCACGCGCTCGAAGACCTGAGTTGGCGTGAACGCGCGAGCGGCGTCGTGCACCAGCACCGTGCGGATGCCCGGCGCAACAACAGCGAGCCCCGCAGCGACTGACGCTTGCCTCGACTCCCCCCCAGCCACAACCACGGCGTGAGCAGCGTGTGCACTGGCTTCCGCGAGGTGCGAGGCGGGTGCGACGATCACCAGCTGAACGCCTGGCGGAACGGAGTCGATCGCATGCGCCAGCAGCGAGCGCCCAGCGACGTCCACGAACGCCTTCGGCGCTCCGGCGCCTAAGCGCGTGCCAGAGCCGGCCGCGACGATTATGACAGCCGTGGTGGCGGTCGAACTACCTACGACGCCAAGACCTCGTCGAGAACGCTGGATGCCTTCTCTTCGTCAGTCTTCTCAGCCAGCGCGAGCTCCGAGATAAGAATCTGACGAGCCTTGGCGAGCATGCGCTTTTCACCGGCGGAGAGCCCGCGGTCCTGATCGCGACGCCACAGGTCGCGCACCACCTCAGACACCTTGATGACGTCTCCTGACGCGAGCTTCTCGAGGTTCGCCTTGTACCGGCGGCTCCAGTTGGTCGGCTCTTCGGTGAACGGTGCGCGCAGCACCTCAAACACCTGATCGAGTCCTTCGCGGCCGATCACGTCGCGTACCCCGACGAGATCGACGTTGTCCGCCGGTACCTCGATGGTCAGATCACCCTGAGTGACGTTGAGTTTGAGGTAGAGCTTCTCTTCACCTCGCACCGTGCGCTTCTTCACCTCGGTAATGGTTGCGGCTCCGTGATGGGGGTATACGACAGTTTCGCCAACCTCAAACAGCATGCAGGGAGTCCTTTCGAAGACCCTAAGTTTACCACAGCCGATGAAAGGTAAGGGTGTCCTAAGTTCTACCACCTTCGTGGCTCGCTAAGCTAGCAGCGTGAAGCGTCGCAGTCTGGGAGCCCGAGCCGTGGCATCCGCGGTTCTGGCGACCGCGCTCGCGATCGGCACGACCGGTTGCACGTTCATCACCCAGCAAGCGACCCTCATCCCGTATTCGCCAAGCGATGGGATCGAGGCGAACCTCGGTGACGTCAAGCTGCGCAACGTGATTGCGCTGATGAGTGACGACGGCCTCTCCGCGAGCCTTCTGATCACGATCATCAACGACGGGGATGTGACGGCGTTCGTTCGCATGCAGACGGTTTCGACCTCGGGCGAGCAAGTGGACTTCCTCAGGCCGGTGCCGAGCAACTCGGTCGTGTCCTTCGGCAATACCGTTGACGAAGAACAGCTCATCGTTCCCATGCCAGACGCGATTGCCGGCGGACTGCTGCCGCTATACGTGCAACAGGGGACCGTGCCAGGCACCGAGATGCTGGTGCCGGCGCTCTCGGCGTTCGATGAACACTATAAGGACCTCAAGCCAGCAGAGGCCTCGCCGTAGCGTGAGCGAAACGCCCTAGCCCTCGAAACGGTAGCCAAGCCCGCGAACTGTAACGAGCATTGTCGGCTCAGACGGCTTCTTCTCGATCTTTGAGCGGATGCGCTTGATGTGCACGTCGAGGGTCTTCGTGTCGCCGAAATAGTCGGCACCCCATACCCGGTCGATGAGCTGGCCGCGGGTCAGCACGCGACCGGAGTTGCGCAGCAGCAGCTCAAGCAACTCGAACTCCTTGAGCGGCATCGCCGTCTCCTTGCCATCCACCGAGACCGTGTGCCGCTCGACATCCATGCGCACCGACCCAACTTCGAGCACCGCATCGTCCTCGTGGTCGTCTTCGACCCGCCGCCGAAGCACCGCGCGGATGCGTGCCAGCAATTCCCGAGTCGAGTACGGCTTCGTGACGTAGTCGTCTGCTCCCAACTCGAGCCCGACGACGATATCGACCTCGCTGTCCTTCGCGGTCAGCATGATGATCGGCACGGAAGAACGGGTTCGAATCTCTCGGCACACCTCGGTTCCCGAGAGTCCCGGCAACATCAGGTCGAGCAAAATGATGTCTGCGCCTGAGCGATCGAATTCGGTGACCGCGGCGTTGCCGTCGGCGGCAATGACCGTTTCGTAGCCTTCGCGGTCGAGGAGGTAGGCGAGCGGCTCGCTGAGCGATGACTCGTCTTCGACGATCAGGATCTTGGTCATGCGGGAGCCCCTACCTTCTGTGCGGTGGAATGTGACGCTTCTGGAAGTCGAACCGTGAATGTCGACCCGTTGCCGGGCTGCGACCAGACGCGAACGTCCCCGCCGTGATTCTGTACCACGTGCTTGACGATACTCAACCCGAGGCCAGAGCCGCCGGTGTTGCGGCTGCGGGCTGGGTCACTGCGGAAGAAGCGCTCGAAGACCCGATCAAGCTCATCTTCCGGGATGCCGACGCCCTGATCGGTCACCGCGATCTCGACGACACCGTCCGCGCTGTTGATGCCGATTCCCACCCGCGACCCGTCGGGTGAGTACTGGATGGCGTTACTAATCAGGTTGTGGAGCGCGATCGCGAGCAGGGCTTCGTCACCGTACACCTCGGAGTTCTTGTCGCCGCCTCTGACCAAGCGAATACGATGCGAGTCTGCAACAACGCGGTTCTGATCGATGGCGATGGCGACCACGTGATCGATGTCGACGCGGTCCGCCTTGGTCAGGGCACCCTGCGATTGCAGTCTGGAAAGCTCGATGATCTCGCGAGTGATGCGCGCAAGGCGTTCTGACTCGGTGGTCAGCTGGGCCGCGAACTTGCGCACCTGCTTCGGGTCTCCCGCTGCGCTGGCCAGTGCCTCGGCGAGCAGGCCTACCGCTCCGATCGGGGTCTTGAGTTCGTGGCTGATGTTCGCCATGAAGTCGCGGCGCACTTCGTCGAGACGAAACGACTCGGTACGGTCCTCAGCGATCAGCAAAATGTAACGAGCGCCGAGTCGAGCGACGCGAACGAACAGGTAGAGCGTCGCATCCCCAAATGGGCCGCGCGAAACACTCAGTTCTTCTGTGACCGGCTCGCCGCTGCGTCTGACCCGATC
>JBBQLW010000083.1:0-7219 GCA_038328315.1 Actinomycetales bacterium
GCTCATAGTGTGGGCCATCGCCGAAGGACGTGCTGCGGCATCCGCCGTTGATCGCTACCTTGAGGGGGAGACGCAGTTGCCGTTCCCGGTGAAGCCCACCGACCACGCCATCTCAGTCTGAACACCACCACCACCACGCAGCACCCCACCACAGAAGGAAGTCATGAGACGAGCCAAAATCGTCGCGACCCTCGGCCCGGCAACGTCGAGCTACGAGAACATCCGGGCGATCATCGATGCAGGTGTCGATGTCGCCCGCATGAATCTGAGTCACGGCACGTACGCCGTGCACGAGGAGGTTTACGCAAACGTGCGCAAGGCAGCCGAAGATTCGGGGCGCGCCGTCGCAGTCATGGTCGATCTTCAAGGCCCCAAGATTCGACTCGGCAAGTTCGAGGCTGGACCGTACGTTCTCGCCGTCGGTGACGTCTTCAAGATCACGACCGATGACGTCCTCGGCACGAAGGAACTTTCCGGCACAACGTTCAAGGGTCTACCTGACGACGTCGCGCCGGGCGACTTCCTGCTCATCGACGATGGCAAAGTCAAGGTCGTCGTGACGAGCGTTGACGGACCGGTCGTGACGACAGAGGTGGTCGTCGCCGGTGAGGTGTCCAACAACAAGGGAATCAACCTTCCAGGCGTCGCCGTGAATGTTCCCGCTCTGTCTGAGAAAGATGAGGATGATCTCCGTTGGGGCTTGCGGCTCGGCGCGGACTACATCGCTCTTTCCTTCGTGCGCAACGAACACGACATCGTTCGCGTGCACGAGATCATGGCAGAAGAAGGCCGCAAAGTTCCGGTAATCGCCAAGATCGAGAAGCCCCAAGCCGTCGACCATCTCCAAGCCATCATTGACGCCTTTGACGCGATCATGGTCGCTCGGGGTGATCTTGGTGTCGAACTGCCGCTGGAACAAGTGCCGATTGTTCAGAAGCGCACCGTCGAACTTGCGCGACGCAGGGCCAAGCCCGTCATTGTGGCCACGCAGATGCTTGAATCGATGATTTCCAGTCCGGTGCCAACACGCGCCGAAACGTCGGATGTTGCGAATGCGATTCTCGACGGCGCCGATGCTGTGATGTTGTCCGGCGAGACCAGCGTCGGCGAGTATCCCGTCATCACGGTACAAACAATGGCGCGCATTGTGGCCTCGACTGAGGAGCACGGCCTCGAGCGCATCCCACCGCTCGGGACGCAGCCGCGCACGCAGGGCGGTGCCATCACTCTCGCGGCAGCTGAGGTTGCTGACTTCGTGGATGCAAAGTATGTCTGTGTGTTCACCGAGTCCGGTGATTCAGCGCGCCGGATGTCCCGGCTACGGTTCCGCATACCGATGAAGGCGTTTACCCCCGACCCGGCTATCCAGCGTCGAATGGCGTTGATCTGGGGGATCGAATCGTTCATCGTGGACCGCGTCAGTCACACCGACGCGATGTACCGCCAGGTCGACGAAGTCCTCCTCAGGGAAGGTCTCGCCGAAATCGGCGACAAGGTCGTCGTAATCTCCGGGTCGCCTCCCGGAATCACTGGCGGAACGAACGACATGCGCGTGCACATCATTGGTGACGCCATCAACGCCGCGGCCCCTGCTTGGGCTGCGGACTAAACACAAGTTGTGCCGGATGCGGGACTTGAACCCGCACGCCCTTTCGGACAAAGCATTTTGAGTGCTCCGCGTCTGCCATTCCGCCAATCCGGCGCACAACAACGCTGAAAAGAATACCGTAGGGTGTACCCGTGACCGACCACGATGCCGTTTCCTCAGTTCCGCGACGCGTTGTCGTGGCCGAGGACGAGTCACTCATCCGCATGGATATCGTCGAAATTCTGCGTGATAACGGTTTCGAGGTCGTCGGGGAAGCTTCTGACGGTGAAACTGCGGTCGCGCTCGCCACCGAACTACGTCCCGATCTGGTGATCATGGATGTGAAGATGCCGCAACTCGACGGCATTTCGGCGGCTGAGCGACTCACGAAGAACCACATTGCCCCTGTCGTGCTTCTCACCGCGTTTAGCCAGAAAGAGCTCGTTGAACGGGCATCCGAGGCTGGCGCCTTGGCTTACGTCGTCAAGCCATTCACTCCGAGTGATTTACTTCCAGCGATCGAGATCGCCCTGAGCCGGTACTCCCAGATCATCACTCTCGAGGCCGAGGTCGCCGATCTGGTCGAGCGGTTCGAGACTCGCAAGCTCGTTGACCGCGCCAAGGGGCTTCTCAACGAAAAAATGGGACTCACCGAGCCAGAGGCGTTCCGGTGGATTCAGAAAGCCTCGATGGATCGCCGGTTGACCATGCACGACGTGGCACAGGCGATCATCGAGCAACTCAGCGCCAAGAAGTAGGCCGCGCGCATTCAATCCCGGTCGCGCAAGATGTTCGTCATTCGCACCGTTGACAGTCGCCTGCCTTCTTCGTCGCGCATCACGATCTCGTGGGTTGCCAGCGTTCGACCAAGCACAAGCGCATCGCACGTCGCGGTAACTGTGCCGTCCGTCACTGAACGGGAGTGGGAAGCATTGATCTCGATGCCCATCGCGACCCTGCCAGGTCCGGCGTGGATGGCGGACGAGATAGAGCCGAGCGATTCGGCGAGCACGACGTGAGCGCCACCGTGGAGGAGTCCGACAACTTGACGATTGCCCGCTACTGGCATCGTCGCAACGGAGTGTTGAGCCGACAGTTCGAGAAATTTGACGCCCATCTTCACGGTGAGTTCACCGCCGCCGGTGGCGATGAGTCGGTCGTAGAGTTCCGGGTCAAGGTCCTCTGGCAAAATCGTCATGCGTCGGTCACAATCGTGTCGGCGGGGCGTCGGCACCCGAGGCTAGGCTGACTACCGTGTCGGACATCGAGAAGCCTACTCTGCTGGTGATCGACGGCCACTCTCTGGCATTCCGTGCCTTTTACGCGCTTCCGGTCGATAGCTTCCAAAACCGCGAAGGGCAACACACGAACGCCATCCACGGCTTCATCGCCATGCTGCTGACGCTGCTGCAGAAAGAGAAGCCGAGCCATTTGGCTGTGGCGTTCGACATCTCGCGATACTCCTTCAGAACCCGGGAGTACCCGCAGTACAAGGGAACGCGAGACGAAACCCCGCCCGAGTTCATCGGGCAAATTCCTCTCCTCGAAGAAGCCCTCGCGGCAATGGGCATTCAGACACTCTCAAAGGAGGACTTTGAAGCCGACGATATCCTGGCGACTCTCGCGGCCAGAGGTGCCGCCGATGGCTTCAGGGTGCTCGTCGTCTCGGGCGACCGAGACGCCATTCAGCTGGTCAACGATGATGTCACGCTGTTGTACCCGAACGCCAGGGGAGTCTCTGAACTCAAGCGCTACGACCGCGACGCCGTGTTCGAGCGTTATGGAGTCGAGCCGGCTCAGTATCCAGATGTCGCAGCGCTTGTCGGCGAAACGAGCGACAATCTCATCGGCATCGACAAGGTCGGCGAGAAGACCGCAGTGAAATGGATCACGCAGTACGGCTCCCTCGACGCGGTGCTTGACCACGAGGATGAGATCGGTGGCGTCGTGGGCGAGAAGCTGCGGGAACAGCGCGACCGCGCCATCCGCAATCGCAAGCTGAACAGACTCGTGACCGATGTTGAGCTGCCGGTAGGTCCACTGGATTTGGCCCGTGGACCGATTAACGAAACCGCCGTTCGCGAGGTGTTCGACAAGCTGCAGTTCCGAACGCTGCTCGAGCGCGTACTCAAGCTCGCCGCGGCGGAGCGCGGGTCAGCATCGGGCGACTCTGCAGACATCGGGGCTGCCCATGGCCAGGCCGGTTCCACGACTGGTAGCGGTGCGCCGGTGGTGCACACGATCATCGACGAAGAGCTCGCCAAGTGGCTATCGAATGCCAGCGCGCTTGGGCAGACCGCGCTTGGCTTACGGGTTGCGAGTACCGACGGCGTCGTAACCGGGCTCGGTCTTTCGAGCGCCAGCGAGTCTGCCTTCGTACCGTGGGCCGCCAATCGTCCCGACTATCGGGCGCTCGAGGAATGGCTCGCGAGCGATTCGCCCAAGTACCTGCATTCAGCGAAGGCGCAGCTCAAGATTCTCGCTCACTCAGGACTCAGCCTTGGTGGCATCGCGTTCGACACGGTCCTCGGTTCGTGGCTACTCAAGCCCGGCGCCAAACCGGAATCCTTGGCAACGCAGGTCTACGAATATCTCGGCGAGACGCTGCCGGAGTCTGACCCAAACCAGTTGGTGCCAGAGTCCGAGGGCGCAAGTCCAGCAACCGAGGCGTGGTACATCCTGCGGCTGGCGAACTGGTTCGCCGAGCACCTTGACGCCGGCTCCAGCTCGGTTCTCGCAGAGATCGAACTGCCGCTCCTCCCAGTACTTGCACAAATGGAATTGACGGGCATCTCCGTCAGCCGAGAGATTCTTGGGTCGATCGCAACCGAGCTCGACGCGAGTGCATCTGAGTTGGCCAGCCGTGCGTACCTCGAGATCGGCCGAGAGGTCAATCTGGGTAGCCCCAAGCAATTGCAGGAGGTGCTGTTCGATCAGCTCGGCATGCCGAAGACCCGGGCAAACAAGACAGGCTTTTCAACGGATGCCGCGAGCCTCGCCGATCTCCAAGAGCAAGCCCCGCACCCGTTCCTCGATCTCCTACTCCAGCACCGCGATGCAACGAAGCTTCGGCAGATTATCGAAAGCATCGACAAGACAGTCGACTCGGGCGGGCGGGTGCACACCACGTATGAGCAGGCCGGGTCAAGCACCGGTCGCATCGCTTCGAATGATCCGAATCTGCAGAACGTGCCGGTCAAGACCGAGGTCGGCAGGCGCATCCGCTCGGCTTTTGAAGCGGGTCAGGGTTTCGAAACGCTGCTCACGGCCGACTACTCGCAGATTGAGATGCGCATCATGGCGCACCTGTCTGGCGATGAGGGGCTCATCGCCGCGTTCAACGAAGGCGAGGACTTGCACCGTTTCGTCGGTGCTCGCATCTTTGGTGTCGATCCGAGCGACGTCACTGCACTGATGCGCACGAAGGTTAAGGCCATGTCGTACGGACTGGCATACGGCCTGAGCGCCTTCGGTCTCAGCAAGCAGCTGCGCATCGAGACGTCGGAAGCCAAAGCGCTCATGACCGACTATTTCGCGCGCTTCGGGGCGGTTCGCGAGTACCTTCGAAACGTTGTCGAGCAGGCGAGAGTCGACGGATATACGACAACAATTTTCGGGCGTCGGCGGCCGTTTGGCGACTTGACGTCGAACAACAGGGTGCTGCGCGAGAACGCCGAGCGGCAGGCGCTCAACTCGCCGATTCAGGGTTCAGCTGCTGACATTCTCAAGCGCGCGATGATCGAAATCCAGAAAGACATGGCCGGCATGGGTTCTCGCATGTTGCTGCAAGTACACGATGAACTCGTCTTCGAGGTATTCCCTGGCGAGCTGGATTCCCTCAGCGCGATCGTCAAGAATCGCATGGCTGGGGCTGCGGAATTGCAGGTACCACTCGAGGTGCAGATCGGCACCGGACCAAACTGGGATGCCGCGGCGCATTAGCGGTGTTGCGCGCCGAGCGAACCGGCGACCACTCATCCCGCATCCATCGAACGCTCGATCCAGGGAGACACATCAATGCATGGCGAAAACGGCGGCGTCGACGCGTCGGCCCAGCGTGAGGCGACCGAGATTGACCGCATTGCGGAGGACTGGGTCACGACCCTCGCAGACCTCGACCCTGCCGTCGCGACCTGGATTGGCATTCCTGGTCGACTCGACGAGTACGAGGACCACTCGCCTGATGGCCACCAGCGTCTGGTCGATGAAACCAGAAAGGTGCTCGCGCAGCTAGCAACGGCGACGAGCGTTGACGACACCGACTGGATCACCAAGACCGACATGGAGAGTGAGCTGACACTGACCCTTGAGGCGAGCGATGTCGGCCTGTGGATGCGCGATGTCAACGTCATCGACAGCCCGGCCCAAGGCATCCGCGAAATTCTCGACATGATGCCGACAGACACCGAAGGAAACTGGGTCGACATCGCCGGGCGCTTGAACAACCTGCCGACGGCCGTCGCTGGCTACATCGAAACGCTCAGGCTCGGAATCGAGCGTGGCGTCACCCCCGCCAAGCGTCAGGTTCGCGAAGTAATTGAACAGGCGAAGAAGCACGGGGCAGGTGCCGGCTACTTCCACAATTTCGCCGGTGCTGCTGCTTTAGCGGACGACCAGGCCATCCCGGAATCGCTGCGGGCTGACCTCGGGACCGGTGCGCGGGTGTCTGCAGAAGCGTATGAAACGCTCGCGACATTTCTCAGCGATGAACTCCTTCCCGCCGCCGGGGAGGACGACGGGGTCGGACGCGAGATCTATGCGCTGCAATCGCGACGCTTCCTCGGCGCAGAGATCGACCTCGACGAGACGTACGAGTGGGGGATAGAAGAGCTTGCGCGCATGACCGAGGAACAAGAAGCGATCGCTCGAGAAATCAAGCCGGGCGCATCCGTCGCCGAAGCGATTGAACACCTCGATAGTGACCCGAAGCGCAAGCTGATCGGCACAAAAGCACTGCAGGAGTGGATGCAGCAACTGAGTGACACGGCAGTCGCCGAGCTGTCTGCAACGCACTTCGACATTCCGGATCCGATCAAGCGGCTGGAGTGCATGATTGCACCAACTCAAGAGGGCGGCATCTACTACACCAGCCCGAGCGACGACTTCTCCAGACCGGGTCGCATGTGGTGGTCGGTGCCAGAGGGCGTTACAGAATTTAACACCTGGCGGGAGACGACAACGGTCTACCACGAGGGCGTGCCGGGTCACCACTTGCAGCTCGGGCAAGCCGTCTACAACCGCGCACAGCTGAACACATACCGCAGACAACTCGCCGGCACCTCTGGGCACGCCGAGGGCTGGGCCCTGTATGCCGAGCGCCTGATGCAGGAGCTCGGGTATCTCGACGATCCGGGCGACCGCCTCGGCATGCTCGATGGCCAGCGGATGCGCGCCGCGCGCGTCGTGCTCGACATCGGTGTGCACTTGAACAAGCCGAAGCTCGACGGCACGGGGGAGTGGGACTGGGACTACGCGCTCGAATTCATGTCGAAGAACGTGAACATGAATGAACAGTTCGTTCGGTTCGAGGTCAACCGGTACTTCGGTTGGCCAGGGCAGGCACCCTCATACAAGGTCGGCCAGCGCATTTGGGAGCAGCTTCGCGACTCCTGCCGGGTCGCGGAGGGCGCC
>JBBQLW010000084.1:0-7129 GCA_038328315.1 Actinomycetales bacterium
AATTGCCGGGCTTGCTCGAATTGCGGTCGAGGCATCCGGGTTCCAGCTTGCCGCAAGGGCCCCGGTCAGGAACTGCTTGGCGACCGCGTAGTCGTTTTGCGAACCGCGCACGGCCTGCATAAAGTCGACGAGCAGTTCCTCCGGCGTCGATCCCGGTCGTGGGCCAGATGGAACGATCACCACGTCCGGATCGATCTGCTCGTCAATCACGGGGCCGGGAACGACACCGCCCGAGGTTGGGATTCCGGAGCAGGCAGAGAGTGACACCGCAACAGCGATGACGCTGGCTGCCACGATCCAGCGCGGAGTGAACCGCAAGCCCCTCACGACTTCGCCTTGGGCTGTGGCTTTGCCTTTGCCTGTGGCTCTGCCTTGGGCTGTGGCTCTGCCTTGGGCTGTGGCTGTGGCTGTGAGTCAGTCGACAAGTCGCTCAACGCATCGCTCGGCGGCGGCAGCTCCAGAGGTGACGACACCAGCGGCGCGCCGGCGATCCTCGGCAGGGTGAGTCGGAAGCACGAGCCAGCACCCGGCTCGGACCAGGCCTCGAGCCAGCCACCGTGCAGAGCCGCATCCTCGAGCGAGATCGCGAGTCCAAGGCCGGTTCCCCCGGTCGAACGTTGCCTGGAGGGATCAGCGCGCCAGAAGCGGTCAAAGACCCGCTCCATCGCCTCAGGAGTCATACCGATGCCGTAGTCCCGCACCGCAATTGCGACCGCCAACTCGTCGCTGTCGACGTACACGACGATGGGCTTTCCTTCTCCGTGGTCGATCGCGTTCCCGAGGAGGTTCTGCAGGATGCGCCGAATACGCCGAGCGTCGACTTCTGCTTCGAAGTAGCCGCCGGGAGCGAGAAGCCGCAGATCAGAACCGGCAGCATCACTCAGGGTGGCGACACTGTCGATCGCATCCTCGGCGAGCCGTACAAGATTCGTTGGCTCGGTGTCCATGTCAACGGCGCCCGCGTCGTAGCGACTCATCTCCAGAAGGTCAGCGAGCAGCAGTTCGAAGCGCTTCACCTGTGCCTGCAGCAGTTCCGCGGTTCGAGCCGTTGGCGGCGGAAAACTTTCGCGCTGGTCATAGAGCACATCGCCTGCCAGTCGAATGGTCGTCAGGGGCGTGCGTAACTCGTGCGAGACATCCGAAACGAATCGCTGCTGCACTTGGGAGAGGGTTGCGAGTTTGGTGATCTGATTCTGCAGGGAGTTCGCCATGCCGTTGAACGATCTGGCAAGCGTCGCGATGACATCGTCACCCTTGACCGGAATGCGCGCCTGCAACTCGCCGGCGGCGAAGCGCTCACTCGTTGCGGCAGCGACCTGAACCGGTCCGACAACGAGGCGCACGACGATAAAGGTCACTGCCCCAATCAGCACGATGAGGGCCAACCCGCCGATCACGAGCGTTTGCTGCACGAAGTCGAGGGTCTGCTGCGCGTCGCCAATGTCGTAAATGAGGTACAACTCGTACTGCGCGCCGCGCACGTCGAGCGTCGAGCCGACCACGATGCCCGGCTGCGGGCCTTCATCCGTCGCGAGCAACACTGACTGCGCGAAGGTGCGCGGTTCGCTCGATTCTGAGACCTGCTGACGCAACTCCGGCGAGATCACCGAATCCGTGTCGAGGGTGTCCGATTGGATATCCAACGGCACCCTCGGCCCCTCCTGTCCTGGGGTTCTTAAGATGGCGAACTGGGTGGGCCCAGTGCTCACTGCGGCGTTCACGATCGTTCTGCCAGCGAGGAGAGTCGTAGCCTCAAGTTCTTCGCCTGCAAGCTGCTCAGGAGCATTGTCGAAGACACTTTGACCGCTGATGGTGGCGTTTGCGGACGTCGCGATGAGTTGCGCGCGACGCGACTCGAACAGGTTCGTTCCGACGCTGAACGACATGTAGGCACCGATCACGAGCACTGCGATCGTGGAGAGGGCAACGGCGAAGGTCACGGTTCGCAGTTGCAGTGACGTGCGCCACAGCCGTGCCGAGCGATCGAGCCACGCGCGCCAGTCGAAATCGCGCATCGAGCTAGCTGGATGAACCCGCGCGGTAGCCGACGCCACGCACGGTCATCACAATGCGAGGGTTGTCCGGATCCTGTTCGACCTTGGCCCGCAGTCGCTGCACGTGAACGTTGACGAGTCTCGTGTCTGCCTTGTAGTGGTAGCCCCACACCTGCTCGAGCAACATCTCGCGGGTGAAGACCTGCTGCGGCTTGAGCGCAAGAGCAAGCAGCAGTTCGAACTCGAGCGGCGTCAGGTTGATGCGCGCCTCACCGCGTCGAACCTCGTGGCCCGCGACGTCCAACACAAGATCACCGATCTGCAGCGTGTCGGTTGCGGTTTGCGGCGTCGGTCGCAATCTGGTGCGGATGCGAGCAACGAGTTCCTTGGGATCGAACGGCTTGACGATGTAATCGTCGGCTCCGCTCTCGAGCCCGCGCACAACATCCGTTGTATCGCTCTTGGCAGTGAGCATAATCACCGGTACCCCGGATTCCTCGCGGATGCGAGCGCACACGTCAATGCCGTCAATGCCGGGCAGCATGAGATCGAGCAAGATCAATGCCGGTTTGGATGCCCGAAAGGCGTCGACGGCTCCGGTCCCGTCTTTGCAGAAGAAGGGTTCGAAACCCTCCGAGCGCAACACAATCCCGATCATTTCTGCAATCGCGATGTCATCATCGACAACTAGAATTCGCGCGTTCACTGACCCTCGCAAACTGATCGGCTCTGGCATCCACCTGATGCTTCGAGCTTTCGCATAACAGTAGCCGAGTGTGAAAGCATAACCGTGAGGAGCGGTGTGTGACCGCGCAACCGAAGGGCACATCGTGACCGACAACACGCCGTGGCAGTCACCGTCTGGAACGGGCGCCGCGAGCACCCCAACGCCATACGGCGCGGCCGGTAGCGGTTCGATCCCGCCGCCTGCGGTGCCGAGTGCTGGCAGCGGCGGCGGCGGAACTGGCACGGGAGCGGGCGGCGGAACTGGCACGGGAGCGGGCTGGACGCCGCCGCCCAAACCGGGCCTCGTGCCGCTGCGCCCACTCGCCTTCGCGACGATCCTTGCTGCCGCCTTCCAGGTGATGCGCCGCAACCCCGGCCCAACCTTTGGCTTCGCCCTCCTCATTACCGGGGTGATCGTGCTCCTCAGCGGAGTCGTCATCGGTCTCGTGACAGTGTTCGCCTTTAGCCGCACCTTCAACGCAGCCGCTGAAGACATCGACACCATTACCGCAGGCTCGGTAGCGCTGGTGATCCTCGCCGCCATCGTGCCGGTGGTGCTCAGCATCGTGGTTTCAAGCATCCTGCAAGGCATCGTGTCGCTCGAGGTTGCGAGAGCAACCCTCGGTGAGAAGCTCAAGCTCAGCGGGCTGTGGCGCAGCGCTCGCGGTCGCATCGGTGCACTCATCGGCTGGTCTCTTCTTGTGACAACAGTCGTGCTCATCGCGTTCGTGATCGTTGCGGGACTCATCGGGGCCTTGGTGGCGCTCGGTGGCCCGGCTGGTATCGCGATCGGGGTCATTCTCGGACTCCTCACGGGACTCGCTGCAACCGCGGGATTCATCTGGCTCGGCACCAAGCTCGCCCTCGTACCGAGTGTGCTCATGCTCGAGCGGACCCGGCTCGCTGACGCGGTTCGACGGTCGTGGAGCTTGACAAACGGCTTTTTCTGGAAGACCTTCGGCATCATCGTGCTCGTGAGCGTGATCGTGCAGACGGTGGCATCCGTCATTAGTTTTCCGCTCAACGTGATTGCTGGCTTCGGCGGGGCCCTCATCGACCCGAGCGGCTCGAGCGATGGCTTTCTTGTGATCTCGCTCATCATCACGGTGCTCAGCGTCGTGATCTCCGTCGTGTTCGGCGCCATTGCACTCGTCGCGCAGTCGGCAACGCCAGCGTTGCTGTACATCGACATCCGAATGCGCAAAGAGGGACTCGACCTCGAGCTGTTGCGGTTCGTCGAGGCGCGACAGACCGGCGACGCGAGTGTCACAGACCCGTACCTCGTCACCTCGACTCGCGCGGTGCAGCCGCAAAGCGCTTCGACACCGGCCGCAGCGGACCAGCAGACACCCTGGGCATGAGCGGGGTCGTTGGGAGCGCGGTCGTTGCGAGCGCGGTGCTTGCCGTGAGCAGCGTGACGGTTCCACTTGCGCCGGAACCCCCCGAGGCGACCAACTGGCTGCTCGAAGAACTCGCCGGCCCCGAGTATCAGGCTGCCCAGCCGACCCTCGTTGACCGCATTGCGAGCGCCATCGCGGACTGGTTTGCTTCGCTGCAGATCGGCGGCGGCGACGGACCGCCGACCCTTGGCCTGGTCGTCATCGGAATTCTCGTGATCATCGGGCTCATTGTGGCCTTCATCATCTTCGGCGTTCCGCGACTCAACCGTCGCAGCGCAGCTGGCGGCGACTTGTTCGGCGAGAACGACAGGCGAACCGCAGAGCGAATGCGGGCGGATGCCGCGGCGGCGGCGTCACGCGGCGAATACTCGCTCGCGATCGCCGAGTGCTACCGGTCCATCGCTCGCGGACTTGCCGAGCGCACGATCGTCACCGTGTTGCCAGGGACCACCGCGAGCGGGGTGGCGGACAGGGCCTCGGCAGTCTTCCCCGAGTTGCGCGATCGGCTGGTGGCCGCGGCATCCGACTTCGATGGGGTTCGCTACCTCGGTCGAGACGGCACGCGCGAACAGTATGAGTCAATGGCAACTCTCGAGGCTGCCGTTCGACAATCCCGCCCGGCGGAACTGCTCCATGTTGAGTGAGCACCCGGTGAGTAGCGCTTGAGCCTCAACGAAGCGGGGATCAACGAGCAGACCGTCATCACACCCACGGTATCGCGAGTGCTTCGACGCGCTCTGTTCTGGATTGGAGCCGGTGTTGCCGCCCTCCTGATCGCCGTGCTGTCGCTCGGCATCGCGGGAACGGCGGTCGACGGGCCACGGCTCTCCCCCGAGAACCCTGCGCCCACCGGCGCAAAGGCGCTCGCCGAAGTGCTGCGCCAACAGGGGGTCACGGTGGTGTCCACCGCAAGTCTCGCCGAGACGCGCGACGCGATCAGCGATCCACGTCAGACGACGCTGTTCCTGGTCGACACCGAAGGCTACCTCGACGACGCGCAGTTGCTTGAGGCGGTCGGCCTCGTAAACCGCGTCATCATCGCCGATCCAGGGTTTCTGCAGTTGCGGGTACTCGCGCCCGGCGTCAACCAAGCTGGCGAGGCCGCCGGCTCGATCGAAAAACGCTGCACGCTGCCCGAGCTGCAGCGGGTGCAAACCATTTCGGGTGAAACCCGGGTCTACCGCGTCGGCGATGGCACGGCAGCCGACAGGGCAGCTGACACGGCAGCTGACACCGCACCCAACACAGCAGTGACGGCTCAGTGCTTCGGTGACGAGGATTCAGGCTATTCGCTCCTTCAACTCGGGTCGGCGCAGCAAAGTCTCACGCTTCTCGGCGCGACCGGTGCGCTCACCAACGGGGCGATCATCAACGATGACAACGCGGCGTTTGCACTGACCGTACTCGGCGCGGAACCGAGGCTCATCTGGTACCTGCCGAGCCTGGACGATGTTCCAGACGACGGAGGGAACGCGTTTGCCGACCTCACACCCCGTTGGGTAACACCCGTCGTGCTCCTGCTGTTCATCACCTTCATCGCCGCGGCGGTGTGGCAAGGGCGTCGATTCGGTCCATTGGTGATCGAGAACCTGCCGGTCACGGTTCGCTCGAGCGAGACGATGCAGGGCCGCGCGCGACTCTACGAGCGCTCCTCCGCCAGGCTCAGGGCGCTCGACGCGCTGCGCGTCGGCACGATCCGCAGGCTCGGGGTGCTGTGCGGACTGCCGAGAATCGCGAGCGTCGACGAGATCGTGCTCGCCGTGGCATCCGTCACCGACACCCAGGTGACCGGATTGCGCAGTCTGCTCATCGAAGCAGTGCCGGACAGCGACGGTGCTCTTGTCGGGCTCTCCGACGCGCTCCTTCGCCTCGAACGCGACGTCGAGAAGGCGGTGCGGCCGTGAGGCAGTGCGGCCGTGCGGCCGTGATGCAGCGTGACGACTCGGCGCCGGGTCGAGCAGAAGTCCCAGCCCACATCAACACCAACCGACTTTCAACTCTGACAAAAACGACCAACACAGAAGGACACAATTGACCCATGGTTGATACCGAACTCCGCGAATCGTTCCTGCGCCTGCGAACCGAGGTTGGCAAGGCTGTCGTCGGTCAGGATGCCGCAGTCACCGGCTTGACTATCGCACTCTTGACCGGCGGGCACGTGTTGCTCGAAGGGGTTCCGGGTGTTGCGAAGACTCTGCTGGTGCGAACGCTCAGTCGCGCCCTCAGCCTCGACACCAAGCGCGTGCAATTCACACCCGACCTCATGCCCGGAGACGTCACCGGCTCGCTCGTCTATGACGCCAAGGTTGGGGCATTCGAGTTTCGCGAAGGGCCGGTGTTCACGAACATCCTGCTCGCAGACGAGATCAACCGCACCCCACCGAAAACCCAGTCGGCGCTTCTTGAAGCGATGGAGGAACGACAGGTCTCGGTGGATGGCGAAACCCGCCCACTCCCGGTGCCGTTCATGGTTGCGGCAACGATGAACCCGATCGAGTACGAGGGAACCTACACGCTGCCAGAAGCGCAGCTCGACCGGTTCCTGCTCAAGCTCGTGCTCGAGGTGCCGGAACGCGACGTAGAAACCGAGGTGCTTCGGCGGCATTCAGAGGGCTTCAACCCGCGCGACCTCGCCGCTGCCGGCGTGACACCGGTGTTGGGGCCAGCCGAAATCGCTGCCGCCCAACAGTCGGTTGGTCAGGTCGGCGCGAGCGCAGACGTAATCGGCTACACGGTCGATTTGGCGCGGGCCACTCGGCAGAGTCCTTCGGTCAAGCTCGGCGTCAGCCCGCGCGGATCGACCGCGTTGCTCGCTGCGGCCAAGGCGTGGGCCTGGCTGAACGCGGTCGACTCGATCACGCCAGATCACATTCAGGCGATGGCGCTGCCGGTGCTCAGGCACCGAATCCAACTCCGACCAGAAGCCGAGCTTGAGGGCATCTCGTCCGACTCGATCTTGCGCTCGATCATCCAGCAAGTCCAGGTGCCGATCTAGTGCGCGGTGGAGCT
>JBBQLW010000085.1:0-7116 GCA_038328315.1 Actinomycetales bacterium
CGAGTCGCCTTGCCGGTTGGGACGCCAGCGGCATCCATGATTCTCTTGGCAAAGGTCTTGCTGCCTTCGAGCGCTGCGGCAGCCTTGCCCGGCCCGAACACGGCGATGCCGCGTTGACGTAGTGCGTCGGCAACCCCGGCAACGAGTGGCGCCTCCGGGCCGATAATGACGAGTTCGATGTCGTTGTCGAGTGCATACTCGGTCACGACCGCTGCTCGGGTCGGATCGAGTGCGATCACCGGCACAACGGCGGCAATGCCGGCATTGCCGGGCGCCGCGGTGATCTCGTGACCCGCCGCCTCCCTGAGCAGCGAGTTGACGATCGCGTGTTCGCGGGCACCGGAGCCCAGAACGAGAATGCGCACGTGCCAACGTTACCTGCGCCGACGCCTCTCGTGTCAGGTTGCTACCGTTGGGCAATGGCGCGCGCGAAGATCTCGGATGTTGATGGCCGTGCCTATGTGAGACGGGCGCTCGCGGCATCCGCCCCTCGCGACGACACCGCGATGGCAACGCGCTACCTCCTGCAAGTGCTTGCCGAGCACGCCGAGGGCAACACGGTGGAGGTGCGGGTCCCGCCATTCGGTGCGGTGCAAGCGATCGAGGGGCCGAGACACACGCGCGGCACCCCGCCCAATGTCATTGAGACGGATGCGACGACTTGGCTCGCCCTCGCGACCGGTTCGCTCAGCTGGACTGCGGCGGTTGCGGCCGGCGCCGTGCAGGCTTCTGGCCAACGCGCAGACCTCTCGGCGCATCTTCCGCTGCAGTGGGAGACAATGGGAGAGTGAGCGAGCCGCAAAACACTCAACCGGACGTGCCATCAGACACGCAAGAAGTTCGGGTGCGGCGTGCGCCGAAGGTACCGACCTTTCTCATTCTTGGCGGCGGGCTTGGGGCGATCGTCACGTACATTTTGACCTCGCTGTATCCGGCGGACCCGCTCATTGGTTTTGGGGCGCTGTTCGCATACTTCGCGCTCTTCGGCATCCCGGCTGGTGTTGTGCTTGGGGCCTTGGTCGCACTGATTCTTGACGTCATTGCGAGCCGTCGGGCGAAAGTGACTGTGATGCAGCGCGAGACTGTCACGGACGACGTCGCAGACTAAGTGTCTCGCGCCCTCCTCCCCAACGGTTCAGAGGGCTGTACTGCTGCGGCACCGCCGGCCGCTACAGCAGCGCTGGGAGGACCTCACGCTCGAACAACTCGATGCCGCTCGTGTCGTATGCCGCTTCGGCAAAATACGTGATCGCGTATGTCATGCCGAGTCGCTCACGCGCCTGCAGTTGCTCGACGATCTGCTCTGGCGTTCCGACGAGGCCGGCGCGCAAGTCAACGACGGCCTTTGCCACCCGATCCGCGCCGAGGTACGGGGTCAGTCGAGCTTCCATCGCGGCGATGCGGTCAGCCACTTCAGCCTCGTCGCGGCCGACGACGACGTTGAAGTTCGTCGATCGCGTGATCGCGTCAAAGCTGGTGCCGAGGCGCTCGCAGTGGCCGCGAAGCACCTCGCTCTTGTGCGTGAATTCCTCCGGCGTGCCGCCGAAGTTTGTGTACCGCCCGTACTGGGCGGCGATGCGCAACGTGACCTTCTCGCCACCGCCGGCAATCCACAGCGGGATACCTTCCAGCTGAACCGGGAGGGGGCGCACGATCGCGCCCTTCGCTTGGTAGTAGCGTCCGTCGAGGGTTGCCGTGCCGGTGCCCCAGGCTTGGCGCATGATTTGCACGCCTTCGTCGAGCATCCGCAGTCGATCCCCGATCTCGGGGAACCCGTAGCCATAGGCGTTCCACTCGTGCTCGTACCAGCCACCGCCGATCCCCATTTCGACGCGACCGCCGGACACGTGGTCAACGGTCGCTGCGACCTTGGCCAGGTATGCGGGGTTTCGATAGCCCATGCACGTGCACATTTGCCCGAGACGCACCCGCTCGGTGACCGCACCGAACGCCGACATGAGGCTCCACGCCTCGTGCGTCGCCTCGTGACTCGGTACAGGGACGGTGTGGAAGTGGTCGTAGACCCAAATCGACTCCCACTTGCCAGCGTCGGCGTGCAGCGCGAGCCGCTTCATCACCGACCAGTGCTCGTTGGAGTCGATATCGACCAGATCGTGTCGCCAGCCCTGTGGAATAAAGAGTCCGAATCGCATGGCTCCAAGCTACTCTCGCCGTGTGTCGCACCACCACGGCGTTGGCGCAGGATCCGGGCTACTCGTCGCGGTTATTGCGAAAGTAGCGCACCGTTTGCCAAATGAGTACCGCGACTCCGGTGAGCGCGATGAGCACGAAGACGGGCGTTGCCCACACCGCGGTCGCGGCATCCACCGGAATTGGAAAAGCGATCGGCGAGCTGAAGCCGCGAAAACCCATGCCGCTGAAGCTACCAGAAACGGCCGCTAGCTCAGCTGGTTCTTCTCGACCCAGGCGAGGTACTCGGGGGTGACGGTGCCGGTCACATACTCGCCCGTAAAGCAGCTCGTGTCGAGGGCCGTCACATCCGAGCCTTCGAGGATGGCCTCATTCATGTCGGCAACCTCTTGGTAGATCAGATAGTCGGTGCCGAGCTCAATCGCGATCTCGGGGATCTTGCGGCCGTGCGCGACGAGCTCCTGCCGCGACGGCATGTTGATGCCGTACACGTGCGGAAACCGCACTGGGGGTGCCGCCGACGTGAAGGTCACCTTGTTTGCGCCAGCTTCGCGGGCCATCTGCACGATTTCTTTCGAGGTCGTGCCGCGCACAATCGAGTCGTCGACAATGAGGATGTTCTTGCCGCGAAACTCCATCGACATCGCGTTGAGCTTTTGCTTGACACTGCGTTTGCGTTCCGCCTGCCCCGGCATGATGAAGGTGCGGCCCACGTAGCGGTTCTTGTAGAAGCCCTCTCGGTACTCGACGCCGAGCTTTTGGGCAACCTGCATTGCGGCCGGGCGCGATGAGTCGGGGATCGGCATCACAACGTCAATGTCACCTAGGGGCGTGTATCTCGCGATCGTGTCAGCCAGCCGATCGCCGAGCCTCAGCCGCGCCTCGTACACCGAGATGCCGTTCATGACCGAGTCGGGCCGGGCAAGGTACACGTACTCGAATGAGCACGGAACGAGCCGCGGGTTGGCCGCACACTGTTTGGATGTCATCTCGCCGTTGGCGGCGATGAAGATCGCCTCGCCCGGCGCGACGTCACGAATGAACTCGTAGCCAGCGCTTTCAAGCACGAGCGACTCGGATGCCACGATCCACTCGTCTCCGACGAGCCCAGTCTGCCGTCGCCCGAGCACGAGCGGGCGGATGCCGAACGGGTCGCGGAACGCAAGGAGCCCGTGGCCAGCGATGAGGGCAATCGCCGCGTACGAGCCTTGGACCCGCTCGTGCACGCGCGCGATGGCCGTGAACACCTGTACTGGGTCGAGGTCAGTGCCCGAGACCTGGGCCTGCAGCTCATTGGCGAGCACATTGACGAGCAGCTCGGTATCGCTCGAGGTGTTGAGGTGCCGACGGTCGACGCGAAAGAGCTCTTCGGTCAGCTCGCGGGTGTTGGTGAGGTTGCCGTTGTGTACGAGGATGATGCCGTACGGCGCGTTCACATAGAAAGGCTGGGCCTCTTCTTCGTTGGCGGCACTGCCCTTGGTCGCGTAGCGCACGTGCCCGAGGCCGACAGTGCCGAGCAGGTTTCGCATGTCTCGTGTGCGGTAGGCCTCACGCACCTGGCCTTTGGCTTTCTGAATGTGCAAGGTCGAGCCGTCCGCGGTCGCAATGCCCGTCGAATCCTGACCGCGATGCTGCAGCAGGAGGAGGGCGTCGTACACCTGCTGATTCACCGGCTGGGATGACACGATTCCGACGATGCCGCACATGCTGGCCGGTTGCTCCCTGATGCTCGCAAGCTCGCGTACCCGAAGCGGGCACGGTTCAGTGTTGCATATGGGGGCGTCATGCCCCGAGGGCTGGCAAGAGACACGTTTGCAGATCGACAGGGGACTGATAGGGCACTGGCTGCCAGCGGGTCGGGCCTATGGTGGCAAGAACCCATCGACAAACTCGGCAACAGGGATCGGTCGTGAATACAGATAGCCTTGCCCGAGTTCACCCCCTCGTGAAATGAGCCACGTCTCCTGGGACTTGGTTTCCACTCCTTCGGCGATGATCTGGCGATCGGCCTTCAGTGCAGCGTCCATCCAAGCCTTGAGTTCTTCGCGGTCTTTTGCTCTGGACGAGCTGATCTGTGCCACGCGCGATCGGTCGATCTTGATGACATCAGCGTCTAGCTCAGCGAGACGCTGCTCGTCAGACGAACCCGATCCGAAGTCGTCGATCGCGATAAGCGCGCCTCCTTCGCGCAACGATCGCAAGTTTGCTTGCGCGGCTGATCCGGTCACATCGAAGTCTGACTCCGTAACTTCCACCTGAAGCCGGGCGGGTGAGAACCCAGCGTCCCGGCAGCAATCGATCACCATCTGTCCGTAACCACGACGCTGGAGCTCGCGTCCCGAGGCGTTCACCGCGAGCCATGCGTACGGTGGCCACCGTGCGGCCTCCTGCACCGCGCGTCTAACTACCCATTCACCCAGTTCCACGATTCCGCCATTGTTCTCAGCGTCAGGTATGAAATCCTTTGGGCTGATTTGGGGCGCATCCGGCAGGTTCCATCGGAGTAGCGCCTCAGCCCCAGTGAATTTTCCGGTGCTGAACTTGAGTATCGGCTGGAAGACGAGGGTGAACTCGTCGCGGTGAATGGCTTGGCGAAGCTGCTCGCGTGAATACATCTCACCCACCTCCGGGTCAGGACAAATGGTACCCCTGTCGCGAACAGGTGATGTGCTTCAGTAACTGCCACCGTGAGCTAGAGGATCTTGGCCTTCTGCACATGTTCAACGACGAGCTTTTCGGTGCCCTGCCAAGTGCGTGGTCTCATAGGTCGTGTTCAAGCGTCCTCGCCTGAGCTGACAGAGGTTGACGCGAGCCGCGCGATCGTCTTGTCAAGCCCCAACTCATGCGGCTGGCTCTGCCCTAGCTTCGGATAGTGACTGACAAATCAGATGCCAAGAGGGCTGGGTCCGGCGGCGCGGGTTCGGCCGAGGCCGCTGGGGCGCCGACAGAACCTCAAACGGATGTTCAACCACCGACCAAACTGAAGCGGGCCATTACGGGCCCTCTACTCTTCATTTTCATCCTCGGTGATGTACTGGGAGCCGGCATCTACGCGCTCATGGGAGTGCTCGCTAGCGAAGTGGGAGGCGCGCTCTGGGTGCCGCTTCTCATCGCCCTGCTCCTCGCACTTCTCACGGCGGGATCGTATGCAGAGCTGGTCACGAAGTATCCGAAAGCCGGAGGTGCGGCGATCTTCGCGGAACGGGCATATAAGCGCCCACTTGTCTCGTTCCTCGTCGGCTTTTGCATGCTCGCAGCTGGCGTAGTGAGCGCCGCTGGTCTCTCACTTGCATTCGCGGGTGACTACCTAGCGACGTTTATCTCCGTGCCACCGATTGCTGCCGCGATCGTCTTTCTGGCACTTATCGGATTCGTGAACGCCCGCGGGATCAGTGAGTCGTTGAAGGGTAACGTCGTGATGACCGTGATCGAGGTCACTGGTCTGGTTATCGTCGTTGCGGCGGTCGGCTTTATGCTCGGCGGCGGCCGTGGAGATGTGACTCGGGTCACTCAGTTCCCCGATGGCTCAATCCCCGCGATCGCCATCCTCGGTGGCGCGATCATCGCGTACTACTCGTTTGTCGGGTTCGAGACTTCCGCCAACGTCGCGGAAGAGGTGCGCAATCCCGCGAAGGTCTACCCGAAGGCGCTGTTCGGTGCTCTCATCACTGCCGGAGTGGTGTACGTGCTCGTCGCGATTGCTAGCTCCATTGCACTCCCGGCCGACGAGTTGTCCGACTCAAGCGGACCGCTGCTTGCTGTAGTTGCAGCGACAGAGGTCGGCATCCCGGAATGGGTATTCAGCCTCATCGCACTCGTCGCGGTCGCCAACGGCGCCCTGCTGACGATGATCATGGCAAGCCGAGTCACCTTTGGGATGGCGGAGCAGGGGCTCCTGCCCAGAGTGCTCGGCCGCGTACTCACGAAACGGAAAACTCCTTGGGTCGCGATAATCGTGACAACCGTTGTCGCCATGATTCTCACGACAGTCGGCGATCTCGCGACTCTCGCTGAGACGGTGGTGCTGTTGCTGCTCATCGTCTTCATCTCGACGAACGTGGCAGTGCTGGTGCTGCGTCGTGACAAGGTCGAGCACGAGCACTTTCGCGTCTGGCCTGTCGTACCGATTCTCGGCGTCGCATCCTGCATTTTGCTGCTGACCCAACAGAGCGGACAAGTGTGGATCTTCGGTGCGGTACTGCTCGCCGTCGGGACCGTGCTGTACTTCATCACGAGGGCGGCGTCCCGGCGTCAAGCGCGTTCGAGCGAAAGTGCTCACGAGTGAGTTCACGCACCGGGTGGGATGACGCGATTCCGACGGTGCCGCACGCGCTGGCCTCATCATGGTGCTGACGGGCAACAGTCGCAATAATCCACTCGGCATCCCGCTTCTCGTCGTCGCCCAGCCCGCCACTACGCTGGAGCCGTGATCGAGGACGCCGCCAGCAGCTACCGTGCGGCGGGCGTCGACACCGCGGCGGGGGATCTTGCAGTTGAGCTGATGAAGGCTTCGGTTGCTGCGACGCACGGCGCGGCCGTGGTCGGCGGGGTCGGCGGGTTCGCCGGACTGTTCGACGTGTCGTTCCTCAAAAGCTTTGATCGCCCGCTGCTTGCGACCTCGACCGATGGAGTTGGCACGAAGGTGGCGATCGCCCAAGCGCTCGACAAGCACGACACCATCGGCCAGGACCTCGTCGGCATGGTCGTCGATGACATCGTGGTCGTTGGGGCCACGCCTCTGCTGATGACGGATTACATCGCCTGCGGCAAGGTCGTGCCGCAGCGTATCGCCGACATTGTGCGAGGAATTGCCGAGGCGTGTGCGGCAACGGGAACCGCGCTGGTTGGAGGCGAGACCGCCGAGCATCCGGGCCTTCTCGGTCCAGACGAGTACGACGTTGCCGGCGCCGCGGTCGGCGCAGTCGAGGCGGATGCCCTGCTCGGCCCGCACCGCGTGACCGACGG
>JBBQLW010000086.1:0-7077 GCA_038328315.1 Actinomycetales bacterium
CCGGCGCTGCGCTGGACTGCCTTGAGAATCGTCATCATCTACCCGCTCGCTTGGGTTGCATTCACTCTCGTGCGGGGTGCGCTGACGGCGTGGTATCCGTATCCGTTCTTGGAGCCGGCGACGGGTTGGCTCAGCGTTGCCGCGTATGTCGTCGGCATTGCGGCGTTTATCGTGGCCGTCGCGAGTCTCGCGATCGCTTACAGCCGGTGGCGACGACCTCGGAGCGAAGAACCTCTTGAGCCAGAGCGAGTCGCTCAGCCGGCTGCAACGTGACTTCGGCTCAGACCACACACCGGCGTCAGGGCTGAGGCTCAGTCGAGCCAGAGCCGACTTGACAATTAGCCATGAGGTCACCGCCAGGCCCGCTCCATGACGTCTTCATCTAGGAGGGCTGCAGCCAGTTGGTTGAATCGGCTCAGATCGTCAATGGTCACCGGCCGCTCAGGCGCTGATCTCGGCGACGACAGTTTCCGACAGGTTGCGGATCAGTAGGTCTGGCATCGATGGATCCGGTCACCGTTATCGATATCTGGTGATATCAGGATTCAGCGTTCCACTGTCGGCAGCACGCCAGCGAGGTACTTCGCTCGTTCAGCGGGGTCGCCGCCGAGGCCAATACGATCGCTATTCGCGCGGTCGTCGATCCAGTCCTGCCACGACAGCGGCAGGTTCGTAAACAGTCTCAGAATGACGGCGAACCGGCGCGGGACGATCACGTGAAACCGTCCACTGTCGAGACCGCGAATGGTGGCCTTGCTGACGGCCGCTGCACTGATCGAGCCGCTGATCGCTGGCGGGGTGATCCCGGCGCCCATTGCGGTCCTCACCATGTTTGGTGAGACGACCATAACCCGAACGCCGGTGCGGCGCAGCTCGCGGTGCAGGGCGGCACTGAAGCCGATCACTGCCGCCTTGGCGCCAGAGTAAGCAGCGAGGCCAGCGAGCGGCTTCATGCCGGTGGCGCTCGCCATGTTGACAATCGTTCCGTGGCCGCGAGCGAGCATGACGGGAAGAATCGCCCTCGTCGCTTCGACGACTGAAACGTAGTCGATCTCGATGATGGCGCGAGACAGCTCGATCGGCTGGTCCGAGAATCGACCGGTCGGCATAATGCCTGCGTTGTTGATCCACAGCTCGATCGGGCCAAGCTTCGACTCTACGTGCGCGATGGTTGCTGCGATCAGCCTGCGGTCGGTGACATCGAGCCGCACAGCTGTTGCACGGTCGCCGAGCTCGCGAGCCGTGGCCGCCGTCGCGGCAAGGTCGAGGTCACCGATCACGACGATGTAACCGCGGGCAATCAGGTCTTTGGCGAGTTCGCGGCCGATGCCGCGGGCGCCTCCCGTGACAACTGCGATCACTGGCTGAACCTCTCTACCGGTGCGATCACCGGTACCTGATACGTGTCTGCCCTGCGCCGACTCTAGACCTCCACACGATGCATACGTTCTCGACGCCTCGCGGCGATGAGCCGCGCCAGGAGGCCATGCCGCGGGCTCGTGAGCGCGACGATCGCGAATACGGCCGCTTGAACCAGTACCACAAGGCCGCCAGACGACGCGTCAAGCCAATAGCTCAGGTAGATGCCGAGCACCGAACTGAGGGCGGCGATCAGCGGGGCGATCATGAGCATGCGGCCGAATCGATCGGTGAGCATGAAGGCGGTGCTGCCCGGGATGATGAGCATCGCGACGACCAGAATGACCCCGACCACTTGCAGCGCCACGACCGTCGTCAAGGCGAGTAGACCGAGCAGCAGGGCGCTCATCACCCTCGGATTCAGTCCGATCGCGTGCGCATGGGCTTGGTCGAAGGCAAACAGGGTGAGGTCCCGCCGCTTGATCATGAGAACCGTCGCGACGACGAGCGCGATCGTGCCAATCTGCAGCAGCTCGACCGCAGACACCCCGAGCACGTTGCCGAAGATGATGTGACCGAGGTCGATCTGGCTGGGCGTCACCGACACCAGAACGAGCCCGAGGGCGAACAACGTGGTGAACACGATGCCAATCGCGGCGTCTTCTTTCACTCGGCGGGTTTCGCGAACCGCGCCGATCAGACCGACTGCCAGAAATCCAAAAACGACGGCGCCGAGCGCGAACGGGGCCCCCAAGCTGTAGGCGATGACGACACCAGGAAAAACCGAGTGGGCGACGGCATCACCCATGAGCGACCACCCGACCAGCACTAACCAGCACGAGAGCAGGGCGCACACCACCGCCGCGATCGTGGTGGCGATCAGGGCACGCACCATGAAGTCGTATTGCAACGGTTCGAGTAGTAGGTCGATCGGTGTCACACGGCGCCATTCTGCTCTGTCGCGACGAGTCCGAACGCCCTGGCGAGGGTGTCGGCGCGCAGCGCCTCAGCAACCGCACCGTGAAACAGCACGCGTTGCTGGAGAAGCACCGCCTCGTCGGCCAGTTGTGTCAGACCCTGTAGGTCATGGGTCGAGACGAAGACCGTGCGTCCATCGGCGGCAAGTTCGCGCAGCAGTCGCACCATGGTTGCTTCCGAACCGCGGTCCACCCCGGCGAAGGGCTCGTCGAGCAACAGCACAGAAGCTCCTTGCGCGATGCCGCGCGCCACGAAGGCGCGCTTTCGTTGACCGCCCGACAGCTGCCCGATCTGCCGGTCGGCTAGGTCAGTGAGTTCGACTCGAGACAGGGCATCCGCCACCGCGGCACGATCGGCCGACCGGGGCCGCCGCGTGATGCCAAGCGCCCCGTATCGACCCATCATGACGACCTCGCGCACCGAGATCGGAAAACTCCAATCGACTGCCTCGCTTTGGGGCACATAGCCGACGATGCCGCGTCGCCGAGCCTGCGCGGGGGAGGCGCCGTCGATGAGTACGGTTCCCGAGTCGATCGGAATCGCTCCCATCACGGAGCGAAACAGCGTCGACTTGCCCGATCCGTTCATGCCGATGAGCCCGACGACGCGCCCGGGGTCGACAGAGAGCGACACACCGTCGAGAGCAAGAGTCGACCCGAAGCGCACCGTCAGTTCTGAGACCTCTATCGCGGCCATCATGGGGTGCTCCCAGTGAGGCCCGCAATGATCACGGCGGTGTCGTAGCGAATCAGGTCGAGGTAGGTGGCGACCGGCTCGTCGGGCCCGGAGAGCGAATCGACGTACAGGATGCCCCCGAAGACCGCATCGGTCGCGTCGACCACTTGCTGCATCGCGCGGTCAGACACCGTTGATTCGCAGAACACGGCCGGAACCTCGTAGTCGCGCACAAACTCGATTGTGTCGGCGATCTGTCGGGGTGTTGCCTGCTGTTCGGCGTTCACCGGCCAGATGTACTGCTCGGCGAGACCGGCGTCACGCGCGAGGTACGAGAAGGCGCCTTCACAGGTGACGAGTGCGCGTTGATTCGCGGGCAAGGTCGAGAGTGCTGCCTCCAGCTCAGCCTGAACCGCAAGCAGTTCGGCGGTGTACTCCGCCGCATTCGAGGCGAAGTGAGCGGCATGCTCGGGCGCAAGCTCACTGAACGCCTCCGCGATGGTGGCGACGTACAGTGCCGCATTGAGCGGGCTCATCCACGCGTGCGGGTTGGGCTTGCCGGCGTAGGAATCGCCGGCAATGTCGATGACCCGGATCCCGTCTGACACGACAACGTGCGGCACCTCTGCCGATTCGATGAACTGCGCGAACCAAGCTTCGAGGTTAAGCCCGTTTTCGAGCACGAGATCGGCACGTGAAGCCTTAACAATGTCGCTGGGGGTCGGTTCATAGCCGTGAATCTCCGCCCCGATCTTTGTGATCGATTCGACGCGCAGGTGCTCGCCGGCGACATTGCGCGCCAAGTCGGCCAGCACGGTGAAGGTCGTGAGCACTAGGGGGCGTTCGTCGGTGGTGGAATCGGCGGGCGCAGAGCAGCCGGTCAGGACGAAGAGCGCGAGTGCCGCGCCACACAGGCCGATCCGAAGCGGACGTCGTTGAGATTTCGGCACACCGAAAAGTGTAGGCACTCCCGTGCGGCAACGCAAAGATGGAGCGCTTTACGCGTGCGCCGACTGTGGACCCGCACACTATCCGCGCCTTCCGCACAGCGGGCCGATCGATACCGTTCGAAGCCGCATCGTAGACTGAGTGGATGGCTGTGTCGTCGAGTTGGTGGGCTTAACGAGTGCCCTCGATGTATGCGGGCATCGGCTTGATCCTCGAGCTCTTTACTTGGGTGGGGTTCGGTATCGGTGCGCTCCTCCTGGTCGGGTATCTCATTGCGCGAGCCGCGCGCGCGGCCTGGGTCGAGACTGATGCCGTCGTTGTCGCTGCTGGTTCGGAACTGCGCTTGCGCTGGCTCAGCGACGATCGCGAGCTCTTCGAGCGTCTTGTCGAGCCCGACGAGCGAGCGCTGATCGGCGACAAGGATCATTGCGAGATTCGATACTCGCGATTCTCTCCATGGAAGAGTCGTCTGAAGGCCGACAGTCGCGCGGTGCGGGCGCTGGGCATCCTGACGGTCGTGTTCGTGGGAATCGGTGTCGTCGCATCCGTTGCCTCGATTGTGCTGCTATTTCTTGGGGGCTGATGCGCGGGCAGCGCGCGTGCGAACGCCGGTCTTGAACCATTCAGTGTCAGGAAGTCGCGCAAGCAGTGGGCCGACGACGATGGTAATCAGCACGTAGGCGGCCGCCAATGGGGCAAGTGTTGGTTCGATGCCGGCGCCGACCGCGAGACCGGCAATGACGATCGAGAATTCTCCGCGTGGCGTGAGAGTGAGTCCGGTGCGCCATCGGCCGGGCGCTCCGATACCTGCTCGCTTGGCTGCAAGATAGCCGGACAGGGTCTTTGTCGCAATTGTCACAATGGCAAGGATTGCCGCGGGGATGAGTACCGGCACGATATCGGCTGGGTTGGTGGAGATGCCGAAGAAGACGAAGAAAATCGCCGCAAAGAAATCGCGGAGCGGTGTGAGCACTCGCTCGGCTTGATGAGCAACCTGACCGGCGAGCGCAATACCGACGAGGAATGCCCCGACCGCGGCCGAAACGTTGACGGCCTCGGCGAGGCCAGCTACGAGCATCGTGAGTCCAAGCACGCCAAGCAAGAACGCCTCGGCCTGCTGGGTCGAGAACACTCTGGAGACGAGCCCGCCGTAGCGCAGCGCGAGAAACAGGATGAGGGTGACGACCCCGACCGCGATCACAACGGTCGTGGCGCCCTGCAATAAGCCGGCCCCAATGACGAGCGCTGACAGCACTGGCAGGTAGAACGCCATCGCGAGATCCTCGATAACAAGTATCGAAAGAACGACCGGAGTTTCACGGTTGCTCAGGCGCCCGAGGTCGCGCAGCAACTTCGCAACAACCCCGGACGACGAAACCCAGGTAATGCCAGCGAGTGCGACCGCGGCTACCGGGCCCCAGCCGAGCAGGAGCGCAACCGCGGCGCCTGGAGTTGCGTTGAGGACCGCGTCGAGAATACCCGCCATCCGTGAGGTCTTGAGGCTCGTAACAAGCTCGTCCGCAGAGTACTCAAGGCCCAGCATCGCCAACAGGAGGATAACCCCGATCTCGGAACCGACCTCGAGAAACTCGTAGCTCGCATTCAGCGGCACAAGCCCGCCCTCGCCGAGCAACAGTCCGGCGACCAAGTAGAACGGGATTGGCGAAATGCCGAAACGACTTGCTATTCGACCCACGATGCTGAGTACGAGAAGGAGGGCTCCGACCTCGATGAGCAGCACCGTGGTGTCGTGCACAGGAGGCGCTTAGCTTGGTCCGCGGTCGATGAGTTTTGCGAGCGAGTCGAGACCTTTTCGAGTGCCGACCGCAACGAGCAAGTCACCGTGCTCGAGTACTGTCTCGGGACCAGGGGAAGGGATGATACCGTCGCCGCGGGCGATCGCGACAATCGACGAACCGGTGAGCGTTCGTGCCTTCGTGTCGCCCATTGGGCGGCCAACAAACGGCGACTCTAACGCCACGGTGATTTCTTCGGTGAAAAGGCCGTTGGCGCTGGATCCGAGCGCACTGAGCCTACTGCGTGTGACGGATGCGCCGAGCAGGTCGGCGAGTGCGGCGGCTTCGTCGTCAGTGAGGGGAATCGACGCTGAGCAGGAGTCTGGGTCGTCCACGTCAAAGAGTGCAAGATCGCGTTCGCCTGAACGGTGGGAGACAACGCTGAGGCGGCGTCCTGCCGCGGTCACGACATCGGTGCGAACCCCAAGCCCCGGGAGGTCAACCCGTTCAATTCTTATACCCACTTAACCACGGTACCAGTCACGCGAACGCGAAGCGGTGTGTTCGCTTCAGGCGGCAACCGGAGCGGCCACACCGTACTTCTTCATCGAGGTCTCTACAATCGTGAGTCCCGCGAGTCCTGGCATTCGCGAGATATGCTCGTCGAGTTTGCGAATCTCACGCAGACCTTCTTCGCCCGAAAAGATGTGTTTCATCACGTGGGTGACCTCGGCCGGCTCCATGACGCTTGAACCGACCGGGCCCCATGCGTTCTTGAGTGCGAAGCGAGCAAGCACCTGGGCCTTCTTGCTCTTGGCCAGACGCTCCCGAGCTTGCGTCGCGTAGAACGCCACGTGGCGTGCTTCTTGCTTCGCGATTCGCTGAAGCAGCACCGCAAGAACAGGGTGCTTCTCGAGCTCGGCGAGGCGGTTGTACGCGGCAACAGCCGACCATTCGTTCGCGGCGCCCCAAATCATGTGCACGGCGATGAAATCCTTGCCGACGATGTTGCCCAAGAGCGATTGCTTGATTGGGTCGAGGCGGTCTTTCCAACCGAGCTTGAGACGCGTCGCCTTGAGTTGATCGAAGTCGACGGTGATACCGTGTGCGCCCAGCACCGCAGCGAGCGCCTCTCCGTGCCAAAATTCTTCGCGGTTCCACATGGTCATGAATGCGCTGACGTCCGCCTCTTTATGGGAGGGGGTGACGAGTAAATCCCGCAAGTAACAGACCGTGTGGTACTCGATGTCGCACATGTAGCGCAGGCTCCGCAGGGTGGCTTCCGGGAGCGGATTGGTGCGGAAGTCGTCGAAGTCGAGATCTGACCAGTTCACCTGCACGGAGGTGTTGGTGTAGCGATCAATATCAAATGCCATGGGAT
>JBBQLW010000087.1:0-7007 GCA_038328315.1 Actinomycetales bacterium
CGCGTGCCAGCGGACATTGCGGCGCGAGCGGGACTTTCGGTCGCCGAGGTGCAGGGACACCTCGGTCAGCTCGAGCTCGCTGGCGAGGTCGCCGAGCGCGAGTCCGGCTGGATCAAGGTCGCTACGCGGAAGAACTAATCCCCCTCGCATCGCCGACCGGCGCAGCCGTAGGCTTGCCGAGTGATCCAACTCGGACAGTACCCGGCGGCATCCCACGTCATTGCGCACGTCAGCGACACCCACCTGCTCGCCGGCGGGCGCGCGCTGTATGGCAAAGTCGACACGATCGACCACCTCGCTGAGGCGCTCGCCCAACTGGAGCGCTCGATCGCCAAACCCGAGGCGATCGTCTTCACGGGCGACCTTGCCGACCTCGGCGAGCCGGACGCATACGTACGGTTACGCGAGATCGTCGAGCCGGTCGCCGAGCGCATGGGCGCCCAGATCATCTGGGTCATGGGCAACCATGACGAACGCGCTGACTACTCGCGCCTGCTGTTCGATCAAGAATCGGATGCTCCTCAAGACCGGGTCTACGACGTCCGGGGCCTGCGCATCATCTCCTTCGACACTACGGTGCCCGGGTATCACCACGGCCAAGTCACCGACGATCAGCTGGACTGGCTCGCAGACGTGCTCGCAAGTCCCGCCAAGCACGGCACGCTTCTCGCCGTGCACCACCCCCCGATTCCGACGCCCCTGCTGGAAGCGATGGGCATGCTCGAACTCTTTGACCAGCACAGGCTGGCCGACGTAATTCGGGGAACCGATGTGCGTGGCATCCTCGCCGGTCACCTGCATTACTCAACGCACTCGACGTTTGCCGGCATCCCGGTGTCGGTCGCGTCGGCTACCTGCTACACGCTCGACCTCAGCGCAGAGGATCGCGTGCTGTCAGGCGTCGACTTCGGTCAGTCGGTCAACGTCGTGCATGTGTACGAGGAGCAACTCGTGCACTCGATCATCCCTGTTGGTGATACCACCGAGGTCACCGGTGTTCCGGCGGCGGGCTGGGAGCAGATCGCCGCGATGACCCCAGAGCAGCGCATCGACACCTTCTCGCGCAAGGACTCAGCTTTCAACACCGGTGAAGCCGAGAGCTCGGGAAGCGCCTAGGACTCGGGGAGCGCCTAGGTCTCGGGGAGCGCCTGGCCGAGACGGGCTTTATCGGCTCGCTCAACTCAACCCTGCTTTGCCCAACGGCCCTTCCGTGCGCTTCGCGTGACGAAGCCCATCGGCAGTGCGCGCGCTGCTAGCGAGATGAACTTGTACTTGAGGCTCGGGATCGAGACCGCGCGTCCGCGGTCAGCAGCCCGGAGTGCCGTGCGCACGAGCGGTTGGACGTCGAGCCACATCCACGACGGCGCCATCGATTCCCGCGTCACGTCCATGCGCGCGTGAAACTCGGTGCGCACGAATCCGGGCGCAAGGGCAGTGACCGTGATGCCCGCCGGCCGGTAGTACGCGTTCGCCCAGCGACTGAACGTATGCAGCCACGCCTTGGCCGCCGAGTACGTTGTCAGCGGCGCGTATGCCGCGATGCTCGAGACGTTGATGATCGTGCCGCTGCGACCCACAATCATGCGCGGCAGGGCAGCATGGGCCAAACGCATCGGCACCGTGACGAGCAGTTCGAGCAACTTCAACTCGTCCTCGATGGGATTGAGATCGAAGTCGTCGTGCAGGCCGAATCCGGCGTTGTTGACGAGAACCTCGATCGGGCGATCGGATGCCGCTATCCGATCCTCGACTCGTGCCAGCCCGCTCGGCTCAAGCAGGTCGGCGGCGAGCACCTCGACGGTGACACCGTGGTGCTCGCGAAACTCGACGGCAAGGCCTTCGAGTCGAGCGGCGTCGCGGGCGACAAGCACGAGGTCATGGCCGCGAGCGGCAAGCTGACGGGCGAACTCGGCGCCGATCCCGGCACTGGCCCCGGTCACAAGCGCGACTCCTGCTGAACGGTTGGTCATGCCGAAACGCTACCGCGCTCGCTCCAAAGTCGTTGTCCGTGGGCGACGATTGGCGAGTGGAGCTCGCGAGAACCGTCGACGACTTCGCTGCGCACCTCGCGGCAGAGCGCGGCTTCAGTGAGCACACCGTGCGGTCATACCGATCTGACCTCGGGCAGCTGGTCGAGTTCGCCGCTGAGCGCGGAGCCGACGACACGAGCGAGCTCGATCTCGAACTGCTGCGCGATTGGCTCTGGCGCGGCTCGCAAGCCGGTCTTGCCAAGTCGACACTCGCCCGCAGGGCCGCATCCGCTCGGAGCTTCAGCGCTTGGCTGGCGCGAACAACCCCCAATTCAGCGGATGCCGCGGCTCGACTTCGCGCACCCCGCTCCGACCGTCACCTCCCGCGCGTGCTCAATCGCGGCCAGATGGACACGATTCTTGAACGTGTTGCGATCAGGGCGGACTCTGGCGATCCGGTCGGGATCCGCGATCAGGCAATCGTTGAGTTGCTGTATGCCTCGGCACTGCGCGTGAGCGAGCTGACCGGCCTGGGCGTGCGCGATGTCGACCTTGGTCGGCTCACAGTGCGGGTGCTCGGCAAGGGGTCGAAGGAGCGGGTCGTTCCGTTCGGCATTCCCGCGCAGCGCGCTATCAGTTTGTGGCTCGATCATGGCCGATCGGTTCTCGCGACAAGCATCCCGACTGACGCCATGTTCGTCGGCGCAAAAGGCATGCCGCTCACTCCCCGTACTGTCTACGAACTCGTCTCCAGACTGCTCGCAACCGTGCCGGGCGGCGGACCGTCAGGCCCGCACACGCTTCGCCACACCGCTGCAACGCACTTGCTCGACGGTGGCGCCGACCTCAGGGCCGTGCAAGAGCTGCTCGGTCACGCGAGTCTCGGTACAACTCAGCTCTACACTCATGTCTCGACCGAGCGGCTGCGCGAGAGTTACCGCTTGGCCCACCCGCGGGCCTGAGGACGGGCCTGAGGACGGGCCTGAGGACGCCCTGCGCCCGGCCTACTCCGACGGCAACTGCGCCCGGCCTACTTCGACGGCAACTGCGCCTTGTAGACCTCGAGCACGCGTTCCAAATACGACGTCACGACGGCTTGTTCCGCCGCACTGAACTCGTCGAGCACCGCGTCGATGCCCGTGATCATTGGCGTGAGTATTGCCTTGGCTAGTCCAACCGAGGCGGGGCTCGGCACGACGAGAATGCCGCGCCGGTCGGTCGGATGCTCCGTGCGGCGCACATGACCGAGCGCCACTAAGCGATCCACCACTGATGTCACCGCCGCGGTACTAATCGAGAGTCGGTTGGCCAGCACGGTGGGCGAAAGTGGCCCGTTCATGATGAGCAGCTCCATCGCCTGCAAATCGGTCGGGTTGACGGTGAGCTCGCGACCGACGTGCGCCTCAAACTCCTCACTCACTTCGACAAACTCGCGAATGAGTACCGTCGCTCGCCGAGCGGCCGACGATCTCGTCGCATCCCGCTCGTTGCTTGGCATAGAGGCTATTTTAGCGCTATGTTGTTCGATCGGATAGCTACTAAATAGTCGAATAAGTAACCAGAGAGAGCCATGAACCGTCTGACAAAGTTCATTACCGCCCGTAGGACCTCGTGGATTGTTCTCGTCGTCGCGGTTCTGGCAGCAGGGTTGCTGTTCGCTGTCGGTTCGGGGGCAACAGAACAAAGCGCTCCCGGGGTGGGCTTGCCTGCTTCAGCTGAGTCGGCTCGCGCTGGTGTTGCGCAAGAGGAACTCCCGAAAACGGACTCAACCAGCGCCCTCTTCGTCTTCAGTCGCGATGGTGCCGAGCTGAGCGATGCCGACCTGGAGGCCGTCAACGCCGTCGCGCTTGTGCTTGCTGAGTTCTCACCGGACGGGTTCCTGCCGCCGCCGAGTGTTTCCGACAACGGCACCGCTGCGCTGCTCGTAGTGCCGCTCGACATCATCACCGACGTCGAGGCTCAAGCTGAGCGCGCCGACGAGTTGCGCGCGGCCGCCAACTCCGGACTTCCCGTCGGACTCACTGGCCTCTTGAGCGGCGCGGAAGGTTTCGAGGTCGACATCGCCGCGGTGTTTGAAGGCGCAAACTTCACCCTGCTTCTGACGACGGTCATCGTCGTTACCGTGCTACTCCTCATCACGTACCGCAGTCCGTGGCTCTGGCTCGTGCCGCTCGTCGTCGTTGGCACGGCCGACCTCTTGGCAGGCATCGTTGCCGCGCGCGTTTCCTCGCTAGTCGGCATCACACTGGATGCCTCGTTGACCGGAATACTCTCGGTGTTGGTCTTCGGAGCTGGCACAAACTACGCACTGCTGCTCATTGCACGGTATCGAGACGAATTGCGCAACTACGAAGATCGCCATGAAGCGATGGCACGCGCGCTCCGCGGGGCAGGGCCTGCGATCATCGCGAGCGGTGGCACTGTCGTGCTCGCGCTCCTGACCCTCGCCTTCGCGCAACTCGAAGGCAATCGTGCGCTCGGAATCGCCTGTGCGACGGGCGTTGTGGTCGTCATGCTCTTCGTGCTGTTCGTGCTGCCAGCGGCGCTTGTGCAATTCGGTCGAGGGCTGTTCTGGCCCTACGTTCCCCGTTTCGGCACCGAGGGTTCAACCGAGCGCGGGTTCTGGCAAGGCCTCGGCACGCGGGTATCACTGCGGCCGGTCGCCGTCGCGATCGTCGGCGTCGCGGTCCTCGGGGCCCTGTCCATTGGCGTGCCCCAGATTCAACTGGGCCTAAGCCAGAACGATCGCTTCACGGCGGTGCCCGAGGCCGTTGTCGGTCAAGAGATCATTGCCGATGCCTTCTCCGCTGGTAGCGGTTCGCCGGCGTTCGTGATTACCAATGCCGATTTCGCAGACGAGGTGGCGGATGCCGCGGCATCCGTCGATGGCGTCGAATCGGCATCCGTCGGCGAGTCGAACGGTGACATCACGCAAGTCGATGTCGTGCTCGGTGCCGCCGCCGAAACCCCGGAGTCGTTCGCCGCGATCGAGAAACTGCGCGCCGAGCTCAGCTCGATAGACGGGGCAGACGCACTCGTTGGCGGCCTCGACGCGCAGGCGCTCGACGTGAATCGAGCGCAGTTGGCAGACCAGAACTTGGTGATCCCGCTGATTCTGCTGCTCGTACTGCTCGTGCTCGTGATATTGCTGCGTGCGATCGTCGCGCCGGTACTCCTGCTCTTATCGGTTGTTGCGTCCTTCTTCGCGAGCCTTGGAGCGAGCTGGTTCCTGTTCCAGGCCTTCTTCGGATTCCCCGCTATCGATACCAATGTTGTTCTTTTCAGCTTCCTGTTCCTCGTCGCGCTCGGCGTAGATTTCAATATCTTCCTCGTCACCAGAGCCCGGGAAGAGGCACTCACATACGGAACCAAGATCGGGATGATTCGCGCGCTCGCCGCCACCGGTGGTGTGATCACGAGCGCTGGCATCCTGCTCGCGGCCGTGTTCGCTGTGCTCGGGGTGCTGCCGCTCATCACCCTCACCCAGATCGGCATCATCGTTTGTATCGGTGTGCTGCTCGACACGCTCCTCGTGAGAACGCTAATCGTTCCATCACTCGCGTTCATTACCGGTGAGCGGTTCTGGTGGCCCGGTCGCGCGATTTCCGCGCCGCCGACCGGCACCCTCCCCAGCGCTCCCGTTACCTAGTCGGCAGCAGGATCGATCGAGGGATGCCGCCGAGATAGTTGAGGGGCGAGATGTACTCGCCGTCGCGCCGCAGTCCGAAATGGATGCACAACACCGAGCAGTGGCCCGGTATTGCCTCGCCGATCAGGTCGCCGCGCGCGACGGATTGACCCTCCGCGACAAGTGCAATCACCGGCTCGTAGCTCGAGATGAGTCCGCCGGAGTGCCGAATCGACAGCACGGGGCGATCGACGACGACCCCGGCGAAGTGCACGACCCCAGCGCTCGGTGCCAACACCCGAGCGCTCGGAGCGGCAACATCGATGCCGCGATGTCCGGCTGAGTATTGCGTTGCTGGCGCAATGAACGGTCTCAGGATGCGATAGGGCGGCTCGACCGGCCAAGCCCAGTTGCCAGCGGCGTTCGAGGCGGCCGGCGCCGCGGTCGCGGTCGCGGTCGCGAGACTCAGCATCACGACGAACGCGCGCGCCAGCCTGATACGCAGCAGCCGAAGACCCAGCAGCCGCTCAAGGGCTTGCCTGCGGGTGGCGATGGGACGCGGCATCCGCCAAGCATGGCCGGTTGCGGTCGTTGACACGGTGACCAGCACGGGGCCGTGCAATTTCTGCCGGCTCAGCGCCACGTGGGGGAGCGGTGGTACTCTTGTCGAAGCACTCCGAGCAATCGGGGTGACTACGCGTGCCCACATCGCTCCTTGTTGAGCGTGGCCAACACTCCATCAGTCCCCGGGAAACCGGGGTGGACGTGTGCCCGGGCACCAGGATCTGCCCCAACCGGGAGCGGAAGAACAACTGAGAACGGCGCACGCGAGTGTGCCACGAAGGAGCACGGCCATGGCCGTCGTCACAATCCGCCAGCTGCTCGACAGCGGCGTACATTTCGGGCACCAGACCCGTCGGTGGAACCCGAAGATGAAGCGCTTCATCTTCACCGAGCGGTCCGGTATCTACATCATCGACCTGCAGCAGTCGCTCGGCTTTATCGACAAGGCATACGACTACGTCAAGGAGACGGTCGCTCACGGCGGCACGATTCTCTTCGTCGGCACCAAGAAGCAAGCGCAAGAAGCGATCGCCGAACAGGCAACCCGCGTCGGCCAGCCATACGTCAACCAGCGTTGGCTCGGTGGGCTCCTTACGAACTTCCAGACCGTGTCCAAGCGGCTCGCGCGCATGAAGGAGCTCGAGGAGCTCGACTTCGAGGACACCGCCAAAAGCGGGTTCACGAAGAAGGAACTGCTCATCAAGAAGCGCGAGCTCGACAAGCTGCACAAGTCGCTCGGCGGCATCCGCAACCTGACGAAGACCCCGAGCGCGATCTGGGTGGTCGACACCAAGAAGGAGCACCTCGCAATCGACGAGGCGCGCAAGCTCCGCATCCCGGTGATC
>JBBQLW010000088.1:0-6964 GCA_038328315.1 Actinomycetales bacterium
GAGCCACCGGTCAACGACCTCGACGTCGAACGGTGCCGCCGTGTCAATAAGGAGCGCCATGAGGTCGGGGGTGAACACGTACAGTGCGTCGCGCTCGTACTCGCGCGGGCAGTACAGCGTGAAGTACTTGTCGAAGTCGCCTTCAAGACTGAGCACTTGCTCTTTGCGGAATGTTGCGGGGAGGTTTGTTAGACCGAACAGTCCGTTGTTGGCGCGCGAGTCGAGCACCATATGAGGTAGCGATCGCTCGAGCGAGAGAGCAAGGAATCCCCAATTGTGGGTGGTCCGGCTCCTTCCGGTTCCGGTCGAGTATCGGTAGTTGCCATAGTCAAGAAAAGATTCGCCGGTGGAGCGAAAATGGTCAAGAGCGCTGCGCGCATTACCCAATCCGAAAATCGCGCCAGGGTAACTCGGGCTCGCGCTTGCGGGTGAGTAGCTGAGGCCGTTCGACGATGCGAATTCGGAGAGGCGCAACCATCGTGACCAGCGCCCCCGGTGAGCTCTGACGCGTCGTACAACGTAGACGACGCTAACAACGAGGCCGGCCAACAGCACGAGCGGAAAGAGTACGTCGGAGATCTCCACAGCACTTCCAGCCGCGATGTCTCCGGTCACGCTGATCCAGTTCAGGATCGCAAATCCGACGAATGCAAGGGTGAACGGCAACAGGAACACCGCGATGAGGATGATCTGAATCAGGAAGGCGGTTGAAGCGAACTCGGGCCGATCCCGCATCCGCGATTCGTAGTCTGAGATCTCTGTCCGACTCAGCGGGCGGACCAGAGCCTGGTAGTTGATGATGCGCTGCATTCGCCAAATCTAGCGAAGTCGCAGAGCGCGCCACGGGACACGCCCAGCACCACGCCCAGCAAAAAGACTCATCGCCCGTCGGTGCGGCAATGCCTGCGACTCGACTGGGCGATGAGTTGATCTGACTTCAGGGTGCCACTGTGATCGCTCGGCGTCAAGACCCTGACGATTCTCATAAGTAATGCCCGCGTAGTGAGGGTCGTGCCTCAGAAGTAGGTGCCCGCCGCTGGGGGTCGCTTCAGGGTATGGAAATCGAGTTGTCGGTGTCGGCCAAGACAGCGGTCACGGTGAACGACGCGCGGGCGATCACTGGCGGATTGTGCCGGAAATAGTTGGCGGTGGCGTTACCTACCTTGCTGGCCTCATTGGAGGCCCAGAGGAGCTGGTGCCTGGCAAAAGTCGTTACTGCTCTGAGGTTCGCGGTGAACTCGACCGACATGGTCACTGGGTGCGGCAGCGTGAGATCTTCACCGTCGAGGCGTCGACCTTGTTGGACCGGCTCCGTCCGTTAGTCCATGACCGCTTTATCTACTTCACTCCGACGCAGGAATGCACCGGTTCGGCCCACTCACGCGACCGGGCAGGCTGAGCAACTCACCGGCTTGGCCAAACACCCCGCCCCTTGACCTGGTGGCTGCGACCACGAAACCGCTTCCGGACACGACTCGTGGCGTGAAGCTGTGCTCCACTGCGTGAACCACTTTGGTGGGCAGTCACTTATGAGGCACGACCGAGATCAGCCGGGCAATTTGACATGAGGCACCGCGGTCGTTGGTGGTAAAAGGTTCCACCCCGTATGGACAGTTGCGACGCGCCGCAAAACCCCTCGGTCCCCAACGAATGTTCAGCAAGCGTCAGTTTGTGCACGGCGTCAGGCCGCACACGGCTTCAGGCTTTCGACCGCCGATGACAGTACGCCTGTGCCGCCCGCCAGTATGACGCGGTTGAACAGCCCATCGATGAGATCGTCAACGACCGCTTGGGGTAGGCAGTCCGCGCGCGAGAGATACACGGGAATGCCGAGATTACCCCCGAAAGACCCCACGGCCAGTGCGTCGGCGAAACCGAAACCGTTTGCGACGTATGCCAAATCTGCGATGGGAAAGTACGTGACTGCCAAGGCGATCGCAGTACTAAAGCGGTCGCTGCCTGCGACTCGATTTACGCTCAGCCCCAGCGATTCGATGGACGCACGAATACCGTCGGAGACCACCATGGGCCCGCCGACGAGCGTGACCGGAACTCCAAGGTCGTTGATGAGGGTTGCACTCTCCTGATCGAGACTCGACGCCGAACCGTCAACCAAGAGCACCGCACCACCCACACGACCCGCAGCGGGCACCGCGGCGAGAGCGTCGGGAAAGTTGAGCCCGGTGGCGACGAAGAGTTCGGTGATCGGCGCATCCGCCTGCATTGCCCGCACGAGCGCCCTCGACGTGTCGTAGCGGTTTTCGCCCGCGAGTCGGATGACATCGGCCGGGTCCGCCACGAGCTGCTCAAGTTGCGACTGCACAGCGCTCGAGACCACTCCTGTTCCTCCGACGATCGTGATGGTGAGAGGGTTGAGGCGCTCTAACTCTGCTCGCGTCTCTGGGGGGATTGAATTCTGGGTCACCATGAGGATCGGGGCAGAAGTGCGGCTCGCTAATGGACCCGCCGCGAGCGCGTCGGGAAAGTTTAGACCGTTGACGATGACGATGTCGCGGTCAGCGCCATCGCCGGCATAGCGACTACTGACTGCCGCGGCGGTGCCGAATCGATTCGTGCCAGAAAGCCGCTCAGTATCGATGCGGCGCTCCTCGAGACGGATGTTTCCGAACATCAACGGCACCCCATCGGTGATGATCACTGTCTCCGCGTTGAAGATGGAGCGCGCATCGTTGTACCACTCACGCACTGGTAGTGCGCGCGCATCCGTGCTGACGATCTCAACCAGGTACGACCCCGCAGGCACACTGGCGATCTCAAAGAATCCAGAACTGGTGAGTGAAGCGGTCGCTACCGCGCCGGCGCGAAAGGCAAACGCAGAGTACAGCCGCACGAAACCCGCATTCGCGCCGACGAAAGACCCCCCACCAGTCGGCTCGACCAAGACGCGACCGGTGATCTCGCCGGATGCGGCCGCTGACAACTCGGGCGTCGTTGCAGATTCGATCGTTCGTGCGGCCGCGGATGTGGCTACCAGAAGCGCGATCATCGCGGCGATGGCGACTGTGGCAACGAGGGAGCGTGGGCGGGTTGCGGTCGAGGTGAGACGGTTCACGATGCAACACTACCCGCGATTCGAGAGGGTTCTGAGTAGAAAGGGGAATGAATGCGAATCGGTTCCCCCGCATCCGTCGTTGAGACCCTCAGTGGCACACAACAACGGCCGCAAACACTCCATCGATCAACATTGCACGCGATTGAAAACCCCTGACGAAAGCACGCTCGTGCCCCCGACGAGGATCAAGACGTTCGCGAGAACTCCGTTGATGTCTTCAATCACTTCGCTGGGCACGCAGGTCGACTCGGAGAGGTAGAGCGGGCCGTCAAGGCGCGTCGCGAGGGGTCCGGCAGCGAGGGCATCCGCAAAACCGAAACCGTTTGCGAGCACAGCAACGTCGGCACTCCCGAAGAAGTTGATGGCAATTTCCACCGAAGTCTCGAAGCGGTTGTCGCCGGCCAGGCGACGGACGATAGCCCCCGGAAGTGCACTCTGAGCCGCATCGCCGATGCCATCCGTGACGGCTCCCGTTCCACCGATCAAGTAAATGGTCTCTGGATCGAGGTCCTGAATGAGAGTCTCGGTTGCATCGGGCAAGCTCGTCTGTGCACCATCAACCAACAGCACCGCGCCGTTTGAGATCGATGCGCCTGGTCCGGCACTGAGCGCGTCGGGGAAGGTATTGCCCGTAGCCAAGAGGATCGTGTCGAGGCCGGTCGGGCCGAAGGAGTCGACGACGATCGCCCGCGAGGTGGCGTATCGGTCAGCTCCCCCGAGGCGTCGAACGTCGCTCGGGAAGACGGTGAAAGCCTCAAGCGCAGTCTGCACCGCTGAAGAGACAACTCCCGTGCCACCGACGATGATAATTTCACTTGGCTGCAGTCGATCAAGCTCCGCCTCGACGACCGGCGGGATCGAGTTCGGCTCGACGAGCAACAGGGCGCCCCCGCGGTCGGCGGCGGCCGGACCGGCAGACAGTGCATCCCACGGCACTCGGCCGTTGGCGATGTAGACCACGGGGTTCGCGGCCAAGTCGAACATCGATTGCGAGATCTCGACTGCCGTGGCAAAGCGATTGGCTCCAGAAATACGACCCGACAAGATGCTGCGTGCAGGAACGGTGACGATTCCCAGGTTGAAGGGGCTGCCGGTTGTCAACGTGAACGTCCCTGCATCTATTAGGGTGCGCGCGTTCGGCCAGTACAGGCGGGAAGGCACGGCGCTTTCTCGCACAATAAACTCGGCAATATAGGTACCAGCGGGTAAACCCGAGATTGTGAAGCTCCCGTCCATCGTGAACCCCGATGCGAACCCCTCAGAGGTGTAGGTCAGTCCGCCGTCGAGCGTGCGGTACAGCGAGACCACGCCGTTACCCAAGGCCGCGGGCGACGGAAAGTCCGCATTGGTGAAAAGAACACGCCCAGTGACGAGCCCGGCCACACCGGCTGCCGCGAAGCTGCCGTCGTCGGTCTCGCGGACCGACTCCAGGCCATCGCGTCCAGATGGGCCTCCGACCAGTACTGGCACCTCTGGCTCGACGGGAACCTCCGTGGATGCCGCGGCAGGAGTGCCGATTATCACAGTAGCGAGCAGCGCGGTGGTGAGAGCGGTGGCAGCAAACCGGCCAGCGATAGCGGATAACATGATGTTCCTTCGGCTCGACAGAACGCGAAATACGGCACTGTAAGAGCAGGCCAGTGGACTGAGTGTAATCCGCGAGTAAGTGCAGAGCAAGAGTCACTTCCTCCAACCTGGCGGGCCCTCATGCAGAGTGCACCCCGTACCGCAGCGGTTGACTCACAGCCCCGCCCAGGTCGCGGGCGACCGACAATTCGCATTGCCCAAAAGAACATGCCCAGTGACGAGCCCAGCCACAATGGCCTCAAAGATGCCGTTCACATCAGACACTCTGACCGGACAGGCCTGGTCGATGGATCCTCACCACGATAGGACCGGGAAAAACGTGAGATGGCGATGTCGAGGAGAAGCGCCTGATCTTCAACAGCCTCTTAAACTCATCCTATCCCCGGCCCAAATCGACCGTCGCAGCTTTGGAAGCTTTCGACGGCGGGAGAGAGCACCCCGGTGCCACCCACGACAACGAGCTCGTTCGCCAAGAGCTCGATTATGTCGTCGAACACCGCATTGGTGATGCAGGAAGGCGTCGTGAGGTAGATCGGCGCATTTCTGTTGCCCGCGATCGGCCCGGCCGAGAGCGCGTCGGCGAATCCGAATCCGTTGACAATGTAGGCCTCATCGGCGAAACCGAAGATCTCAATGGCGACTTGAATCGACGTCTCGAAGCGGTCCACGCCAGCGATACGTCGCACGTCGAGGCCCAGGTCTACGGCCGACTGCTCGATGTCGGCCGAGATCGTGCCTGTGCCGCCGATGATGTAGTTCTGCACGTTGAGGCTTTGCAGTATCGTGCGCGTCGGGCCGTCGAGGCTCAACGCGGAGCCGTCAAGGAGCAGGACCGCGCCATCGGTGTAGCCCGCTGCAGGCCCCGCGGCGAGCGCGTCAGGAAAGTTGCGGCCGGTCGCCAGGAGAACCGTCTGAGGGTCCAATCCGGCGAAGCCGACATTGAGCACAGCGCGCGACGTGGCGTATCGGTCAGCTCCCGCGATACGCCGCACCTGCGTTACAGGGTCCGAGACGTAAGCCCCAAGTTGAGTCTGCACCGCTACTGACACGACACCCGTGCCACCCACGATCGTGATGCTCAGAGGGTCAAGCCTGGCGAGCTCGGCGGCAACGACCGGGGGGATGCTCGTCCGCGTCACCATCAGCATCGCGCCATCGATAGCGTTCGCGAGCAGGCCCGCCGAGAGCGCGTCGGGGTAGTCGAGCCCGTTCACGATCACAACGTCGACCTCGGCGTTGTCGGGGAACTCGCGCTCTGTGAGCGCGACGCCGGTGGCGAAACGATCTACCCCGCTTTCGCGAAAAACGGGTATCCCGCGCGGCGGCAGCGTTCTCGTCGCCAGGTTCAGTGGTGCGCCGTCGAATAGCGCAAACGTGTCGGCTTTGCGCAAGGGCCGGCTGTTGACATACCAACCGCGCGAGTTGGGAAGCTCGCCCGTTTGGCGATAACTGACCGTGTACTCGCCGGCCGGAAGTCCCGAAATCGACCAGTCGCCATCTGCGTCGAAGATGACGGTTTCACCCTGCTCCTCGAATTGGCTCCGTGTCAGCTGATAGGCAGTCACCACACCCGAGTTCATCGGACGAGGCGTCAGGTTGCTCGCCGTCGTGTACAGCAGTCGGCCGGTGAGGGGTCCTGCCGCCGCTGGCGCGAGTCCGGGGGTCGACGAGTCAGGCGCCGGGTGTTCGCTCGCACTGCGGGCCGAACCGGTCGACGGTGAAGGCTCGTCGGTCTGGGCAATTGCGGGGCCGCCGACGGTGACTGTCGCGGCCAAGAACGATGCCGCGATGAGTGTGGAGATTGTGCGGCGGTGGTCAGCAAGACGGAAGATCGGCGTCTCAGAGAGTCCTCATCACCGGGCGGCGTCCTCCTGCGGACGCGAGAAGTACTCAGCGCGAAACTACCATTGCGGAGTCCCGCCCACAAGACACGGCGGATCCTGTTGGCAACGCCCGTACAATTGGAGGCCGGATTTGGCTTTGGTGCAGCAGGGAGAAACGGGATGCCTTCTGGCGAGTTGGCGCAGGAACGCGCCTACGTCAGTACCCTCTACGCCAGACTCGACGCACTGCGCGAGGAAGCACAACGTCAACTCGAGGCCGTTCGGCGCACCCAGCCTGGCGGCACCCATCAAAACCGATCAGAGCGCGACGCGTTCGCGAGAATCTACGAAGATCGCGTGAGTCAACTGCGGCAGATCGACGAGCGCCTGGCATTCGGTCGCATTGAGCTCAGCACGCCGACAGCCGATGGCGCGTTCAACTACATCGGTCGCATCGGTCTTCGCGGCGATGACCAGCAGC
>JBBQLW010000089.1:0-6855 GCA_038328315.1 Actinomycetales bacterium
ATACATCCGCCAGATTCTCGGCTGGCGCGAGTACGTGCGCGGTGTGTACTGGCTGCGCATGCCCGACTACGCAGACAGCAATGCCCTTGGTGCGACCGAGCCGCTGCCCGACTGGTACTGGACCGGCAAGACCGAGATGGCCTGCCTGGCGGATGCCATCGGCCAGACCCTCGAGCACGGTTACGCTCACCACATCCAGCGGCTCATGGTGACGGGCCTCTACGCGCAACTGCTTGGCGTCGAGCCGCGGCAGGTGCACGAGTGGTATCTCGCCGTTTACGTGGACGCGGTCGAGTGGGTCGAGCTACCCAACGTTCTCGGCATGAGCCAGTTTGCCGACGGCGGTGTCATGGCGAGCAAGCCGTACGTTGCGACGGGCAAGTACATCGACCGCATGAGCAACCATTGCGGCTCGTGCCGCTTTCGCCCGGATAAGCGAATCGGGGATGACGCGTGCCCGTTCACGACGTTGTACTGGGACTTTCTGGCCCGTCACGAGGAGCGCTTCGCCAAGCATCCGCGGATGGCTCTGCAGGTCAGGAATCTTGCGCGCATCACGTCGGCTGAGCGCGCCCAGATCGCCGAGCGCGCGGCGGCCATCCGCCGCGGCGAGGTCGGCTGACCGGCGTTGAAGGGCGCTGCCCGGCACGCACGTAAGACTGCGCAGAGGACTCTCGATCATGGCTCGAACTTCGACACTTCATCAATCGTGCCGACGATGTTGTCATTGAGTTCCTCGAGGTCCTCCGCGGGGATCCAGTACTCGAGAATCGTCTCGCCACCAGCCTGCTGTACGTCGTATCGATCAAGGAATGACGTGCGCACCCGAAACCGGGTGACGTATCCAACACCCGATGCTTTGACGTTCCAGTCGCGGGCGATCCGCGTGGCGTAGTCCTCATTGAGCACCGGATAGAAGATCGGCTGATCGGGGAGCCTGGGCGGCCAGCGCTTGAATCCGGATGCGCGAACGAGCTCCATTTCCTCTGGTCCTGTCGGCCTCCAGAGTTCGACAGTTTCTTCAGAATCCATGCCCCTACTCTGCCGTACTCGCGACGATTTGGCGATGCTCGCCCGACGCCGTGCGGGCAGCGAGCACTCTAGCGCAGGGAAGCAGGAGGCAGACAAGGCGGCGTTGGGCTCGCCTTAGCCCTTCCCGAGCCACTCCCAGCCGGTGACGTCAGGGCTGTCTTCTCCGTGCTCGTAGGCGTAGGCGCGCAGCCGGGAACGCTCATCCTCGAAGAACTCGACGAGGCTGCTGTAGCGGTCCTCAAGGCTTGGGATGCGACGGATGACTTCGATCGCGATCCGATACCGGTCGAGGTCGTTCATCATGAGCATGTCGAACGGTGTGGTTGTCGTGCCCTTCTCGCGGAAGCCAAGCACGTGAAAGTTGGTGTGGTTTCTCTGTTTGTATGCGAGCTGATGAATGAGCGTCGGGTACCCGTGGAACGCGAAGATGACCGGCTTGCTCGTCGTGAAGATGGAGTCAAAGTCCGCTGACGGCATCCCGTGCGGGTGCTGGTCGCTGGTCTGCAGGCGCATCAGGTCAACGACGTTGACAAAGCGCACCGAGATGCCAGGGATGGCATCGTGCAACAGGCGCACCGCAGCCATCGCCTCGAGCGTCGGCACGTCGCCGGCCGAGGCGAGGACCGCGTCCGGTGCGGTCCCCGGGTGCTCGGTGCCCGCCCAGTCCCAGATGCTGATGCCGCGCGCGCCATGGGTTCTGGCCTCGGTGATACTCATGAACGTCGGAGCCGGTTGCTTGCCCGCGACAATCACATTGATGTAGTCGCGGGTGTTGAAGCAGTGCTCGGCGGTGACCAGCAGACTGTTCGCATCCGGTGGCAGGTAGACCCGAACGATGTCAGGGCTCTTGTTGACGACGTGGTTGAGGAACCCAGGATCTTGGTGCGAGAAGCCGTTGTGGTCCTGGCGCCACACGTGCGAGCTGAGCAGGTAGGTGAGGGATGCCACCGGTCGGCGCCACGGGATGTCGCGAGCCGCTTCGAGCCACTTCGCGTGCTGGTTGAACATCGAGTCGACGACGTGGATGAACGCTTCGTACGAGTTCATCAGTCCGTGGCGACCGGTCAGAAGGTAGCCCTCAAGAAGTCCCTCGACGAGGTTCTCGCTCAGAATCTCGATGACGCGCCCCTCACGGGCGAGATGCTCATCGGTGGGTTCCGTGATTCCCAGCCACTGTTTGTCGGTGACGGCGTAGATTCCGTCGAGGCGGTTTGATGCTGTTTCGTCCGGTCCGAACAGTCGAAAGGTGTGCGGGTTCAGTCGCGCGACATCCGCCAGCCACCCGCCGAGAACGCGGGTCGCTTCGGCGGTCACTCCCCGCCCGGCTGAGATGTCGACCGCGCGAGTCTCGGCGAGCGGTAAGACGAGATCGCGAAGGAGCAGTCCGCCATTGGAGGCGGGAAGAGCGCTCATGCGTTTCGCGCCGCTCGGACGAATCGACGAGAGCACCGGCATAGCGCGGCCGTCGTTGTCGAACAGTTCCTCTGGCCGGTAGCTGCGCATCCACGCCTCGAGCATCGCCAGGTGCTCAGGGTTCTCGGCTACCTTCGCGAGCGGAACCTGATGGGAGCGCCAGGTGCCCTCGACGGGCAGGCCGTCGACTTCCTTTGGCCCGGTCCAGCCCTTTGGTGTGCGCAGGATGATCATCGGCCATGTCGGGCGCGAAGCCGACTCGGAGCTTCTGGCTTCAAGCCGTATCTGGCTGATTCGCGCGGTGGCGTACTCGAGGGCGGCAGCCATGGCGGCGTGGACGACCATCGGGTCTTCATCGTCGAATCCGCCGGAGACAAGAATCGGCTCGTAGCCGTAGCCTCGGAACAGTTCGAGCAACTCCGACTCGGGGATGCGCGCTAGGACAGCCGGGTTGGCGATCTTGTAGCCGTTGAGATTCAGAATCGGCAGCACTGCGCCGTCGGTCTCCGGATTGAGAAACTTGTTGAGATGCCAACTGGCGGCCAGCGTTCCGGTTTCGGCTTCGCCGTCACCGACAACGCACGCGACGACAAGTTCCGGGTTGTCGAGCGCGGCACCGTAGGCGTGCACGAGCGAATAGCCGAGTTCGCCCCCCTCATGGATGGAACCGGGCGTGCCGGGCGAGGCATGGGACGGGATGCCACCCGGCGCCGAGAATTGACGGAACAGGTTCAGCATCCCATCGCCATCTTTGGCGATGAGCGGGAACAGTTCAGAGTATGTGCCGTCGAGCCAAGTGTTGGCGACTATTGCCGGTCCGCCGTGCCCTGGGCCCGCGATGTAGAGCACGTCGAGTGACCGTTGCACGATCAGCTGATTCAGGTGCGCATAGATGAGGTTGAGCGCTGGCGAGGTACCCCAGTGTCCGAGCAGCCTCGGTTTGATGTCAGCGGCGGTAAGTGGCTCGCGAAGCATCGGGTTGCCGCGGAGGTAGATCTGGCCGACGGTCAGGTAGTTTGCGGCCCTCCACCATGCATCGATGACGTGCAGCGGTGCATCGGTGGTGAGCGCAAGTTCGTGATCGGTTGCCGAAGTCGTCATACAGCGACGGTATTGTGACCGCCGCGCAGACCGTAGGGCCGAAGGTCCCGCCTACGGTTGCTTCGACCCAAGGTGCAGCACGGCGGCCTGAGTTCGTCGCTGCAGGCCGAGCTTGCTCAAGAGCCCGGAGAGGTAGTTCTTGACCGTCTTCTCGGCTAGCCCCAGCCGCTGTCCGATCTCTCGATTGGTCAATCCTTCAGCAACGAGCGGCAGGATCTGCCGTTCTCGTATCGTGAGCGAATCGAGCCGAGGATCGGTGTCGTGGCGCTCGTTGATGCGTTCAACGACGCGCCGATTCAACGCCGGGTCGAGCAGCGATCGCCCGGCAGCCACCGCGCGCACCGAGTCCACGAGCGCGCTGCCTCGGATGTCCTTGATGACATAGCCGGCTGCACCAGCGAGCACGGCGGCGTAGATCGCGTCGTCGTCGTCGTAGGCGGTGAGCATGAGGCAGCGGGTGTCAGGCAGGTTCGAGCGGATGTCGCGGCACACGTCGATCCCGCTGCCGTCCGGCAGGCGCACGTCAAGCACCGCTACATCCGGTTTCGTCGCTCGAATGCGACCCCGTGCCTGCGCGGCCGTCGACGCCTCACCGACGACCTCCATGTCGTGTTCTGCATTCAACAGCGCACCAATTCCGCGACGCACCAGCTCGTGGTCATCGAGCAGGAACACGCGGATCACGGGGCGGCCTCGATCGGCACCGTCCAGCGCAGGCGGGTGCCGTCACCGTTCGATTCAAGAGTGAAGCTGCCGCCGCGATCGAGGGCGCGGCCCTCGAGATTCACCAGCCCACTCCTGCGTGTCGAGCCTTCAATTCCGCGCCCATCGTCGGTGATCGTGAGTGTTGCGTACCCGTCAAGCACAGTGAGGCCAATCGAGGTGTGCTCGGCCTCGGCATGCTTGACGACGTTCGCGAGAGCCTCGCGAGTCACGGCAATGACATCGGCCGCGAGGTCGTGGGTGATCATGAGGTCCACCGGTCCGGAGAAGCTCACGGTGGGTGTGCGCACCAGGCTGGACGCGAACTCGTTAGCGAGGTCGATGACAGCGTGACGCACGGTCGGATGCCCCTGGCCAGTCGAACCCGAGAGCGCGAAGATCACGGTGCGAATCTGCGAAATGCTGCCGTCGATGTGGGTGACCGCCGTGGAGATTCGTTCTGCAACATCCGCCTGAGTCGCTCCAGCAATACTCTGCAGCTCGAGTCCGGTAGCAAAGAGTTGTTGAATCACGTGGTCGTGCAGATCACGGGCAATCCGTCCGCGATCTTCAAGGAGCGCCACCCGCTGTCGAGACGCCCTAGTTGCGGCAAGTTCCATCGCGACATTGGCTTGGGCGGCGAAGTTCGCAGCAATCTCTAGGTCGCGCCGCGCGAACTTCTCCCGACCTGCGAGCCGCGCAACGAAGAGCACGCCTCGGCCTGGAGCGATCAGCGGCACAGCCATCGACGGCCCGAGCGCGCGTCCGTCGGTTGGCATGGTCACCGATGAGCCGGCATCGTCGATCTGCCGCGGTTGCGCAGCCTCGATGACACTGCTGACAATCGATCCGGCCGACTGCAGCGTCATACCCTCTACTTGGTCCTCGTCGAGGCCTCGTGCGGTCGTAACGATCATTCGGTCAAGATCGGAGGTCGGTTCGAGCACCCAGACAACGTCCGCGTCGACGAGCGTGAGAATTCGGGCGGTCAGGATCGAGAGCGTGTTCCCCTCGTCGGTCGATAGGAGCGCTGCGGTAATCTCCGCCGACGCCGCGGCGAGGGCTTGCCGCCGAACGGTCTCAGCGAACAATCGCGCATTCTCGATCGCGATGCCGGCGGTTGCCGCGAGCGCGACGACGAGCTCCTCATCCTCGACACTGAACTGGCCAGTCGCTTGGTTGCTCAAGTAGAGGTTTCCGTACACCTCATCGCGCACCCGGATCTGCACGCCGAGAAAGCTCTTCATTGGCGGATGATGGGCGGGGAATCCGACTGATCGAGGATGCTCCGAGAGCACCGGCACGCGGATTGGGTGCGGGTCGTCGATCACCGCGCCCAAGAGGCCGTGCCCCTCTGGGAGATGGCCGATCCGATCGATCTGATCCTGAGTCATCCCGACATTGATGAACTGCTCGAGACCGCCGTCTGGCGCCACGACTCCGAGTGCTCCGTACTGAGCCCCAACCAGCTCGACGGCGGCTTCGACGATGCGCTCGAGCACGACGGGAAGGTCGAGATGGCTGATGATCGCTTGATTCGCATGGAGCAACGCTCGCAGCCGACCCTGCGCGGCCAGATCGTTGAGTCGGTCCACGCCCCACCTCGGCAGTGCCATGGGAGAGCTTCGTCCTGGGCCAGGTCTCCGTCTTGCCAGTCTATTAGCCGGGACCGTCGGGGGACCAAAGACCCTACGGTCGCGTGAAGCGTGCGCGCATGCTCAAGGAGAGAGGCGGCGGTGCGGAATGGGCGAAACGATAGTCGTGGGTGCTGATGGCTCCGGCCCGAGCCGCGCAGCGATCGATTGGGCGATCGCTCGCGCTGCCGCCGTTGATGCGCATGTTGAGCTTATTCACGTCGTCGACGAACGATGGTTGGGAATGCAGGGCGGTCAAGACAGTGAAGTTCGCGATCACGCGGCGGCATTACTGGCGACAGAATTGAACCGAATCGGGATGCTGCCAACCGGCCCTGTCGTGACCGGGCGCGTCGTCATCGGCCTGCCATCGAAGGCGCTGATGGATGCTTCGGTCGACGCCGATCTGCTCGTCATCGGCACCCACAAGACCGGGTTCACCTACGGCCGTGCATTCGGATCGAAGTTCGCGAGTCTGGCCTCGCAGGCGCGGTGCGCAGTGGCCTTCCTTCCGGAGATGTTTGGTCGAACCCGTCGCGGTGTCGCCGTTGCCGCGGACACACGGAACGGTGGCCTGCACGCAATTGAGTTCGCGACCGCGGAGGCTGTCAGAACCGGGCAGGATCTTGCCCTTATCGCGGCATGGGAAGGTGAGTCCTTTGTTCGGCGGCACCCAGATTATCGGGCCGTCAGTCTTGCGGCCGCAACGTCTGCGGCACGCGCTTTCGATTCTCGAGTGTCTGTTCGTACCCGGATCTCCGACAGTGTCATGTCCGATGCGCTCATTACGGCATCGACAACAGCCAGTGTTCTGGTGCTCGCCAGACCGGGCACAGCTCCCGATGACCAGACTCTGGCTACAAACCATGACGTTCTCGCGAACATCTTGAGCCCGGTGATCATCTTGGGCGTCACCCGCGCTCACCTCCAGACCGGTTTGTTGGTCGAGCGGTCATGACGACTGAACTCAGCA
>JBBQLW010000090.1:0-6834 GCA_038328315.1 Actinomycetales bacterium
TGGCCAGAGCCCGGCCGCCGAAATCGCTTGGATAACGAAGCCCCGCATCACGGTGTATCCGTAGTTCAGGAGCGCGTTGACGTGATCGGGCGCGCCGGGCGTGCGCAAAAACCCCTCGTCCGGAAACATCGCGGACCAATAGAGTCGCGCTGCTTGCGCTTCACAGTTCGAGGGATCGCCCGAACGCACTTCCTTGCGGATCGTGCTCAGGCGCGCAGCCACATTGCTGCCTACCGACTCCAAATTGCGCTGCTGACCAAGAATCTTGGCGCGAACAATGGCCTGCCACGCGCTCTTCCGGCGAGGCTCGCTCAGTTCCGCTTGGCAGCGGTGTCTGGTCGCAACTCGCGAATTCTGACTCCACCCATAAGCCACAAAGTCTGGAATGCCGCGCCAATCGCAGTTCAGGACGATGACATCGTATCTAGCGCAGAGGCTCATTGCGCCGCCGGAAATAGAAGTTCTATTGCCGAGCATGATCACTGCGACGTCTTCGAGGGGTACGCGAACTCCGTTGATCTTAACGCCGCCAGTTGTTGAAGTAATCGTGCCTTGATAGGTGATCGCGTCGATCACTTGGCGGCCGCGCATGATTAGCTTCCGTGAACCGCGTCGTACGGGCTCCAGGTGGCGGGGAGCCCTCGGGTCCCCTCGGGTCGGATTGTTCCGAAACCTGTCCGGCGGATCACACGAGTTGAGGGGGTTGACCATAGTGCCGACGCGCTAATCAGTAGTCGGTCCCCCAAGACCTTAGCGACGGTTTGCGAGACTTCGACCTTTCGTCGATCGTTGACGGTCGAACCCGGCTCAGCGATGCCTTCCCGAGAAAGGACAAGCGCTCCAAGTGTGAACTGGGAGTCGCTCATGCCACCAAGAAGCCGCCAGTGTCGTTCTGGGTACTCGGCGAAGAACCGACCAGGCTCGTTGTTTCCGAACCACTCCGCTGGCTCCAGCTCCAGCTCATCGCCGATCAGAAACGTGCCAACGTGTTCTGCGTGATCTTTCCAGATCGCCGTTTGCAAGGAACCCTTCGAACGGCGAACGGCGCGCGAACTGGGTCGCAGTGGGCTCGTCAGCAGGTCGCCCTTGATGCCGTCCTCAAGGTCGTAGAGATCGCTCGCCCAAACGCGAACAACTCCGGCTGTGAGTTTGCCTTTCGCGTCCGTCCAACGGAACAGTCGAATGTGGTGCATCGTTGCCCCGAGCGGCGATGAGCTGGTGTTGGGCAGCGGATGGCGCGCAGCGCCATCCGGGAAGAGAAAAATCTCCCCGTCGGCGTCCAACCGCAGCCCATTTGGAAGCACGATCGTACGATCCGCAGCCTCGGGCAGTGACTCGCCTGGCTTCACATTTGCGGCAATCGCCTCGTAAACGCGGTCATCGACAATCCGAGCTAGGTCTTCGGGCGCCCAATCGTCACCGAGACTCTTTCGTACGTGAGCGCTTCTGCCATCGAGGTGAAGTTTTGCGTGATGTGCTGAGAATCGCACGGGCTGCATCACGACAATTTCATCACTCACGACTAATTTGGAGATGAGTTCCGACAAGCGCTGCATAGCGCGCTTCCAGTGGCGAAACCGATCAATCTGGGTCGGTCCAGAGCCTTCGTAGTCCCGCCAAACAGTCGGCTTTCCAGTATCCATCTCCTCGCGCCGAAGGTCATCCCGCTCTGCAAGCGTGCTTGCCACTGACGGGTCAAGCATCAACGTGACCGCCGCGTCGATCGCGTGATGGCGTCGGTCAAACCGGCTCTTGACATCAAGGCCCTCGCGAAGCCGAATCATCTTGTCGATTCCCGACGCGTGACGAGCCATGCTGACGATGCTGCCCGAGTAGACATCCACCGGTACTTGTTCGTCATAATGTGAGCGGATGCGGCGGCGCATATCGACTGCCGCGTAGGCCGTCGAGGCGAGCGATCGTTCATCGATCGGCTCATCAAGTTCGGTTTGCTTCAACCGACGGCCGGTTTCGGCGCGTAGCCGCTTGAGCTGCGTTCGATCGAGGCTGCCCTGTTGATATTCCTTCACCCGCTGAAGAGCGCCGTCCAGTGACACGTTCGCTCGTCGACCCGACGCGGCGAATCGTGCGAACGGCTCTTTGTCCTTCGCGGCGTTACACTCCCGGCACACTGCAACCAGATTTGCGCGAGTCGAGTTGCCTCCCGAAGCTCGCGAGACGATGTGATCCATCTCAAACCCTGACCACTCTGGTGTCGCTCCGCAGTACAGGCACTGGCAGTTTTGGCGAGCGAGGGCTTGGAACTTGCGAATCATGCCTTGGTCCGCGTTCTCCGCGGTAACGCCGAGTCCAGCGTTTGCGATGTCGCGCTTTGCGTTCTCGCGATCTCGGCGAAGCCGAATCATTCGAAGCGATGCCTCTTGCTTGGCGTTGAAACCGAGAAACGCGTCTCGAACGTGCTCTATCACGACACGATCAGGTGCGCCGCTTTCGCGTTCGATCGCCAAGAGAAAACGCCGGACTACCGGAAGAATTCGCTGCAACGTCGGGTGATCGGCCTGAGTGTCCAGATCTTCGAGATCCTGCGGAATCACGTTGCCACCATCCTTGCCAAAGAGGCGGTTTCGCGCTTCAACATAGGTGTTCCCGATTCGCTCCATCTCAGCGTTCATCAACCGAAGCGCTTCGAGAGAGTGAGCCGACCTGCCAGAAGAAAACTTGAGCTTTGTGAGTTGCTCCTGCTGCTTCTCGTCGAGGTCGAGGATCAGCGATTCCAAATCGGCTGCGACTGTGTCACTGAACCCAGAGCCCGCAGAGTCACCGAAGAACAGCATGAACTCGCAGCGGTTGCTAGGGCTCGCCGTGATCCACCACGCGATCAGTGGATGTTTGGCATGGAGCGAGTGGAGTTCCAGCACTGAACTATTTACTGGCGCAAGGCCCGTGAGTTGTTCCTCGGGCTGGTAGTGCACGAGGAGGTTTGCTGGGATGTCAAGAAACAGTTCGGCGATATCGCGCCAGGTCGGCCGCTCTTTCGCATCCGTCACGCTCATGAGGTGATCGACGATCAAGTTCTGCTGGTCGGCGCTGATCCTCTGGCGCTCCTTCGATCGCGCAGTTTCCCGGATCGCAAGATTCGCGACGGTTTGACGTATCTTGAACTCTTGGTGCTCCATTGACGCCACCGCGGCACGCTTCTGGTCTCGAAAGCCCTCAAGCCAGTCGTTGCCGACACGTTCAACCGGAACGTGGGGTTTCTTTTGGCTGAACGCGATTCGCGCGAGCGCGACGAACTCTTCATCCGGCACCTGCTGAACGCGGCAGATCTCTCGCCACTCGCGAACAACATCGGCGCGACGTTGCGTGCCGAGAAGATGCCCCGCGGTGGTTGCAGGCTGTCTTGGCCTGAGCCGAGCACTCGCATCGAGCGCAAAAGATGCGAGGTCGGCCTGATACCGGATCGACTTCTGGCCGATCTCGCCCCACTGGTCAGCATCGACGACTTGTGCGACAGCAGCTTTGAACTCAGATGTTGGCTCCTCTGACCAGAGATACGAATCCAGTGACACCCACGCGTTCGCCCATCCGCGGTGATTTGACATGTGCCGGATCGCGCTCGACAGCAACGTTTGTCGCTGTTTGGTGTCATCAATGAAGTCGGCAATGAGCTGCTGTCGCGCATCCCATGGCCCATAGGTCGTTGGGGCCTCGCGTGGAGGGACCGGATATCCACGATGGGCGAGTTCAGCTCCCAACAATGCTGTTCGCCTGCGCCGATTGCGGAAAAGTCGTCGCACCCGTCTGGCGGCACCCCCCGATGCTTTCCGGCTCACTGATGCGGTCTGCCCAGACTCGACGGTGTCCTTGCCGCTATCGTGCAAGGTCACAAGCAGGCGCTTGACGCTGACCGGCATTCCGGCGTTGTCGAATTCAACTGCTGCGGATCCGACGGAGTTCTGGCCGACATCAAAGCCAATACGTACTGGGGACATGAAGAAATGTCTACAGCATGCCCCCGACATCCGGATAGGGGCAATCGCCGAGCCTCCGGAAAAACGGAAACCCTCCCCCGAGGGGGAGGGCGACAAGTCACCAGTGCAACCCGAGAGCCACTGGCTTATTGGGAATCCCGTTCGATGTCAACTTAGCCCAGTACGAGGACTTGTGGCAACGAATCCTCTTCTGCTGGCGGCCATGCCTGCGACCCATGAAGGACGACTGATCATTCAAGGCTGTATAGTCAGCGTGTGCTGACTATTGCAAGCCGTCTTGACGCGATGAACCGCCTCGGGCGCGCGATGGCCGATCCGACCCGCGCCCGCATCCTGATGAGCTTGCTCGAGAGGCCCGGATATCCGGCCGAACTCGCCCGCGATCTCGGCCTCACGCGCTCTAACGTTTCCAATCACCTCACCTGCTTGCGCGGCTGTGGCATCGTCGCGGCCGCAGCCGAAGGTCGTCAGACCCGGTACGAGATTGCCGACCCTCGTCTGACGCGTGCTCTCGGGGCAATTGTGGATGTCGTGCTCGCTGTCGACGACGGAACGACCTGCACTGTTGGCAACGGCAGCGATCCGCTGTGCTGCCTGAGCGCAGCATGACCACGACCACGAACGGCCGTCAGCACGTCCTTGGACAGCTTCGAAAGCGAGTGCTGCAGCGCCGTATCCGCATCATCGTCGCGATCACCATCACCTACAACGTGATCGAGGCGATCATCGCCCTCGCCGCCGGAACCGTCGCATCCTCGGCCGCTCTCATCGGCTTCGGGCTCGACTCGATCGTTGAAGTGCTCTCGGCCGCTGCCATCGCTTGGCAGTTCGCGGCCCCGGATCCCGAGAGGCGCGAGAAAGTCGCGCTGAGGGTGATCGCATTTGCGTTCTTCGGGCTTGCCGCGTACGTGATCGTCGACGCGAGCCTGTCTCTGCTGGGCCTCCGCACGGCCGAGCACAGCCCTGTCGGGATTGCCCTTGCTGCGGTGAGCCTTGCGATCATGCCATTCCTCAGCTGGTTCGAACGCCGCACCGGTCGCGAACTCGGCTCAGCATCCGCCATCGCCGACTCCAAGCAGACTCTGATCTGCAGTTACCTCTCAGCGGCCCTCCTCGTCGGCCTGCTCTTGAACAGCCTGTTCGGGTGGGCATGGGCGGACTCGGTTGCCGCGCTCTTCATCGCAGGATTCGCTATCAGGGAAGGGCGTCAAGCATGGAAAGGCGACACGTGCGCCGTACCGGTCTCGGCTCTGATCGGCGAACGCGAAGTGCAAGCCTGCGACTGCTGCTAACTGGACCGCAGCGTTCTAGTTTGTCGGAGTCAATACTGTCCAAGTCGCGCCGTCGTCGTCGGTGAACGCGATCCCTCGATCGTCTGCGACGTACACGCGTCCGTCGTGGCTGGTGAATGCTTGTGCCGCGCCCGTGAGTGTCCCGCCGCGGACCCACGTGCTGTCGGTGCGCCGCCACAAGTTCCCGCTGGTGTCGACCCCGACAAGCTGTTGTTTCACCGAATCGATGCTGATCAGGTAGAGAGTCGGTGCGGTGGGATCGACTTGGAACGTGACCGCGTCATCCTCGCTGACTGCCACGCCTGCTTCGGTGGTCGCGTAGAGCTTTCCCGGCGTTGTGGGGTCAGCGAGGATGTCTCGGGCCACAAGCTCGGCACCATCGGTCCACGTCTTGCCGCCATCGAAGCTGCGTTGGATCGCGGCCTTGCTCGTATCGATGCCGTAAATGTTTACCGTACCGCCCGCGCCGGATTCTGGACCAACGGCCAGCGCGTGAAAATCCGTCTGTCCGGTGAGAGAGATGTTTTCCCACGTCATTCCGTTGTCGGAGCTGGCGATCAGCCCAAGGTTGGGACTCCCGAAAGAGTCTGGCGTGGTCGGGCCGGGGTGCCCCGACGCGTAGATGGTGTCGCCAGCGACGACGAATCCCATGGGGTCGAAATCAAGACCAGCACGTGGGCCGGTGAATGTGGCGGCGCCCTCCGAGGCGATCGAGATATCGTAAATTCCACCGTGTGTGGCCGCGACCAGGTCGCCGCTGCGAACGTCGACAGTGAGTGCGTGGATGTGTTCGAACGGTGTCGGCGCGGCTGACGGTGCAGATTGCGGAGCTGGCGGGGTGGCCGAGCATCCGACCAGCACTGCCGCAGCAGCAAGTAGGGCGGCCGCGAGGCAGCTCGATTGGCGATAGAACGCTTTCATGGGGGACGTCCTCAGTTCTGGTTGCGAACCTGGAGGTCGCGGCAAAGTTTGGGCGGCGCAGCGGGCACGGCAATCTCTTCGTCGAGTTTACTCGCGCTCCGACCGTATGCCCCCCAGGTATACGGTCAGGGCGGCAGCCATGCCGCGTCGGATCAGTCGGACCCCAATGCTTTACGCGCTCAAGGTACTCCTCGGTCGTAAGATCGCCCTTGGCGTATCGCTCATCCAGAATCTGACGAGGAGTCGGAGTCCCGCCCGCAACTGACAGAGGGGGAGCCGCGGGGTTATTCGCTCGCGCTAGAACGAGCCGCAGAGCGAGGATCACCGCGAGGATCACCGAGAGGATCACCGAGACGAGGAAGATCCAAGCCCGATGCTAGCCGCCGCGTACGCGCAGACATAGAAATCACCCCACGCGCTCTCTTTTCAGTGAGGTACCTCGCAGTGTGCGGCGCACTCAGCGCGCTGAAGCGCGCGCAGAGCGCGTTGCCTTAGTTCGCTGGGGGAGTGCTCGGTCGGCGGGTGCGCGTGCGACGGCGGCGGGGTGATGCTCCGTCGTGAGTTCCGCCGCCCTCGCTGCTCTCGCGAACTGCGTCGCTGCCGTGGCCGTGCTGGCGGGGAGGTCGCGAACCCGAACGATCTGAGCCGCCACCACCGCGACCGCCTTG
>JBBQLW010000091.1:0-6744 GCA_038328315.1 Actinomycetales bacterium
TGGTCGATCGGGTCGCGACGGCGCTCCGGCGAAATGCCACCCGCATCCTCGCTCAAGTGTCGGCAGAGTCCGCGCCGACGATCGAGATCTCGAGTCAGCCGGTGCAGAGTTTTCTGAAGTCAGCGGTGTCGACGGGGGCGGCGTCGAGGTCTGTGGAAACACAGTGGGGGCTCGTGTTTATTGACCCGCCATACGACCTCGGACTCGTCGAGCTGCAAGAAAACCTTGGGGCGCTCGATCCTCAACTGAGCGAAGGGGCGACTGTGGTGCTGGAACGTAGTTCACGCACGGCAGCACCCGCCTGGCCAGCCGGCTTGGTGCTCGACAAGCGCAAGGACTACGGCGACACTGCCTTGTACTGGTTGCGATCGACGGGACGCGCATGACACAGCAGGACGCCAACGGGACCGACACGAATGAGGTGCGCCCAAACCCAAGCCGCCGGATGCTCGTGGCGATCATGGCGGGGCTCGTCGCCGTCGTGATCGGGCTGAGCGGTGCTGTGTTCGATCTTGGGCGGGCTCGATTGCAACAGGACGCTCTACTGGAGGAGAACCGTCGGCAGATCAACGCGCTGACCAAGCAGTTGTACTGGGCCGAAACGCAACTGGACGAGTTGCGCGAGGAGTTGGACAGGTAGCGGGCACGCCAATTGCGGGTCGTTGTTGCCGGATTGCCGACCAGCGCTCACTTAGCCGGCGCCGCCGTTCCAGCCGGCGAAGGGATCCCAGCCGCCGCGCTCGACGTATGGTGTTCCATCGACCAGCACGCCAAGACCCGCGACGACAGTGCCGATCTGCCGGAACCCACCGGGCATGATCGTCCCGGCCGAGAAGGTCGCAAGCAGTGCGTGATCCTCGCCCCCATCGAGTGCGCCGCGCTGCACGATCGCACTCTGGTGCCTGATCGCACTCTGCTGCACGATTGACGCTGCTGCGAGATCGATTGCCACCCCGCTCGCTGACGCGATCCGTCGCGCGTCGATCGCGAGTCCGTCGCTCACGTCGAGCATCGATGTTGCACCAGCCTTGGCGGCGGCCAGCCCGTCCGCGATCGGTGGGCTCGGGCGCAATTGCGCGGCGATCGGGAGGGGATGCTCGTCGCGAAGCCGCGCGGCGGCCGCGGCATCCGGTGTCCCATCAATGACGCCGAGCTCAAACAACAAGCGCAGGCCCTCGGCCGCGAGCCCGAGATTGCCTGAGACCGCGACGATGTCGCCGACGTTGGCGCCTGAACGCAGCACTGGCGCCCGGCCCTCGAGATCGCCAAAGGCCGTCACCGCGATCGTGAGTGTTCGCGAGACCGAGAGATCCCCGCCGACGACACCGACACCGGGAGCGAGGGCAGCGCACGCCTCGCGCAAGCCGTCCGCGAACTGCTCAAGCAGGCTGACGGGAGTCGACCCGGGGGCCGCAAGGGCGACGACGAGTGCTGTCGGCACGGCACCCATCGCCGCGATATCAGCGAGGTTGGATGCCGCGGCCTTCCAGCCGAGATCGAAGCCGGTTGACCATGCGAGTCGAAAATCCGGACCGTGGATCATCATGTCGGTCGTCACGACGTAACGGCCATCTGGGGCCGTGACGACGGCGGCATCGTCACCCGGGCCGAGTTCGGTCAGCGTGCCACTCGGGAGCCGCGGAAAGATTCGCGCGAGGGTCGCAGCCTCGCCGAGCGCTTCGAGCGTGTCGCCCGGGAGTCCGCTTGATGCATCCACGGCAGCCGGGGCATCGCTCATTCTTCACACGGTAGCCTGAATTCCGATGAGATCGCTCGCCCGGCAGTTGCGCATGGCTCGGTCGCGCAGGGTGCTGCACCGCCTTGCTCTGCCCAACGCCGCGCAGTCACACACCGCACAGCAGCGCATCGCAGCTGGCATCGTTGCGGCACTCACCGTCGGCGTGCTCGCGGGCTGCGCGCCAGCCGTCGCACTCGAACCGGCGGATGACGCAGCGAACCCGGCCTGCGCTGAAGTGAGCGTGCGCCTGCCGGATACCGTTGCCGAGCTTCCGAGGCGGCTCACCAACGCACAGGCCACCGGCGCGTGGGGCGAGCCGACCGGAGTGATCCTGCGTTGCGGGGTTCCGGTTCCAGCGCCGACGGCGACTCTGCCGTGCGTCACGGTGGACGGCGTCGACTGGTTGCGCGACGGCGCCGACGACCCGAACTTCGTGTTCACAACCTACGGACGCAACCCGGCAATCGAGGTCATCATCGACAGCGCGGTGGTGTCGGGATTCAGCGCGCTCAATGATCTGGCTCGGGCGGTTTCTCAGCTCCCGATTGAAGGGCAGTGCATCGCACCCGATCAGGCCGAGCAGCCCCTCGAACAGTAGGCGCACTGAAGCGCTGGCCGCCCTCAGGGGTAGGCGCGCTCAGCTCAGGCGCCGCCGACGTACTACCAGCGTGATTACGACGACCACCGCGGCGATTGCGAGGATGATAAGCACGACGACGAGCCAGTTCACGCCCGAGGTGTCAGGGGTCGGGTCGGGCTCCGCCGTCGGGGTCAGCCTGATGGTGAGGTAGTCGACGGTCTTTCCCTCGTAGTTGTAGACGAAGCCGTCTGATTTCTTCTGCTCGTAGCCCGCAGGAATCTGGGCAACAACGACCCTGAGGTCGCCCATGGTCGTGACCTCCTCAAACACGAAGGTACCGTTCTGCGCGGTGGTCGACTCGAGCACGGTGTCACCCTGGACGAGCTCTAGCTCGCCACCGAAGAGCAGGCCGTCTTCGCGGTCACCGGTGAGCACCACCGTGCCGGCGATCGAGTTGCCGGCGACCACCGGTTTCGCGATGAGGAAGAGATTTTCACCGTCAATATTCTGACCCGAGGTTAGGCGAACCGGGCGCTCATCAGTCGAGAACTTCGGTGCAACCGCGTGGATGACCGCGTCGCCGATGGGCACGGCACCGAGCGTGTACCTGCCCGCGGTGTCGGCGTTCACCGGGCCGTAGCCCTTGCCACCCACGGTGGCGGTGACCGTCGCGCCCGGGATCGGGGTGGTGGTACCTGCGACATAGACGGTGCCGCTCACGCTGACCGTTGGGACTGGCGTCGTAGTCGGAGTCGGCGTAGGAGTCGGGGTCGGCGTGGGTGTCGGCGTGGGTGTCGGCGTGGGGGTCGGCGTGGGGGTCGGCGTCGGGGTCGGCGTCGGGGTCGGACCGGTACCGGTCCAGATGCCGAGCACGTAGGGCGCCCCGGTCGGCGGTCCCACCCAGTTGGCCCTATCGAGTTCTGTGATTACCTCGAGCGGGTCCATCGACCAAAAGTAGTCATTGAGCGGGGTCCCCGCGAGAACGCTAAAGGTGTACACCTCGCCATCCGCGACGGAGACCTCAAGCGCGAAGCGGCCGTCCTCGTCGGTCTCTAGTGTGCCGATCGGACGCTGGGAGAGTCCGTCATCGACGTAGACCGTGACATTCAGGTCGGGGATGCCGACATCGCCGGGCAGCCCGCCCGCGGACACGCGCTGCGTCACCTGCCCGGCAAAGGTGACGTCGCCGTCACCCGGGTCGAGGTCGGCGGCAAGTGTCGGGATTGAGACCAATAAGCTGAGCGCGAGCGTTGCGGCAGCGACCCCGGCTAGACCGAGGCGTCGTGGCTGAGTGTGAACCTGGATAGTGGATTCTCTCTTCGGGCGAAAATGAATGTCAGCGGACGGTCTCGAGGCCTAACTGAATCAGCTCGTCGATGAGATCAGCGTAGGACATGCCGCTCGCTTGCCAGCACTTGGGAAACATCGAGATCGGCGTGAAGCCAGGCATGGTGTTCAGCTCGTTGACGATGAACTGGCTTCCGGTAAAGAAGAAGTCGACGCGAGCGAGACCGGATGCCCCAATCGCCTCGAACGCGCGAGCAGCGAGAGACTGCAACTCAAGCAGCTCAGCGTCGCTCAACTCGGTCGGGCACACCAGGGAGGCAGCTGAGTCGTCGAGATACTTTGCGGCGTAGTCGTAGAACTCGCGCCCGGTCACGATGATCTCGCCGGCGAGGCTCACCCGTGGTGGCGCGCCATTGCGGCCAGAGATGACCCCGACTTCGATCTCCCGCCCGACGATGGCGGTCTCGATGAGTGCGGCGCTGTCCTCGGCAAACGCCACGTCGAGCGCGCTATCAAGGTCAGACCACTCAGCGACTTTGGACACGCCGACCGAGGAACCGGCTCTTGCTGGCTTGACGAAGACCGGCAGCCCGAGGCCGCGGGATTTCTCCCGCCACAACTCGCTATTGTCGCGCCAGCCGTCAGCCGTCACGCGCACCCACGGGGCGACCGCGACCCCTGCCGCTTGAAGCACGGTCTTGGCAAAGTGCTTGTCCATGCCAAGCGCAGAGGCGAGCACCCCGCTCCCGACGTACGGCAGGCCCGTGAGCTCCAAGAGCCCTTGCACGGTACCGTCCTCGCCGAACGGCCCGTGCAGGATCGGGAAGGCGACGTCGACAGAGCCGAGCGAGCGAGTTGTGCCAGCGGCATCCGTCACGGTGATTTCGCGAGTGACAGCCGATTCTGGCCAGTGCACGCGAGTGCCGTTATCGACCACCTCTGGCATCGCGGCTGGGTTCATAGCGAAGAGGGCCGGATCTGCCGGTTGCAGGGTGAAGGCGCCGTCGCGAGTGATGCCGATCGGGATCACGGTGTACTTCTCGGGGTCGATCGCCGACATGACGCCACTCGCGGTCGAACAACTGATGCTGTGCTCCGATGATCGACCGCCGAAAATCAGGGCGACAACAGTTTTGCTCGCACGTTGCACGGTACCCACTACTCCCCCTCGGGAATGTCGCTCGTGGTCAGGTGCGGCGCGAGGTCGCGCGGCGCCAGCGTGCCAGCGAGCACCGCCGCAACCTGGGTCACAATGGGCATGTCGACACCCTTGGCGAGCGCGAGTTCGAGCACCGGTGCAACGGACGAGAGTCCCTCGGCGGTCTGGTTCATCTGCTTGATGACCTCGCTGTAGCTGTAACCCTGCCCGAGCAGCCGCCCCGCTGTGTTGTTGCGGCTGAGCGGCGATTCGCAGGTCGCGATGAGATCGCCAAGGCCGGCAAGGCCGGCAAGCGTCTCGGCCTTGCCGCCGTACGCCACCGCGAAGTCGGTCATCTCAACGAGCCCGCGCGTGATGATGGAGGCTTTCGTGTTCTCGCCGTAGCCGACCCCGTCGACGATGCCGATCGCGACCGCGATGAGGTTCTTCAGCACTCCCCCGAATTCGGTACCGATCACATCCGTGTTCACGAAAGACCGAAAGTACGGATTCGTCGCCGTCGTCGCAATCAGGTTTGCGGTGTCGAGACTCTCGCTCGACACGACCGCGGCCGTCGGTTGCTCTTTCGCGATTTCGAGCGCCAGATTGGGACCGGATGCCACGGCGATGCGATCCCCGGCGACCCCGAGTTCGGCCCGAATAACCTCGCTCATGCGTACCCCGGTTGACTTCTCGACACCCTTCATGAGCGAGACGATGATCGCGTCGGCCGGCATGAGTTCGCGCACGATGCGCAGGTTCTCGCGCAGCGACTGCGAGGGCACTGACAAATACACCTGCTCGGCGCCGTCGAGCACTTCTGGCAGGCGAGAACTCGCCCACAGCGAGCGCGGCAGGTTGATGCCGGGCAAGTAGTCGCTGTTGCGCTTCGATTGCGAGATCTCGCGCGCGAGTTCTGGACGCCGAGCCCACAGAGCGACGCTTGAACCGCCGTCGGCAAGCACCTTCGCGAAGGTGGTGCCCCACGAACCGGCACCCAGCACAGCGACTCGCCGCCGCGCGGATTCAGGTGAGTGAGGCCGCACGTCAATCAAAAGCGACCAGCCTCGCTCTGGCCGTGCGCGGCCGGATCCCAGCGGTCAGCCGGTGCGGGTTCACCACGCAACACGACGAGTTCGGCAGTGATGGCATCCATCAGTCGCTCGGTCGCCTTCACCAGCACGTCCCTGTCGAGTGGTCTGCCAACGAAGTCGCTCAAATCCACCGGCTCACCGAAACGCACGGTCACGTTCTTGCGCGGGAACAGACTCAGTTTGCTCGAATAGCGCGGAAGAATTTCTTGCACGCCCCAGCTGGCGGCAGGAATCAACGGGATGCCCGCTTCGAGCGCCGTGCGCACCGCGCCGTACTTGCCACGCATCGGCCAGTAATCCGGTTGGCGGGTCAGCGTCCCCTCCGGATAGATGACCACCGCATACCCCTCGGCGACGACCTTTCTCGCCATCGTGAGTGGAGCGTGGGTGCGGCTCGACCCGGTGCGTTCGACCGGAATCTGCTCCGCTTTTCTCAGCAGCCAGCCGATCACCGGCTTGCTAAACAGCGAAGCCTTGCCGAGAAAACGCGGCACCCGGTCGTGCTTGTAGACCGCGACCCCGATGACGAGCGGATCGAGGTTGCTGTAGTGGTTCGGGGCCAACACGAACGCCCCGCTCTTCGGCACGTTCTCGCTACCCTCGTAACGGTAGCGGCCGAGAACGTTCATGAGTGGGATAAGCCACGATGCGATGAAGCGGAAGATGAACTTCTTCTCGGACTTCATAGCGAGAAAGCTACCACCGGCGGGAAGCTCCCTTGAGCGTGGCGCGAGCCGACACGGCCGCGCTAGCCCTCGTACGTAAAATCGGCGCCGAGCAGCCGGAGCTTGTCGATGAAGTGCTCGTAGCCACGCGCGATGATGCCGACGTTCGTCACCGTCGACTGGCCCTCGGCTGTGAGCGCGGCAATCAGGTGACTAAAGCCACCGCGCAGGTCGGGAATCTC
>JBBQLW010000092.1:0-6672 GCA_038328315.1 Actinomycetales bacterium
CTCATTTGCTGCCGCGCCTCTCGAGATCAATGCGTCTGTATTGAAATGGTGAACGACGTGCTGACCGCAATCATTCCCGCGAGCGGTGGGTGGTGACTGAGCTTCGCGCGGCGGCGAGAGATTCTGCGATGCCGACCGCGACGGGTGTTGGCTCAACGCCGAATTTTTCTTCGAACGCCGAGGAATCGAACAGGTAGGCCTCGGTGTTCTGGTAGCTCAGTTCGAGGGATTCGCGGGCAGCCTGGATGAAGAGTCCGCCGATTCGCATCGCGCTTTTGGTCATGACTTTGGGCTGGGCATCCGTGCCGGTAGCGAGCCGGATGTACTCGCGGCCGGTAAGTGCGGGGCTCGTCGGCAGGTGCCAGACTTCGCCGTTCCCGCGGGAGGTTGTGCCGAGGATCGCAAGTGCGTTGCCAATGTCGGGCGTGTAGGTAAGAGAGTGCGGTTGGTCGACGTCGTACAGCCACGTCGCAACTTTGCCGTCAGCAATCTTGTCGATGGCGAACGAATTGAACACGCTTGTCGTTGCGCCGGGGCCATAGAAGTCGGCACTGCGGGCGACGGTGTATTCGAGCCCGCGTGCCGACGCGGCGGTCGCAAGAGTGCCGAGCGCATCGGCTCGGATCTGCCCCTTCTTGCTGTCCGGGCTGATCGGACTGTGCTCGGTCATCGGCCCGTCGACCTGGCCGTAGGCGTAGACGTTGTCGAGGTAGATGAGGTGCGTATTGTTGGCGATCGCAGCGTCGATACTGTTGCCAAGGATGACCGGCCATTGCTGAGCCCACGCGCGGGTCGAGTAGGTAATACCGACGGTGAGATACGCGACGTCCGCACCAGTCAGTGCGCCGGACACGTCCGACGCGTTGAGGAGGTCGCCAATAATGGACCGCACACCTGCGACGGTTGACGGGCGTCGGCCGAAGGATGCGACGGTCTCGCTGCGCGAGACCAGTGCTTGAGCAGTTTCGCGTCCGGTGATGCCGTTGCCGCCGAGGATGACGTGGGTGCGGGTGGTGGTCATGATTGGTCTCTTTTCGGTTTGGTGGGGAAGAGGTGGTGCGTGGAGTTCTCGTGGGCGATGCGTCGCAGTCCAGCAAAGAGCGGATCGCCGAGAATGCTTCCGACAACCATGAGCTCTGTCAGCTCGTCAGGGTCGGACAGTGCCGTGAGCGCTTGGAGGTCCGCGGCCGCCGCCGTCGACGCGGCCGATGCATAGGCGGTCAGGTAGTCGTCAGTCAGGGTGAAGTTGATCGCTCGTAGCCCGTCGAGTGCGCGCGCCGCCGCGTCGATCCCGGGGTTTTCAAGGAAGAAGTTCCACCCCTGCGATTGCGCGAGTTTGACCACGCGATCGCGGGACTCGGAACTCGGGACGGATGCCGCCGTTCGCGGCGTACTCATCGCCTGCTGGGCCACGCTGAACGTGTCGGCCATCGAGATCCCGTCGGTGCCCACCGCTCGCAGGACTTCTTTCGTTGCGGCAATGGACAACCCTCCTGTTTCGAGCAAAGCCCTGATGAGGCGCACACGTTTCACATGTGTCTCGCCGTACTCGACTTGATTGGGAGCCGATCGCACCCCCTCTGGCAGCAACCCCTCGCGCTGATAGAACTTGACAGCAGACAAGCGGATGTTCGCTCGCCTGGCCAATTCGGATATCTTCACTCTCGGATAGTATCACTATCTTCGCGTCGAGACAAATGGGGCGAGGCCCACTTGATGAAGGAACTAGCTACCCGCACCGATGACGGCCGGTCTGTCAGCCGCGGTCCGGGTGGGGCACCTCGATGACAACGAGCTCTCCGTTGTCCTCGAAATCGGCCTCGGCCTGCTGAAGATGCGCTTGGCGTGCGGCCCTTACCTCGTCGGTACTCGCAACCAGAGGCCCGACCGATCACTCGGCAAGTGTGATTGCACTGATGAACGCCACTGCAGGGAGGGGCGCAGAAGGCGCAAGCCGGCCGAGGAGAATGAGCGTCGAAGTGTCGAGCAGGCCTGCCGGCGACGAGGGCTTCACAGGATCGGATCCAGGATCGAGTCGATGTCACTGCGCAAACTCGCACCGTCGATCGGCGGCAGCGTTGCACGACGGGCAACAAGTTCCGCGATGGGCACGGCACGGCGCCGCAATGGACGGAGCTCGGCAACTTCTGCACCGTCACGCGTGACGATCAGCGATTCGCCACCGGTAACACGGTTCAGCACCTCGCCACCGTGGTTACGAAGCTCCCGCACACAGACAGCGTCCATGACGTGGGTGTATCACCGGTGGGACAGGCGCGAGCAGTCGGGACTTAGTCGAAAACAACTAGTCCGGTGGGTCTGCAAGCAACTCCTCTATCGCATCGGCCAATTCGGCAATCGGCCGCCGTCCGTCCAGTTCAAGACTTGCGCCTCGTCGGAGCAGCGGCCCTGATTCTCGACGGTGCCGGAAACAAACACGCGGCGCTCGTGTTCGAGCAAGGCCGACATGCGATTCTCGTCCCACATGCCACTCGGCGTCATCCAGCCACCATAATCAGTGTCGACAGTCTGGTGACCTCGTCGAGCCAGCTCGGCAAGTAGCGTCGATTTGCCGGCACCCGACATGCCCGTGACGAGCGTGCGAGCCATTACCGGACTCCGTAGATGTCGCGACGATGGCCGACTCGGAGAACTAGGACGATCAGATGATCATCTTGAATGTCGTAGATGATCCGGTAGTCCCCCGTTCGCACTCGCCATTCACCGGCACCTCCGACTAGCTGAATCGCTTTTGGCGGCCGTGGATTCGACGCGAGGAGGTCGATCGCGGCTTGGACTCTGCGTCGAACTTGCGGATCGAACCTGCGAAGCTGTCGTTCAGCGGCTGGTGCGATCCGTACCAAATAGGTCATGCGAGGCCAAGATCCGCCTTGACCTGATCCCACGGCGTCGGTTCCGCCTTCGTGCGACGCATCTCTTCGCGCGATTCCTCGGCTGCACGAATATCGGTCATGTCCTCGGCCAACTCGATAAGGCGCTCGAGGTCATCCGCATCGATGACGGCAGCAACTCGCTGGCCTCGCCGGGACAAGAATACGGGTTCGTGGCTGGCTCGAGCACGGTTGATTATCGAGGCGAGCTGATCGCGGGCGTCTGAAACGCTGAGAGGGTCGGCAATCGACATTCCTCTAGTGTACGTCTTGATACTCAAATGTACGAGGAGAGAGTTCGCTGTACATTTTCCTACGTCGATCCGTCGACTCGATCCGCGCACGCGTTGACTAGCGCTTGCTGAGGCTTTCCGGATTGCGCCACGGCACGATCTCGTCAACAGCTTCGCGAATCTCTGCTGCCGCCGCATCGTCTGGCTGCAGCGCGGCCAGCGCCTCCGCTTCGGAACGCGTGCGATACACCGCCGTCTCGTGGGCGGTCTGCTCTGGGGTCCACTCGAGGGCGGATGCCGCGATCGCCGCGATCTCGTCGAGTGCCGCTGCCCCCTCATTGACGAACTCGTAGACGATGCGAGTGCGGCGCATCATGATGTCGTCAAGGTGCAGCGCGCCCTCGTGGGTGATCGCGTAGAGCACTTCGGCACGGAGGTAGGCCCCGGCGCCGTCCACCACCTGCGCCATGGCGGGGTCCGACTCGCACATCGCCACGATGTCGCGCACGTTCGCGCCGTAACGATGCATGAGGTGGTCGGTGAGCCGAGCATCCCAGCCGAAGCGATTGGCCTGCACCCCGAGCTCGGCCGCAGCCGCCTGCGCATCGTGGGCCCCGACGAGCGGAAGCGTTGCCGTGACCGACGGGCGCAGCCGCGCTTCGTCGCCGAGTGCGAAGTTCACGGCGTCCTTACCCATCACGCGATAGGTCGTCAATTTGCCGCCAGCGATGACGGTGAGTCCGGGCACCGGCGAGGCGACGGTGTGCTCGCGGGAGACCTTGGCGGAGGTGGTGCCGGCTTTGGTCCCGGGCTGCAGGAGGGGACGCAATCCCGCCCAAGTACCGATGACATCCGACCGCTTCAGTCGCGTTGCCAGCACAGAGTTCGCCTGGCCGAGCACGTAGTCGATATCGGCCGCGGTCGCTGTCGGGTTCAACAGATCTTCGTTCCACGGGGTGTCTGTCGTGCCGATGACCCAGTAGCGCGACCACGGGATGACGAACAGCACACTCTTATCGGTCTGCAGAATCAGCCCAGGCTCGCCGGCGATGGCGTCGCGCGACACCACGATGTGGATGCCTTTTGACGCAAGAACCCGCAAGCCGCCGGTATCCCCCGCCAAAGCCTGAGACTCTTCGGTCCACACGCCGGTGGAGCTGATGACCGAGCGCGCCTTTACAGGAAACGTCGTGCCGGTTTCGAGATCGACGAGTACGGCGCCGTCAACAGTTCCGCTGGCGTCTTTGGTGATTTCGACAACCTGGGTGCGGGCCGCCGCGAGGGCCCCGGCTTCCTGAGCGGTGCGGATGGCAGTGACAACAAGACGGGCATCGTCGACGTTGGCATCCCAGTACTCGATGGCCCCGACGGCCGCCGTGGGCGCGAGCCCGGGAAAAGCCCGCAGCACCTGGCTACGGCTGAGGTGGCGGTGCCACGGAACGGAACGCTTGCCGCTGCTGAGACTGGCAAGCGTGTCATAGAGCAGGATGCCAGCACCGATAAACGCACGTTCCCACACTCGGTGACGCAGTGGGTAGAGGAACGGTATCGGGCGCACCAGGTGCGGCGCGATGGTTTTGAGAAGCAGATCACGTTCCGTGAGCGCTTCGCGCACGAGTTTGAAGTCGAGCATCTGCAGGTAGCGCAGTCCCCCGTGCACGAGCTTGCTCGAACGGCTCGAGGTTCCAGCACCCCAATCCTGCGCTTCGACGACCGCCGTCGACAGTCCGCGAGTGACGGCGTCGAGTGCCACCCCAGCGCCTGTGATGCCACCACCGATCACGAGCACGTCGAGCTGCTTGCCCGGCTGAGTTGACTCGGTCAACCGTTGGAGCGCGATGCTGCGCGACTCTGCTGTGAGGCGACTGTCTGTCGGGCGACTGTCTGTCATGCGAATTCCTGCCGTGAGTTGAAGTGTGAGAGCTCTCGCTCAGCAGCGTATTGCCATCGAAGCCCTATGTGGCAAACTGAGCAAGCAATGTGCACGAACGTGCAGCAGCCTCCAGCATGTTGCTTGCTCATGCCCAGGAAAGAGGGACCGTGGATCGCGAAGAAGCCATGCTCGCGGCATCCTCGATGTATTACTTGCAGGACATCAAGATGGATGCGATCGCCAGCCATCTTCACATGTCGCGCTCCAGCGTCTCGCGACTTCTCAAGAACGCGCGTGCCACCGGCCTCGTCGAGATCTCGTTGCGCCCTAGCCTCGCGAGGGTGTCGGGCGTGAGTCACGAGATCTCCGAACGGTTCGGTATCGAAACCTACGTGGTGCCGATCTCGGACTCGGCCGGCATTGGCGAGCGGCTCGAGCAGGTAGCAATGACCACGGCGCGGCTCGTGAGCGGCTGGTTCGACTCTGGGATGGTGCTCGGCGTGGCGTGGGGCACGACGCTCTCCGCGATCTCCCAGCATCTCAGCCGCAAGCCAACCCGTGGCAGCGCGATCGTTCAGTTGAACGGAGCGGCGAACAATCGCACCACGGGAGTGCAGTACGTCGGCAGCTTGATCTCGCGCTTCGGTGACGCGTTCGACGCCCAGGTTCACTTGTTCCCGGTGCCCGCCTTCTTTGACTACGCCGAGACGCGCAACGCCATGTGGCGGGAGCGATCCATCGCGCGAGTGCTCGAAGTGCAACGGCGTGCCGATATCGCGCTGTTCTCGATCGGGACGGTGGCCGGTGAGGTGCCGAGCCACGTCTATTCGGCCGGGTACTTGGAGTGGGAGGACATCACTACGCTCGAAAAAGAAGGTGTGGTCGGTGACGTCTGCACGGTGTTTCTGCGCGCCGACGGCACCTACGAGGACCTGTCGCTGAACGAACGTGCAACCGGGCCGACACCGGCTGAGCTTCGTCGCATCAATCGTCGCGTGTGCGCAGTCGCGGGAGATGCGAAAGTGATCCCGCTGCTCGCCGCGTTGCGTGCGGGAGTCATCACCCATCTTGTGCTCGACGAGCAGACTGCGACGCGCCTTATCGGAGTGGCGGCTTCCGGCGACGGCGTGGCGCCTCAGGGCTGAGCTGGCGCGAGTTGAACGGGGTAGAGCCAACGCACGAGAACGAAACCGACTGCACCGCCAATCAGTTGGGCTGCGATGAAGCCCGGAGCCGAGGTCGGAGCGATGCCGGCGAAGCTGTCACTGAACATCCGTCCGATCGTGATCGCCGGGTTGGCAAAGCTAGTCGAGCTCGTAAAGAAGTACGCGGCACCGATGTACGCGCCGACGGCGGGAGCTATTGCGGCATGGCGACCGCTTCTGGCAAGTGCGAAGATCACCAGCACGAGACCGGCGGTCGCGACAATCTCGGCAAGAAAGTGGGCGGGCGTGAGCCGGTCGCTTGTACTCCACGAGACGGCCGGGGCGTCGAACATAAGGTTGGCGAGAATGGCGCCGCCGATGCATCCGAGAATCTGAGCTGGAATATAGCCAGCGATTTCTCGCCAAGAACGCCCACCGAGACCAGCATCGACGAGAGACACCACCGGATTGAAGTGCGCTCCGCTCAGGGAGGCGAAGACGAGAATGAGCACGGGTAGGGCCAAGGCAGT
>JBBQLW010000093.1:0-6655 GCA_038328315.1 Actinomycetales bacterium
CGGCGCGTGGGTCGGGGCCGCGTCAACCATCACAGACGATCAGGGTGTGACGTTCCTCGAGCCGGTCACCGAGCAACAGATCGCGGATGCCCTCAGCGCCGCATCCGCGGTCGGTGACGACAGCATCCAGGAGGCAACGCAAGGTCAGGTCACCCCCGAGACGTGGACCCACGGGTCAAGTGAGATGCGCCAGCGCTGGTTCACTACCGGATTCGATGGCGGTCCGAATGCGTGCGACACGTTCGCGGCGGAGCAGCTCTAGCGAGCGAAGGCAGCCAAGAGCGGCGGGTACGCCAGACTCGCAACGAGAACGACGCCGGTGCCCAAGACGATTGATCCCATACCGAGCAGCACCCACTGCCCAGCTTTGGAGACAAGACCAAGAATCTTCATGAACTCAGCCTATCTACTCGGAACTGCACACCCCCGGCGCTCGCGATATGCTGACTGCGAGATACCAGCGCCGGCATCCCGCCGGCGGTGACCCTTCTGGCGAAAGATCGACGATGAGCGAACGCCCATGGCTGGCCCACTACCCGAGCGATGTCGCGCACGAAGTGGGCGATATCCCCTTCCCGCACCTTCCCGCTCTGCTCGCGAACGCGGCGAGCACGTACGCAGACACGATCGCCTTCACGCAGTGCATGCCGAACGGCATGAACGGGTCGCTGACCTACAAGCAGATCGACTCGCTTTCTGACGACTTCGCCGCCTACCTTCGTGAAGTTGTCGGTCTTGCAGCAGGGGAGCGCGTCGCAGTGCAGATGCCCAACTGCCTCAGCTACCCCGTCGTCGCATTCGGCGTGTTCAAGGCGGGCTGCGTGCTCGTCAACACCAACCCGCTCTACACCGCACCAGAGATGACTCACCAGTTCTCCGATTCAGGGGCCCGCGTGCTGGTCGTCATCGACATGTTTGCTGACCGGGTGCCTGAAGTGAAGGCAGCCACCGCGATCGAGACCGTCGTGACCGTGCGCATCGCCGAGTTCTTCCCGCCCGTGATCGCAGGAGTCATCCGTGGCGTGCAACGTGTCTGGAGCCGTTCGCTTCCGGCCATCACGGTTGAGCACACCGGCCTGCAGGCTGCGCTTGCCGCCGGTCGTGGGCGCAAGAGCGCCAGCGCTGCTGAGCGCTACCTCGAGGGCGTCGGGCCTGAGACCGTAGCGGCACTGCAATACACTGGCGGCACGACGGGCGTCTCGAAGGGCGCGATGCTCTCGCACGGCAACCTTGTCGCCAACACGTTACAAATGATTTCGATGTGCGGCAGCTTCATGCGGCCAGGGGCCGAGGTCGTACTAACGGCCCTGCCGCTCTACCACATCTTCGCGTTCACAGTGAATCTGCTCGGCTTCTTCCACCTTGGTGCCCGGAACATCCTCGTGCCGTCGCCGCGCCCACCGAACAACCTCAAGCGCGCCTTCGAGAATTACCGGATCACTTGGCTGACCGGCGTCAATACCCTGTTCAACGCTCTGATGAACGAGCGCTGGTTCGTCGATAGCCCACCAAGGCACTTGCGCGCCTCCGCAGCAGGCGGAATGGCGCTGCACGAGTCAGTGGCCTCCCGCTGGCGCGAAATGACCGGCACGCCCATCGTTGAAGGCTACGGACTCACCGAGTCCTCACCGGTTCTCACCTTCAATCCGCTCGGGGGCACCGGGAAAGACGGAACTATTGGCATCCCGGTGCCATCGACCGATCTGCGGTGCGTCGACGAGGCCGGCAAACCCGTTGCCGTTGGCGAGGCCGGCGAGGTCGTCGCGCGCGGGCCGCAAATCATGATCGGCTACTGGCAACGGCCAGACGAGTCGGCCTTAACCCTCAAGGATGGCTGGCTGCACACCGGCGACATTGCTCAGATGGATGCCGACGGGTACTTCACCATCGTCGACCGCAAGAAGGACATGATCCTTGTGAGCGGCTTCAACGTATACCCCAACGAGGTGGAGGAGCGCATTGCTTCGATGCCTGGTGTGCTTGAGGTCGGGGTGGTCGGTGTTCCAGACGACATGGGCGGAGAGAGTGTGCGTGCCTACGTAGTTGCGCCGCAGACACCACCGACCGAGGCAGCGGTGATCGCACACTGCCGGGAAGCCCTCGCGGCGTACAAGGTACCGAAGTCGGTGCGATTCGTCGATGAACTCCCGAAAAGTCCGATCGGCAAGATCCTTCGCCGTGAGTTGCGCGCAACCGCAGTCACGTCATCGACAGCAAGCATCGAGACGCAAGGAAGGGAACTCTCATGATCGCCGCCTCACTCAGCCTGTTGGCTCAGACCACCGTGACCGTTAACGAACAAGACGTCGTGACACCGTTTGAGCAGAATCTGCTCGTCGGACTGGTGTTCGTCATCATGTTTGGGCTCGGCGCGGGGCTGACTCCGCGAGACTTCCGATTGGCCGCGCGCCGGCCGTACGGACTGATCATCGGCTTCGTGACCCAATTCGGCATCATGCCGCTGCTGGCATACATTCTCATCGTCACGGTGCTGTTCCAGTTGCCGAGGGAGTACGCGATCCCTGTCGCGCTGGGTGCGCTGCTCATGGGCTGTGTTCCGGCGGGAACGACATCGAACATCTTCACCTATTTCTCTAAAGGCAACCTCGCCCTGAGCGTCATGATGACGACCAACTCAACCCTGTGGGCGATCCTTATGACGCCGCTCTTGCTCGCGTTCTACGGATCACTGATCTTTGATGCCGACTCGCCGATCCAGATACCGATCACGAATATCGTCGTGACGCTGGTCATTCTGCTTGTGCCGGTCGTGCTCGGCATGCTCCTGCGGCGTTACAGCGCGAACGTCGGGGCTGTCATGGAGCTCATGGGCGGCTTCTTTGGACTCTTCTTCATCGTATTTCTGATGGCAACCTGGGTGCCCCGCAACTGGGGGCTGCTGACCGCCACGCCGTGGCAGACGTACGTTGTGGCGATCGGTCTCGGGCTCGTCGGCATTGCGATCGCCTATGCGATCTCGCGCGCCATCCGACTACACCCGATGAACGCCCGCACGATTGCGCTAGAGACGGGCATTCAGAACGGCCCTCTCGCGATCGCGATCGTACTGCTCACGTTCAGTGGCAACCCGGATATCGGGCTGATCTTGATCGTGCCGGCGCTCTACTCGCTGTTCATCGTCATCGTCGCTACGTTCGTCACATTTGCGTTCCGTCGCGCGAACGTCGCCGCGGAGCAGAAGATTCCGAGCCTGCTGTAGTGCGCCCCGGAATCGGCGATCGCAGAGCGGTGCGTTGTTGAGGAGTGATTTAGCGTCGTCCGTGGGGTCTTGGCTCTTTTAGGGGATTGCGATGAGTGAGGCTCTTCCGCAATGAGGTACCAGACCGGTAGCGCCTTCGCCCTATAGATGAATGCGGTGTGCAGCCTGCGCTTGGCCCAGTGCGAGGTCGGGCACGTTCGGCGACATCGGCATGGCGGCGTCGGGCGGGTGCCCGGCACCCAGCGTCTAAATGAAGAGCGTCGTTGTCGAATCAGCCGCTTCGCCAAGGAAGGTCGCGACGCCGCCGAGTTCGACATTGTCGATGAGGTCGGATGCCGCGATGCCGAGCAGATCCATGGTCATCGTGCATCCGATGATGCGAGCACCGCCGGCCTGAGCGGCGGAGATGAGTTCGGGGAGCGAATGCACGCCGTTCTTCTTCATGACGCCCTTGATCATCGCGGTGCCAGCGCCCATCATGTGCATCTGGGAGAGGGTGAGCTTCTCAGCCCCCCGTGGCATCATCGCGCCGAACATTCTGTCGAGAATCGAGTGCGTGCGCTGCGGCGGATGCGACCGGCGCAGGGCGTTGAGGCCCCAGAAGGTGAAGAACATCGACACCTCCTCGCCCATCGCGAGCGCCCCGTTAGCGATGATAAAGGCGGCAATCAGCTTGTCGAGGTCGCCATCGAAGATCACGAACGAGACCTTCGGGTGCGCGGGAGCTGCGACCGTGCCGACGCCCGCGGTGGCCGTGAGGCCGCCGCCCTTGCGCATCGTCGCGACGTAACCGGGGCCTTCCGGAGTGATCGACAGCAGCTCGTGCCCGTTGCGATGCGCCCAAGCAGGAGCGTCGAGCGCAAACCCTGGGTCCGACACGTGCACCACAATGTCGTCGCCGGGACTCATCGTCTTCATCGTGTCCGCGAGCTTCATGATCGGGCCGGGGCATGCAAGACCCGAGCAGTCGAGGTCGACGGAGACCCCGCTTCCTTGCGCGAGCATCGTGAGTTTGGATGCCGCGGCAACGACCCCGGCTCCTTCCGCGTATGCGGTAACGGCCGCCGTCGGTTCTTCGTTGTCCGGGGCAAGTTCATGCCACGCACGGAAGGTCTCTGATCCGCCCGAGAGGGTGGCGACGTCGGTAAAGCTACGCTGCACGAGTGAGCGCAGTGCGAGGTAGCTGCGGAACCCGACCGAGCAGTAGAGGCGCAGCGGCACCGCGCGGTCCCAGCTCTCGCTCACACTTCGGATCGTGCCGAGTGGCACGTTGTCCGCACCTGGAATGTGCCACACCGAGAACTCCTCTGGCGTGCGCACGTCGATGATGCGGGCACCGTCAAGGGCGTGCGGGTAATCCTGTGCGTACCAGAGCACGATGTCGCCAAGCAGCACATTGCTTGCAACGAAGCCCGCCATGTTCACGGGGTCCTTCGCGGATCCGAACGGCGGCGCGTATGCGAGCTCGAGTTCTTCGAGATCCCAGACGGTGAGGCCAGCCCGGAGCGCCGTGGCAAAGACATCGAGGCGCTTGTCTACCCCGTCGAAACCGGCAGCCTGAGCACCGAGAATCCTCCCCGTGTCGGGAGCGAACAGCAGTTTGATGTGCATCATCGCCGTGCCCGGATAGTAACCAGCATGCCCAGAAGGATGAAGATGCACGGCCCGGAAGTCGACACCGGCCGCGCTCAACTGGCGCTCAGTTGCTCCAGTGCCACCGGCGACCATGTCGAAGACCTTGACGATGGAGGTGCCTTGGGTTGACGTGTACTCGGTCGTTCGTCCGCAGATGTTTTCCGCAGCGACGCGGGCTTCCCGGTTGGCCGGACCGGCCAACGGAGCGAGCCAGTATCCAGGAAGCACCGTATTCGGGGTCTCCACCGAGTCCCCAGCCGCCCAGATGTGCGGGTCAGAGGTGCGCATGTGGGTATCGACGGTGATTCCACCGCGGTCGCCGATTTCTAGGCCGGCATCGCGTGCGAGCTGCGACGACGGGCGAACCCCAGCCGAGAGGATGACCAAGTCGGCGTCAAGGAAGGTCGAACTGGTCAGTTCCACGGTCAGGCCGCCACCGTCGCGTGCGGTGAATGCCGCCGCCGCCGTATTGAGGTGCAGTGCGACACCGCGACTGCGAACGTGTCGTTCGACCGGCACTGAGATCTCGTGATCGATGGGTGGCAGTATCTGGTCGGCCATCTCGACGACGTCAACGGTCGCGCCCCGATGCGCAAGATTCTCGGCCATTTCGAGACCGATGTAGCCGGCGCCGATCACGACACAGCGCACGGCGGTGCGTTCGCCACCGGCGACGCCAGCGAGGGCGGCGTCGAGTTCGGCCTTGATCGCATCCATGTCGCCGATGCTGCGCAGAACGTGGATGCCCGGCAGGTCGATGCCCGGAAGCGGTGGGCGCACGGCTTCCGCCCCGGTGCACAGCGCAAGCGAGTCGTAGCTCTCGACGTACTCGCGGCCGGTCTCAAGTTCACGCACCGTGACGGTGCGGTCATTCCGGTCAATCGACAGCACCTCGTGAGAGACGCGCACGTCGATCTCGAGCGACTCGCGGAGGCTCTGCGGTGTCTGGAGGAGCAGGCGCCCGCGATCGGCAATGACCTCGCCGATGTGGTACGGCAAGCCGCAGTTCGCGAACGAAACATGGTGACTACGCTCGAGAACGATGATCTCGGCCTGCTCATCGAGACGCCGCGCACGGGCGGCGACGGATGCTCCTGCGGCGACTCCGCCGACAACGACAATCTTCACTTCGAGGCCTTTCCTTTTCGATTTCGCGCGAAGACCGCGGCATCCCGAGGGCCCCGTGGCGATCTGTTTTGACGGTACGCCCGCGGGTATAGGTGTACGAGGGACTTTGGTCCTGCGGCGCGCTGGCCGCACAGAGTCATGGCCATAGAGTCCTACTCATGACGTTTGACGGATTCGCCCCCAACGTGCTCGACTTCTTCGCGCGATTGGAGAAGGACAATACGAAGGCATTCTTCGACGCAAACCGCGGACTCTACGAGACAACCATTCGCCAGCCGATGGAAGATCTGCTCGCCGAGGCCGAGTCAAAGTTCGGGCCAGGCAAGATCACGCGACCTAATCGGGATGTGCGTTTCAGCGCCAACAAAGACCCCTATCGCACCACCGCAGCGATGTGGGCGGGCAGCGTCGGTGGTGTCTATTTGAGCCTCACGCTCGATGGGCTTGAGGTCGGCGGCGGTCTCTACGGTCCAACTCGTGATCAACTCGCACGGGCCCGCACCGCGATCGATTCCCGGCCCCTCGTCGCTGCAAAACTCACTGACATCGTGGCTGACCTCAACGGCCTAGGTTTCGCTATGGCGGGCCCGTCGTTGAAGACCGCGCCGCGCGGCTACGACAAGGAGCATCCCAGCATCGAGTTGCTGCGGCTCAAGCACTTTGCGGCGCTGG
>JBBQLW010000094.1:0-6638 GCA_038328315.1 Actinomycetales bacterium
CGACGAGAACGCCATGCTCGAACTCATGGATCCAGACAAGGACGCCGACGGCCTGCACCCGATCAACCTCGGTCGGCTCGTGCTCGGGGTCGGCGGGCCGATCGATTCGCCGCTGCCGTGCACGCCGGCCGGCATCGTCGAGCTGCTGCAGCGCTACCGAGTGCCAATCGCTGCAACGCACGTCGTGGTGGTCGGGCGCGGCCTTACGGTCGGCCGTCCGCTCGGCTTGCTGCTGACCCGCAAAGGGTTGGATGCCACGGTCACTCTCACTCACTCGCGCACCGCAGACTTGGCGTCTCACGTGCGCCGCGCAGACATCGTGGTCGCGGCCGTTGGGGTTGCCGGGCTCGTGATGGCCGACTGGATTAAGCCGGGCGCGGCCGTACTCGACGTCGGCATCACTCGGGTCGTCGACGCCACAACCGGCAAGGCGAGGCTGGTCGGCGATGTCGACCCGACAGTCGCCGAGGTGGCAGGCTACCTCTCGCCTGTTCCGGGCGGAGTCGGCCCGATGACCCGCGCGATGCTCTTGAGCAATGTCGTCGACGCGGCCGAGCGCCTCGAGCGCTAGGTCGCCCGAGGTCCTCAGTCAGTCAGTCAGCAGCGTCCAAGCCGGTTGCGCCAGCCGCCAGCACTACCGGTCGCGCGTTGCGCCATTCGCCGCGGTGACCGTGAACATCGTCGGTTGGCCGAAACCGTGTTCGGCGAACGCGCCATCGATGGCGACCTGGATTCGCGAGACGCCCTCGGCCGGAACGAGGGCGATGGCTGCTCCGCCGAAACCGCCGCCGGTCATCCGCGCACCGATCGCGCCGTTCGCTTGTGCTGTCTCCACCGCAAGATCGAGCTCGGGAATGCTGATCTCGAAGTCATCCCGCATTGAGACGTGCGAGGCATCCAGCAACTCACCGATTGCGAGCGGGCCATCAGCTTCGAGACGGTCGACCGTGTCGAGTACCCGCTGATTTTCGGTGATCACGTGGCGCACGCGACGGAAGGTTTGCTCGTCGAGCGCTTCGCGGGCGCGCGGCAAATCGTCGACGCTGAGGTCACGCAGGGAAGCAACCCCGAGGGTGCTCGCGCCCAATTCGCAAGACGCCCGCCGCTCGCCGTAGCCCCCGGTCGCGTGTGAGTGCTTCACGCCGGTATCGATGATGAGCAGCTCGAGCCCGGCCTCGGCAAACCCGAGCGGCACCAGCTCTGCCTCAAGGCTCCGACAGTCAAGAAAGACGGCATGGTCCTCGCTCGAGAGCAGCGAAGCGGATTGATCCATGATGCCGGTCGGTGCGCCGACCGCCTTGTTCTCGGCGAGTTGCCCGACCTTGGCGAGCGTTTGGCGATCGAAGCCCAATTGCCAGACCTCGTTGAGGGCGACCGCCACGGCACTTTCGATCGCGGCGGACGAGGAGAGACCAGCCCCGACCGGTACGGTCGATTCGATGTAGAGGTCAACGCCGGGTACGGCGGCAAGGTCGGCGCCGTGCTCGCCGAGCGCCCATGCCACGCCGAGCGGATAGGCCGACCATCCGTTCAGGCGATCTGGTGCCAGCTCGGTGAGCGCGATCTCGGCGACCTCGTCGGCGAACTCTGAGCCGACCCGGATAACACGATCATCTCGAGTGCCGAGGGCAACCACGGTTCGTCGATTGATCGCAAATGGCAACACGAATCCGAGGTTGTAGTCGGTGTGCTCGCCGATCAGGTTGACGCGACCGGGCGCTGACCACACGCCAACCGGTGTGTAACCGTAGAGCGCCTCGAAGCCAGCGACGACATCGTCTCGAATGTCGTTCACGCGTCGTTCGCTTTCACACGCGAGATGCCGGCTCGAATGAGCTCGGCCGACTGCTCTGGCGGGATGTCGCCGATCCAGGCACCCATTGCCGCTTCCGAGCCGGCGAGGTATTTCAGTTTCGACTCGGCCCGACGCGGGCTCGTCACTTGCAACATGAGCCGAATATCGTCGCGCGCGACAGTCACCGGAGCCTGATGCCACGCGGCAATGTACGGGGTGGGGGTGTCGTAGATCGCGTCGATGCCACGCAGCAGAAGCCGATAGACCTCGGCGAGTTCGTCGCGCTCGGCCTCCGAGGTGGCGGCAAGGTCGGGGATGTGACGGTGTGGCAGCATGTGTACTTCGAGCGGCCAGCGCGCGGCGAACGGCACAAAGGCGCTCCAGTGCTCTCCGCGCAGAACCATGCGCTCTGAGGCGGTCTCGAACTGCAGAATCTGCTCGAACAGTCCGGGGCCAAAGCTTGCGATCGAGTCGGCCAGTCGCTGAGTACGCGGCGTCACATACGGGTAGCTGTAGATCTGCCCGTGCGGGTGATGCAGGGTCACCCCGATCGCCTCGCCCCGATTCTCGAACGGAAAGACCTGCGCGATGCCCGGCAGCGAACTCAGGTAGCTCGTGCGATCGGCCCAGGCTTCGATCACGGTGCGTGCACGCGAGAGGGCCTGGGAGCCGAAGGAGCCTTCCGTCGCGGGGCTGAAGCACACCACCTCACAGCGACCGTGCGACGGCGCGGTACGCCCGAGTCCGAGTCCGCTGAGGTCGAGCTCGCCGAGCCCGGGCCCGAACGATGGTGAGCGGTTCTCAAACACGACGACGTCGTAGTTGCTCGGCACTTCTGACGGGTTGCCCGCCGTCGCCGGGGCGAGCGGATCTTGGTGGGCCGGCGGGAGAAAGACCCGATTCTGCCTGGATGCCGCGATCGAGATCCACTCGCCGGTCAAAGGATCCTGGCGCATCGTCGCCATCTCGGGCCGCGGGTCGAGGGTTCGTGCATCCGCCGCCCGATCAGGGCCGAGTGCGGTGTCGGCGTCGTCGTAGTAAATGAGATCACGACCATCGGCCATCGAGGTCTCGTGCTTGGTGATTCCGCCGGTGAGGGCCGCGCTGTGCATGATCATTACGATATCGAACCTCGCGGATAGGCTGGAGCGATGACCGCGTCCACGACCGCGCCAACCGGGTCCATCCCGACCGGGCCAGCCTCGGCCGCGCCAGCCCCGACCGGTATCCAGCACGTCATCACCCGCGGCTCTGCCCGCGCCGTCATCGTGCAGGTCGCTGCGGGCATCCGGCAGTTCACGATCGACGGCGTCGACATCACCCAGCCCTACGCCGAGAACGTTGTACCGCCGTTCGGCTGCGGCATTGTGCTCGCGCCATGGCCCAACCGCATCAGAAACGGCGTCTGGTTGCTCGAGGGTGTGCCGCAACAGCTCGACCTCACAGAGCCGGCCCGGTCGAACGCGATTCACGGGCTCTTGCGCTGGTCGCCGTACTCTCTCGTTGAGCGCGCTGAGGGCTCGGTGACGCTCGGTGCGATCGTCTTTCCCCAGCACGGGTACCCCTTTCACCTCGACACGACGGTGCGTTACGAGCTCGTTGATGACGGCCTTGAGGTCACGCACGAGGTCACGAATCTCTCGGCAGCGGCCGCCCCGGTCGCACTGGGAACCCACCCGTTTCTCACGATCGGCGACGTCGATCCTGCGGAGCTCACCCTGACGGTGCACGCCGACACCCATGTCGATGTGGATGACCGGCTCAACCCGACGGCAATTGTTCCGGTCGATGGCACCCGGTTCGACCTGCGTGAGCCGCACCGGCTCGGCGGCCTGTTTCTCGACGACGGCTGGGGCGGCGTGCGCACGACTGACGGCGTCTCGGCAGTGCTACGCGCGCCGGATGGCCGCGAGGTGCGCCTCCGGCAAGATGAGCATCACGGCTGGATCCAAGTCTTCACGACCCGCGAGTTCCCGAGCCCGTCCGGCCCGCGCCTTGCCGTCGCGATCGAGCCGATGACCGCGCCGGTCGATGCGTTTAACTCGGGGATCGACCTGAAGTGGGTCACACCGGGGGAGACTTGGACGGCGAAGTGGGGCATCGAGTACAGCCGATGATGGCTTCGGGGTCGTCGGTTGCGGCTGGGTCGAGTAAGCCTGAGTCGAGTAAGCCTGAGTCGAGTGCGCCCGAGCCAAGCCGTGCGCAGAAGCGACGCTGGAGAAAGTACCTCGCCGACGAGCGCGCTGAGGCAGCCGTTTATCGCGACCTCGCCGCGAGGCGCACCGGTGAGGAGCGTGAGATTCTCCTCGCGCTCGCTGAGGCCGAACGTCGCCACGAGCAGCACTGGATCGATCTGCTCGGACCGGCAGCGGCGGCACCCACCCCGTTCGACGCACGAACGCGGCTGCTCGGTTGGTTCGCCCGCCGCTTCGGCTCAGTCTTCATACTTGCGCTCGCGCAGCGCTCCGAGGCGCGGTCACCGTACTCTGCGGACCGTGACGCAACCGATCGCATGGCGGCGGACGAGCGCATCCACGCTGAAGTCGTGCGTGGACTTGCCACTCGCGGCCGATTGCGACTGGCAGGCAGCTTTCGCGCCGCCGTGTTCGGTGCGAATGACGGGCTGGTATCAAACCTCGCCCTCGTGATCGGCATCAGCGCGACGGGTCTTCCAGCCTCGACGGTGCTCTTCACCGGAATCGCTGGTCTTCTTGCCGGCGCCCTCTCCATGGGCGCCGGGGAGTACGTCTCGGTCCGGTCACAGCTGGAACTGCTTGAAGCCTCCAGGCCCGATCCGAAGTCGCAATCGGTGCTCGCCAATCTCGATGTCAACGCCAACGAACTTTCTTTGGTGTACCGAGCGCGCGGCATGGCACCGGATGCCGCGGATGCTCGTGCTGCGGGAGCACTTGGATTCCTCCGCCTCAACTCGCTCCACCTCGATCGCGCCCAACGTGTACCGGAATCGCCGCGGGTGAACGAGGCGGTCGGCAGCGCGATGGCGGCAGCGATCTCAAGCTTCTGCTTCTTCGCCGCCGGCGCCGTCATCCCGGTATTGCCGTTCCTGTTTGGCGCTTCGGGGACGCTCGCCGTGGTCATCGCCTCAACGCTGGTCGGCCTTGCCCTGCTGGCGACAGGCGCCATCGTCGGGTTGCTGTCCGGGGCATCCCCGGTCAAGCGAGCGCTTCGTCAGCTTGCGATCGGATTCGGTGCCGCTGCAGCAACGTATCTGCTCGGGCTCGCGTTCGGCGCAACCGCACTCGCCTGACCGCACTCGCCTGACTGAGCTCGCCTGATCCCCCAGCCGGGCACGCAATAATGGCCCGATGATCTCAACCGAGTTGATCTCCACTGAGCTGGCTCGGGCGCTTCGTGACTCAGGTCTCGAGTGGCGCCCAGCGGCGGGAGACGCCTTCCGCATCGACCTCGTTGAAGCCGACGAAGAGATCTACGTGTTGAGCGACATGACAGTCGAAGCGCACCACTTTCCGACCGGCACCGAACTCGGCTTCAACGGAACCACCGAGTGGGCGCTCGATTCGGTCCCCGTCGACGAGGCCCTCTGGCTGCCGCACGAGCACCAGTTGCGTGCGCTACTCGGCCCATCATTCCTCTCGCTCACCAGCGGTTTCACCGTCGAGGTCGTGATCGACGGCGAAAGCCAACAATTCGAGGCGGATGCCGCGGCGAACGCCTACGGGCGCGCCCTCCTCGCTCTGCTCGACTCGCTCGCCGTGCACGAACCCGTCGAGTAGCTCCGCGCGTACCCGGCCAGCGCTCCCGAGGGCTATCCTCGCAGCCCAATCTCGCGGCTCAGCCACCTCTCGTACTGCGCCCAAGGGTCGTCGATCCCGGCGCGCAGCTCGGCGATGTGGGCCGTGAGCGCGTCGTGGGCGTAGAACCATTCGCTGCGTGGGATGCGGTGCTTGGAGAACTCGGCGTGCCTTCGCCGCTCGATGCGGCGGTCGCCGCGCTCGAAGGCGAGCACTTCCTCGTGCAGGATGGCGGCGATCCTGCTGCGCGGATTCGCCGTCGTGCCGATTTTGACTCTGTCGCGAAAGCGCAAGTAATACACGACGTCGACGCGGATGAGCGTGGCATCCGCGTCAGGGATGTCGCCGACGCGCCATTCGCACTCGGCGCACAGCCACCCCGAGGGAAACCGTAGTCCGATCCTGGAGCCGCAGGCCATGCACGGCGACGGCAAGACTTCGGTCGCACCAACGTCGCGCTCGACCCAGTCGTGGGCCACCGCCAAGTGCGCCGCACACAGATCGAGTGGGGCGCCATCATCGATGACGCCGGAGCACCGGCTCCCGTCGCCCTCGACGATGACGCATTCCATGGCCTTGACCCTCGCTACGCGGTCGCAATCTGGGCGATCGCGATCGGATCTTCCTCGGCCGGCTGAATCTGGCAGCACTGATAGTTCCACAGAATGACGGTCGTGATAATCGAGATCACAAGAGCAACGCTGGAGATAACGGTGCCTGCGATCGCCGGGCCTGTTCGCGCGCCAGCACGCGTCAAGCTGATGATGCCCAAGATGAGACCGGCGATAGCCAGGATGCCCGAAATGATGTTCACCAACGGAATGGCGGCGCCAAGGATGGCGAGAATTCCGACGATGAGCGAGGCGACGCCAACACGTTTGGTTCGTAGCAGTATCGATGCTGACTGAGTCGGCGTTACGCCCGATGGCTCAGAGGCAGGCATCGACTCTGGAGGAGTGTCGCTCATATTCGGAGCTTAGCGACCTTCGCATACCCACACCAATATCGCGATCGCCGGGCTCCGGAGAACTGGCTCCGGTCAGTCCGTCGGCTGCCGCAGCGCTGCGAGC
>JBBQLW010000095.1:0-6601 GCA_038328315.1 Actinomycetales bacterium
GCTGGTGCTGAAGAAACAACCGTCGCGCTGGTGTGGCCAAGAGATGTGCAGCCCGAACCGCTGGCAACGCTGATTCGAGAGTTCGTTGGGGTCGTGCGTGGGCGCACCGCGAACAGTTCGCGCGGGGGTTAGGCGCTCACGACTTCGCCGGTACCGGGTGCGTCAACACTGGGTGCGTCAACACTGGGTGCGTCAACACTGATTGCGCGCGCAGTGATCGCCCGCTCGCGCATCGCTAGGAACAGCGGGAACGTGAAGGCGAATGCCGTGATTCCAGACAGCACGATGTACAGCCATGCCCGCTTCATGCCGAGCCGTCGCGCTTCGACGACGATGAGAATGCAGCCTGCGACCGCGACGACGAGCAGATCAACGGTGAGAGAGGACACCGCCGGTCCGCTGTTGACCACGTCGCCGATGAAATCACGCATTTGCACGATCGCGAGAGCGTTGAACGTCCAGGTGCCGACGAGTCCAGCGATCGCGATCACGAGCCAGGCGACGGCCAGCGGGGTCCAGTTCTTGGTCATGATCGTTTCTCTTTCTCAGCGGGTGCTGATCTTCTCGAACTTGCGGATCGACAGCGGCACGAAGATCGCGAGCATAATCGCCACACCGATGAGCACTGTGAGGATCGGATTCTGCAGGGTCCACACCGTTTCGGGTGGCGCTTGCGCCGGCACATTCCCGAAGAGCTGCCTCGCACCGAGCACGAGCGCCGATACCGGGTTGAACTCCGCGATGGCCCTCAGCGGCCCTGGCAGCGTGTCGCTCGGAACGAAGGCATTCGAGATGAACGTGAGCGGGAACAGAATCAGGAACGAGGCATTGTTGATGACCTCTGGGCTGCGCACACTCATACCCAGAAACGCCATCACCCATGACAGCGCATAGGCAAACAGCAGAAGCAGTCCGACGGCAGCGAGACCTTCGAGCAGACTCGACCTGACGCGCCAGCCAACGATGAAGCCCGTTGTCATCATGACCACCATCGAAGTCGCGTTGATGAGCAAGTCACCGTTGGTGCGACCAATGAGCACCGCCGATGGGCTCATTGGCAGCGTGCGGAACCGGTCGATGATGCCGTCCTTGAGGTCTTGCGCCATCGCAGAACCGGAGTAAACCGAGCCGAACACTACGGTCTGGGCGAAGATGCCGGCCATGATGAATTCGGTGTACGTGCTACCGGGAATGTTGATCACTCCGGCGTAGACGTAGGTAAACAGCAACACGAACATGATCGGCTGCAGCGTCGTGAAGACGAGGATGTCTGGCACACGCTTGATCTTGATGAGGTTGCGCCTCGTCGTAATCCAGCCGTCGTTGAGCCAATTCATCACCGGGGAGGCCCCCGGCGCGCTCACCGCCTGCCGCTCCGGTGCTTCGAGTGTCGTTGTCATTTCTTCCCCGCTTTATCTTTCGTCTTTGCGCCGCTCGGTGCAGACGCAGCCTCTTCGTCGCTCGCCATGTGGCCGGTCAATCGTAAGAACACGTCGTCGAGCGTCGGCCTGCGCATTCCAGCATCGAAGAGGCGGATGCCGCGAAAACCGAACTCCGCAAGAATCCGTTGCAGCGCTTCAGGTGCATCCTCAGCGTTGACAGTCAGCCCTCTACCGTCGGCCGTCACGATTGGCTCTGAGCTGCCGAATCGCGTCATTACCTCGAGAGCGGCCGCCGAGTCATCCGCCGAAACCAGGCTGAGTTCGACTCGTTGGCCACCGATCGAAGCCTTGAGTTCGTCTGAGGTGCCCTTGGCGATCACTTTGCCGTCGTCGATGACCGAGATGCTGTCTGCGAGTTGGTCGGCTTCTTCGAGGTACTGGGTGGTGAGGAGCACCGTGGTGCCCTCGCCAACGAGAGTCGTGATGATGTCCCACATGCCGAGGCGGGAGCGCGGGTCGAGGCCCGTCGTCGGTTCGTCGAGGAACAGCACGCGAGGGCGCGTGACGAGGGCGCCGGCGAGGTCGATGCGCCGTCGCATCCCGCCGGAAAATCCTTTGACCGGACGATTCTGCGCCTCGGTGAGGTCGAAGAGTTCGATGAGCTCGGTTGCTCTGGCGCGCGACTGTTTTGCGCCCAGATGATAGAGCCTGCCGACCATGTCGAGGTTCTCGAAGCCGGTGAGGTTCTCATCGACGGCGGCGTATTGGCCGGAGACGCCGATGATCGGTCTGATCTGCTCCGGATGCTCGATGACATTGATGCCGTCGATCGTTGCTGTGCCAGAGTCTGGTCGGATCAGGGTCGTCAGCACCTTGACGGTTGTGGTCTTGCCAGCACCGTTTGGGCCGAGCAGTGCGGTTACCGTGCCCTGCGGAACGACGAGGTCGAGCCCGTCGAGCGCATGCACCGGTTCGGCCCCTCGTGGAGTGTATGTCTTGGTCAGGCCGCGAGCCTCGATGAATGTCACCAGATGACGCTACCGGAGCTCACTGACACTCAGCACCGAGATGTCTTGTTTTCTCAGACACGCCGAGCGGATGTCCGTGGCAGTTGACACCATAGAACATATGTTCGAACATGGGAGAGTGTCTTCCTCTGCTCCTGCGACCCGCGATGCGGGCTTTGGCGCGGGCGCTGATGCGGGCGCCGATCGCGGGCAGGAGCTTCAGTCTCGCATCCGCCAGATGCAGGCGACCAAGCTTGACAGTCGAACCATTCCGACGCATCCGGCGATTGCGGCGCTGCTACCCGGAGGTGGGCTCAAGCAGGGCTCCGTGTACTCGCTCGATCGTTCTGCGATGCTCCTGATGAGTCTGCTCGCTCCCCCGTCGCAAGCCGGCTCATGGTGCGCGGTTATCGGCATCCCCGAGTTCGGGGTCGAAGCGGCGGCGCACTTCGGGGTCGAACTGGAGCGGCTCGTGCTCGTTCCGCATCCCGGCGATGACTGGCTCGCCGTCACCGCAGCGGTCGCCGACGTCATGACTGTCGTCGTGACGCGCCCGCCGAAGCGCGCGAGCGATTCGAGTCTTGCGCGCCTCGCCGCGCGGTTGCGGCAGCGCGGAGCAACGCTGCTCGTGTTCGGGCCGTGGCCGCAGAGCGAGGCAATGATTTCGCTCTCCGCACCGCAGTGGCACGGTATCGGCGCCGGTCACGGTCATTTGAGCGCTCGGGAAGTGACCGTGACCGTCACGACTGCGACCGCAGGCCGGCCGCGCAGCGCCAGGCTGTGGTTGCCGGATGCCACGCAGGGGGTTGGGCGTGCTGTGCCATCACACGACCTCCAACTGGCTGAACAGCACCGGGTCGAGCAGCACCGGGCTGCGGGATGAGCGCGCCACCGCGCGTCGCCGTGTTGTGGTCGCCGGACTGGCCGATTACCGCGGCGCTGGCTTCCGCCGCGGTCAGTTCTTCCAGAGTGCCGATGGATGCCCCGCTCGCCTTGATTGCCAAAGGCCTCGTCTTTGCGGCATCCCCGAGCGCTCGTGCCGAATCTGTGCTTCGCGGCCTGCGGTTGCGCGAGGCGCAAGCGCGTTGCCCCGGTCTGATTGTGCTTGACCATGATCCTGCGCTCGATGCGAGAGCATTCGAACCGATCGTTTCGGCCATCGAGGAACTCACGCCAGGGGTGCACATTGTGCGTCCAGGGGTCTGCGCCGTGCGCGTGCGGGGCGCCGCGAACTACTACGGCGGGGAGCGGGCTGCTGCGCTGACGCTCATTAGGCGCATGGATGAACTCGGGGCCGGCGGTGCGTGCGCGGGAATCGCCGACGGGATCTTCACGGCGGATCAGGCTGCGAGACTGGCTGGTGCTGGTGCTGGTGCTCGCAGTGTTGGCGGAGCTCGCGCTGGCACCGCTGTGCATATCGTGTCCGCCGGAGAGTCCGCAAGCTTTCTCGCCCCACTGCCGGTCGCGCTCTTGGATGACCCGGCGCTCGTGACCCTCCTCGGACGACTCGGCATCACCACCCTCGGCGGGTTTGCGGCGCTCTCGCTCGCCGATGTTGCCGCCCGATTCGGCACTCAGGGTGCCAGGCTGCACGCCCTCGCCGGTGGCAGCGACAGCGCGGTCTTTTCGCCGCGCACTCCCCCGCTGGAGTTGGCTGTCACCATCGATTTCGAACCGGCGCTCGACCGGGTCGACCAGGTTGCCTTCGCCGTTCGCACCTCTGCAGAGCGCTTCATCGACTCGCTCACCGCTGCTCGACTCGTCGGCACAGCCATTCGTGTCGAGCTCTCGGCTGACGCTGTTGGTCTTTCTGGCTCGGCTGATTTCTCAGAACGGGTGTGGTCGCATCCGCGCTCTTTCACGGCTGCAGACGTCGTCGACCGGGTGCGCTGGCAGTTGGGAGCCTCCGACAGCTCCGGCCTGAGCTCCGGTGTCGCTCGAGTGCGCATCAGCCCGGAGTCCGTCGATGCGATCGGCAACCACGAGACCGGGCTGTGGGGCTCCGGCCCTGACGAACGTATCCATCACGGACTCTCGCGCGTGCAGAGCATGCTCGGCCACGGAGCGGTGCTCGTGCCGGCAATCGGTGGTGGGCGCAGTCTTGCTGCGCGGCAGCGCTTTGTAGCCTGGGGTGACCCGGTCGTCGAGCTCGCTTCAGCCAAACAGCCGTGGCCTGGCCAGTTACCGGCGCCGCTACCCGGCACGGTGTTCGGCACGCGGCATCCGGTTCACGTGTTCTCGGCCGACGGACTGCCGGTGAGTGTGAACGAGCGCGGATCGCTGTCAGGATCTCCGAGCGTATTTTCGGCCTCGGGTACTGAGTCGCGCGCCATTACCGCTTGGGCAGGTCCTTGGCCGATTAACGAGCGCTGGTGGTCGGAGGACGCCTCGCGAGCGTGGCGATGTCAAGTGGTGGATGCCACGGGCTGCGCCTGGCTCTTGGTGCTCGACTCCGGCGGCTGGTGGGCGGAGGCGCGCTATGACTGAAACCTGCGCAACTGAAACCTGCGCAACTGAGAGCTGTGCAACTGAGAGCTGCGCAACTGAAAGCTGCGGCGGCTAGCGATGGGCTGGTCGAATCCCCCGGTCTCGTGGTCCGAGTTCGAGCGCGCCCTGACGGATGCTGCGCGCCCTGGCTCGTCCCCACCGCCCGGCGCAGACGGTGGTGACAGCCCGGCTTGGTCGCAGAAGCGCGCACCGTATCGCCCGACACCAGACGCCGCGGCTCCCCCATCCACCTCAACGACCGCCTACGCCGAACTGCACGCGCACTCGACCTTCAGTTTTCTCGACGGAGCGAGCCCTCCAGAAAAACTCACAGAGGAGGCCGCCCGCTTGGGTCTTCACGCGCTCGCCATCACCGACCACAACGGGCTTTACGGCATCGTGCGCATGGCTGAGGCTGCGGCAGAGCTCGGCGTGCGCACTGTCATTGGTGCCGAACTGTCCCTCGGACTCGGCGGTCCGCAAAACGGCATTCCCGACCCAGAAGGCACGCACTTGCTTGTTCTGGCGCGCAGGGAGGAGGGGTACCACCGGCTCGCCTCGGCAATCACGACGGCCCAATTGCGCGGTGGCGAGAAGGGCAGGCCGGTGTACGACCTCGACGAGCTTGCTGCAACAGCAGACGGACACTGGTTGATTCTGACCGGATGCCGCAAGGGAGCAGTTCGGCAAACGCTCCTGCGAGCGAGTGCGCGGACGGGTGCTTCAGCCGCCGCCCGCGAACTCGATCGTCTCGTCGAGCTCTTCGGCGCCGCGAACGTCGTCGTCGAACTCTTCGATCACGGTAATCCGCTCGACAGTGATCACAACGACGTGCTCGCCGCTCTCGCCGCCGAGCGAGGCCTGCGCATCGTGGCCACCACCAACGCGCATTACGCGACACCTGAGCAGCACCAACTCGCGACGGCGCTCGCGGCCGTTCGCGCCAGACGCAGCCTCGACGAATTGGATGGCTGGCTGCCAGCATCCGGCGGCGCGCATTTGCGGTCCGGCGACGAAATGGCTGAGCGTTTCGCCCGCTACCCGGGTGCCGTCGAGAACAGTGTCGTCATCGCCGACGAACTCGCGTTCGAGCTCCGCAAGGCCAAGCCAGCACTACCGACCCAGAAGGTTCCACCGGGCCACACACCGATTAGCTATCTCCGCGAGCTGGTCTGGGAGGGGGTCCCCGATCGGCGCATTGAGCTGACAGAAGACAATCACGCGCGCATTCAACGTGAGCTCGACGTGATCGAGGAGAAGAACTTTGCCGGCTACTTTCTGATCGTCTGGGACATCGTTCGCGAGGCGAGGAGCCGCGGCATCCTCTGTCAGGGTCGCGGTTCTGCTGCCAGCTCTGTCGTCTGCTACCTGCTGAAGATCACCGCTGTCGACCCGCTGCGCTACAAGCTGCCGTTTGAGCGGTTCATCTCGGCGATGCGCGAAGAGGCGCCAGACATCGACGTCGACTTCGACTCGGAGCGCCGCGAGGAGGTCATTCAGTACGTCTTCGAGAAGTACGGGCGCGAGAACGCTGCGCAAGTGGCAAACGTGATTCAATACCGGCCAAAGTTCGCGGTGCGCGATATGGCGAAAGCGCTCGGTCACAGCACCGGGCAGCAGGATGCCTGGTCACGTCAGATCGAGCGCTGGGGCACGATCGGTTCCAGAAAAGATCACGACATTCCGGATGCTGTCATCGACTTGGCGATGCAGGTCATGAAGTTT
>JBBQLW010000096.1:0-6477 GCA_038328315.1 Actinomycetales bacterium
GACGATGTACTTCACCGGCGAGCGGCACTTCTTCCACTGACGGCTCATCTCGTTCGCAGGCGCCGGTCGCTATTGGCTTCGCACCGGCCCCTCTTGGACGGGCCGATTGTTTCGTGGCAGCGCCTCCGCGAAGATCAGCACCATGCGCCCCCGAAATAGGCTAGACAACTTAGTCTTGACGGGGGGGTATTGATGCGAGCGCCACCGGTGGTCGGGTCAACTCGGCCAGTAGCAGTTGCTCGGGCGTCGCTTGATTTGAACAAGTTCGGTGGGCAACACTGAGCGAGCTCTTGTTGCCCACCATCCAGGTATGGGTGATAGGCAGAACGCAGCATTTTCGAAATGAACGAGGAGCGCGAGACGAATGAGGAAACGAATCCGCACAGAGTCTCGGTTGGTTCAATCGATTCTCGCGAGCTGCGCGGCCGTGTTGATGCTTTCATCTTGTGTCGCAATACCTCAGACGACGCCCGAGCCGACGAGTCGGAAGACGAGTACGGTGCCGTCGGTGTCGGCAGCGCCGGAGGACCCCCTCGACTTGTTGTGGCTTGCCTACGTCGGCGCCTATCCCGATGCTGAACGGCCGGCTGTTGAGCTCGTGCGCTACATTTCTCCGGCTGACGGTGCGCCGTTCCGAGTCAGTTGCATGCACGACGAGGGCTTCCCAGATGTCTCCGAGGGGCAGGACGGAAGCATCGCTTCCGGCATTGTCCCACCGGCGCAAAATGAGGCCTACGCGATCGCCCAGTATGTGTGTGCGGTGAAGTATCAGATTGCTCCGGAGTATCAATTGCCGTTCACTGACGAACAGCTTGGCGATCTCTACGACTACTACGTTGAGTCCCTCATTCCGTGTCTCGATGGAAAGGGATACGCCGTCGTCGACATTCCCAGTAGGGGGACGTTCGTCGACTCAGAGTACGAACAGGGGTGGAGCCCGTATCAGTACGTCAGGGACTTCGACGAAAACGAGTGGCTCTCAGTCAATGAACAATGCCCGCAATGGCCGAGTGGGTTCTACGGATACTGAGAAGACGCGCGATGACGAATCCTCTCGATGATCGACCCGTACGCTCCCCCCGTGGGCGTCGTTCGTCGCGGTTGCGCCGAGTTAGAGTGCCGCACCTAGGTGATCCCGCAGGTCGTTCAACGTTCGAACACCCAAGCGGGCGCAGCACACTCATCTGTCGCTCGCTTGTAGTCGTTCGCCGAGAGATTGCCCAAGGATCCGCGGGCAGTGAACGGAGGTCCGGTGCAGTAGGTGCCCATGTACGCCTGCAAGCTGTGTGTATCGATACCCCACCCGAGTCCTACCAGGCACGCGATCGCTTCGAGCTCTAGTTCGCAAAACCGGCCGAGTTCTTCGTCGTCAAGTCGGACGATTTCCGTCGTTCCGTCGTTCCGTCGACCTGTTCCACGCACGAATTGCTGTCCTCGTCGAATTGCGGTGGTTGCTCCTCCGGAATGTTGGTCTCGCCTGTGGCACGATCGAGAATCTCCCCCCCACGCCCCTCTATGCATTGATATATGGCGTCCTGCCGTTCCCCCTGAGACAACTGCTTCTCAGGGGGTGGCGCTCCGGGCGCGGCTGGGGGGCGCAGCCAACCAGAACAGATGCGAGCGCCGTTGCTACTGCACCGAAAGCAACCCCGCGTCGCTGAGCCTCCCAACCTTGCCCTCACCGACTTAAACGCCTCCGGCGCTGTAGTAGTGGATTGCACCATGTGATTGGACACACTAGACCCTGCCAGTCCTCGCACTGATTGACTGGTGCGGGTACGCCACGGTCCCAGACGGGGACCGATTGAACTGCCGCCCCCTCTGTTAGTGAGGAATCCCGGCGCTGCCAGGCAGGCTCTAATGGCACCGAAGCACTCGCTCGCGGCAAGCGGAAGATCCCCGACGCAAAAAATGCTCAGTCGACGAAATGGCCTTGTGTTCCACAGCAACTGCGCTGAGCATCCGAACACCGCAAAGCTGCAATTGCCCGGAGTGGAGAGCGTCACGAATGCGACGCCGGGGCGCCAGATCAACTTACGGCTCGAGATTCCAGCAGGTGCGACGGTAGGTCAGCCGAAGCCGCCATACTCGTGAGTGTGCCTTCCCGTATGCGTCGATTCTGACCGTGAGAATGACGACGTCGTTGCACTGTTCGATGAGTTGCTCCCGCTCTGAGCTGCGGCTGCTGCGGCAGTATTGACCGAAAAGGCAAGTGCGATCACGGTCGCGCTGATGGTCAGAGGTGTGGCCGACATGTTTCCTCTCAGGCCCATGGATCGGCTGTCAATGGCCACGCGGACTTCACGGGCAACGAGCTACTCGATTTCCCGGGCGAGCGGGTGATCGATCCGGCGAGGACGATGCCCTCAGCGTCGGTCCCCGCTGTTCAACCCCGGTTACGCAGAGCAGCCAAACACCGCGAAGCTGTAGTTGCCCGGGGTGGAAAGCGTCATGAAGACCACCCCTGGGCGCCAAATTCCGCGCCAACTTGAGGCACCACTCGGCAGCACGGTGGAGCGCCAGAATCCGCCGTATTCATGGGTGTGGCGCAACGACTGGGTTGAGTTTGCCCGAGTGAATGACCAAGTAGTTGCACAGTTGGACGAGCCGCTGCCGCTCTGAGCCACAGCAGGGGCGGCAATGCCGAGCGTGAAAGCCAATGCGACAGCGGCGGCGGTGATGGTCAGGGCTGTTCTTGACATATTTCCTCCAAAGGCTCGAATGTGTCTACCCCTATAGTGGGGGGGGTCTTGCCTCTGTCAAGCGCGCAAAGCAGGCAAACTCGTCTGGCCGGTGAGCAACTACCGCGTTGCATCCAAATGTCAGGTCCGGTGTCGCGAAAGGTCGATTCATGAAACGTCAAATGCTCACGCTTGCCATGGTTGTCGCGACGGCCGCAGGTGCACTCACCGGGTGCGCCCAAGCTGCAGAGGTCACCCCCGTGAATCCGCCAAGCGAAGGATTGAGCTTGTCGCCCGCTTCGAATCAGATCTACGAGTGCATTGTCGCGCGCGGTTGGGACGTCGAACTCACGTGGGACGGTGGCGTCGAGGCGAGCAGCGACACCATACCGCTCGAGCAGCGAGACCTTTTCCTCAAGGATTCGGATGAGTGCGCGGCTGAAATTGAAGCGGTCGTGTCAGCCATGGGGACAGAACAGATAGCCGCGGTGTACGAACGCGAACTTGCCACGAGAGAGTGCCTGATTGAATCAGGATTCGACGTTGGCGCACCACCCTCACAACAGCAGTACATCGATACGTTCAACGGCGAACGCTGGTCGGCCTACGGAGCGTCCGACGTGTTAAATGCTGCAGCAGATGAGGTCGAATGGCGCAAGATCAATGAAACCTGTCCTCAGCCGGCGTGGTCGTTAGGCGTCGAATAGGCGGCCGCGACAAGCGCCAACCACAGGCGGCCCTTTCCAAACTGCAGAGTGGTCGAATCGTTAACATGCGGAGCGGTTTTCGAGTGTCACGAACTTGGCATTGTTTGTGCTCCCCACTGGCGACTGGGCAGGGAAGTTGCTTCCCGAATCTCAAGGGATGAGGAAGATGCTCGCGTCTAGGGGCACCCGGCGTCTCCTTAAGTTGGCGAGATATGGTCGGGTCGTTCTACCCCGGGTCGCCTAGTGTGGTGGGAGCTTGACCATGAAGGGGGTCGTATGAGCGAGACCACCGAACTGGAGTTGGCGAAGTCGCGTCGCGGACGCGGGTTCCCATGGCGTTCCCTCGGCGTTAGCCTGGCGGTTCTGGTTGCGGGGACGGGTATCGGTTGGGCGGCATCCACGGTGCTGTCTCCGCCGGAGGATGTGTTGGATTCGACAGCGTTCACGTTTGTCGAGGTGGTCAACGGTGAAGTTGGTTCGAGCATCAACTTGAATACCGTCGCGGAGTGGACGCCCGTTCCTGTGGGATCAAATCGGGCATCCGGCGTGGTGACCTCGGTGAATATCTCGGCCGGCCAAGAAGTAGGCGCTGGCACGGTGCTCTACACAGTCAACCTGCGGCCGGTGGTTGTCGCGCAGGGTGATGTCCCTGCGTTCCAGAGCTTGTCGAGCGGCGCTGCTGGTGCGGATGTGGCGCAGCTGCAGACCATGTTGGCCACGCTTGGGTTTTACCGCTACGAGGTGGATGGCCAGTTTGACTCGGTGACCCGGCAAGCGGTGCAGGCGTGGCAGAAGAGCCTCGGGCTCGATGCTGACGGGGTGGTTCAGGCTGGTGATATCGTCTATGTGCCAACCCTGCCGACGAGGGTGGCGTTGGATACCGAGAAGGTGCAGCGCGGCGCGTCGCTGGGCGGTGGTGAAGCGGTCGTGCGGGGATTGCCGGCCGCTCCGTCGTTCACCATTCCAGTGACCGATACGCAGGCCTCGCTGATGCCCACCGGCACGCGGGTCGAGATCACCGGGCCTGAAGGCGATGTGTGGGAAGGGTTCGTCGTCGACCAAGTCGCTGACGAACAATCCGGCATCACCGTCATGCTTGCCGGCACCGACGGCGCGAGCATTTGCGGTGGAGGGTGCGGCACCGTGCCGGTCACCGGTGAAGCGTTCCTCCGGTCGCGCATTGTGACGGTGGAGTCCGTGACCGGCCTCACCGTGCCATCGGCGGCACTGTTGAGTAAGGCTGACGGCTCGATCGCGGTCATCGACGAAGACGGTGTCGAGAGCCCTGTGACAGTGGTGACCAGCGCTCGTGGCATGTCCGTCATCGAGGGCGTTGCTGCGGGCTTGATGGTGCGTGTGCCAGCCTCGGGGCAGTAGCCCGATGCTTCGCGCCCGCGGCCTTACCTTCGGCTACGACCCAGCCAAACCGATCCTGCACGAGTGGGATGCCCGGTTTGACGCGGGCGAAGTCGTTGCTGTCACCGGCCCATCCGGTCGCGGCAAGTCCACCCTCCTCTACCTGTTGGGCCTCATGCTGAAACCCGGGGCCGGCGAAGTGCTCATCAATGGTGTGGATGCCGCCCACCTCAACGATACGAAACGCGCCCGGCTGCGTGCAGGGCTCTTTGGGTTCGTATTTCAAGATGCTGCGCTCGATGCGACACGCACGGTGCTCGATAACGTGGTGGAGACCGCCCTCTACCGTGGGGAGCCCCGGGAGCCTGCCATCGCACGCGCCCGGCAGTTGATGGCTCAGTTCGGCGTGGACCTGCAAGCCGATGCGAAACCAGGGCAAGTCTCCGGCGGGCAAGCGCAACGCATCGCCCTGTGTCGGGCACTGCTGAACAATCCGCGGATCCTGCTGGCGGATGAACCCACCGGAAACCTCGACCCGGCCTCAGCCGACATTGTCGTTCAAGCCTTTCACGCGCAAGCCCACTCCGGGGCTGCCGTGGTGGTCGTCACCCACGACCCCACCCTCGTGGCGCGCTGTGACAGGCGGATCGAACTGTGAGGCGCTGGCTGGCGGTCATCCGCGAAGCGTTAGCGACGGCCAGATCGCAGCCCGTAGCATCCGTCGTCTCGATCGTCATCGTTGCCGGGATGTGCGCGACCGTGTTGTTGACTACCGGGCGCACGGTCGGGGCGGAGCAAGCCGTACTCGGCTCGATCGACTCGGCCGGAACCCGCTCGATCATCGTCCGCGCAGACGCCGACGCGGGACTGGACACCAGTGTGCTTGATCGTCTGGCTAACATAGAGGGCATCGAATGGGCCGGGGCATTTGGCGCCGCCAGAGACGTCACCAACGCAGCCGTACCGGATGGCACGAAAGTGCCGCTGCGGCTGGTGTGGGGCAGCCAACTTGACGCACTCGGCGTGCCAGCGTCGCAGGCGGTGGAGAACGAGACCGCGTGGGCGTCAGTGACCGCGTTGGAGCAGCTCAGCATGCCTGACCGAATCGGGGGCGCCACCTCGGATGCCGGCGCGGATTTCGCTATCGCTGGCCAGATCCCTGTACCCGACTATTTGGCGTTCCTCGAACCGCTGATCATCGCACCGCAAACCACCGATCCCGCGTCCCCGGGAACCGTCAGTGTGCTTGTCGTCATCGCCGCGCGACCCGACCTGGTCTCCCCGGTCTCGCAGGCGGTGCAGTCGGTGCTGGCCGTGGATGACCCGACGAAAGTCAGTCTCGCCACCAGCGAATCCCTGGCCACCCTGAGGGCGCTCGTTGAAGGTCAGCTTGGGTCCTTCGGACGGAGCCTCGTCATCGTGATCTTCGCCCTGACTGCTGTTCTCGTCGCTGCGATTCTCTATGGTCTCGTGATGTTGCGGCGCAAAGACTTTGGGCGCCGTCGAGCGCTCGGCGCATCGCAAGCCCTCATCGTCGGCCTCCTCCTGATCCAAATGGCCGCCCTCAGTCTTGTCGGTGCGATCATCGGAAGCGCCGCCGCTGCGATCGGCCTGACTGCCACCGGCGACCCCCTACCCGGCATCAACTTTTTTGCCGCTGTCAGCGTGCTCGCCACCAGCGTCGGTGTCGCTGCTGCCCTGCTCCCAGCCCTCGCCGCCGCACGCCGCGACCC
>JBBQLW010000097.1:0-6427 GCA_038328315.1 Actinomycetales bacterium
GACGACCTCACCGCTGGGGCAGACTTCATCAACGAGTGCCTCAAGCTTCTCGCACGACCGGAAGTACTGTATGCGCAGGCCAGCAACGAGACGCGCCGAAAACTGAATCAAGCCATCTTCAAACGAATCTTCGTCATGAACGACGAAGTCGTCGGCCACGAGATGGTTGCGCCCCTCGGCGAACTACTGGCAGCACAGGCAGGATTCGAGGCGACTCAAGAAGGTCTCGATCACGAGGCGGTGCTGCGTCAAGCGCACGCGGCAATTCGCGAGCATGATCCGAAGATTGCTCGAGCGGCGCGAAACAACCAGACAAGCTGGCAAACCGTAGACGACCTGCTCACCGCCATGGATAGGGGTGATGGTTCGAGTAAGCCGTCTATGGTGCCCCTGGAGGGACTCGAACCCCCAACCGTTTCCTTAGGACGGAACTGCTCTTCCATTGAGCTACAGAGGCTGGCCGTCGAAGTTTACCGTGCCCTTGGTCGGCATCAGCGTCGATATCTCCCGATCGGTGGGCGACTTGCGGAGCAGTGACCCCAGTTTCTTGCGCTTCGACTGCGGCAAGAGGGTGCCCGGTCAAGAGTTATGGACGGGAACGACGGAGGCAGCGGGCGAGAGGCGGGGCGCGCGGCGGGCGGCAGCGGCGCCGGTAACAAGCGCACCGAACTGACCCACGTGCGGCAGGATCAACTCATGACCTTCTCCAGCTACATCGCGATCGGCGACAGCTTCACAGAAGGTTACGGCGACGACCTGCCGGACGGCACCCCGCGCGGCTGGGCCGACCTTGTCGCGCTCGGGCTCGCGCTCGCGAGCGCGCCCGCGACGGTCACGTATGCGAACCTCGCCATCCGCGGCAAGAAGCTGGCCCCGATTGTTGGTCAGCAACTGGATGCCGCGATCAGTCAGCATCCCGCCCTGATCAGCATGAACGGCGGTGGTAACGACCTGATGCGGCCGCGCGTTCGCATCGGATCGATCGCCGATCAGCTCGAGAATGCAGCCCGCCGCGCGGTCGCTGCTGGCAGCCACGTGCTGCTGGCAAGCGGCGGGAACCCGAGCCGCCACGTGCCGATGGGCGGCGTGCTGCGGCGTCGGGGTGACGAGCTGGCCGACGAAGTGCACCGGCGGCTGCCGATCGACGGCGCGACTTACGTGAACAATTGGGGCGACGCAGAGCTCACCGACCTTCGGTACTGGTCGCGCGACAAACTGCACCTGAACGCGCTCGGGCACGCCAGGGTTGCTGGAAACGTGCTGGCCGCGCTCGAGGTGCCGATCCCCGAATTTGGGGCGGGCGAGCTTGTTGGGGCGCGGCCCAGAACTTCTGCGTACTGGCGCGAGTATGTGCTGCCGTGGATCGGGCGCAGGCTCACGGGACGATCATCCGGCGATGCTCGACTGCCCAAGATCGCGACGTTGCAGCCGGTGGTGCTGGCCGGTCGCGACTGATCAGCTTCACGGCGTAGTCGGTCGGGACGAAACGCCACGCACCGGTAGCCTCGAACGCGTGACTGATGAACCCGATGCCCCGCCCGCCCGCCCAGCGATCTGGTTGCTCGCGATCGTCGGGGTTGTTGGCGGGGTGCTGTCTGGGGCGTTCGGCGTTGGGGGCGGCATTCTGATGGTTCCGCTGCTCATTACCTTCGTCGGCATGAACCAGCGAGAAGCCGCAGCGACGTCGCTCTTGGCCATCATCCCGACCGCCATCGCTGGCTCAGCGCTCTATCTGGCCGCCGGTCAGGTCGACCTGTTTGCGGCAGCCTTTCTCGCGATTGGCGGCGTCGGCGGCGCGCTGCTCGGCGCGAAACTGCTGCGGCGGCTCCCCCTCGCCGTGTTGCGCTGGGCCTTCATTGCGCTGCTCCTTGCCGTCGCGGTGCGCATGGTGCTCGTGATCCCCGACCGCTCTGTTGGCAGCGTCGAGCCCGGGGTTTGGACGGCGCTCGCACTGGTTGGGATCGGGCTGATCATCGGGATCGCGTCAGGCCTGTTCGGCATTGGAGGCGGCGTGATTGCGGTGCCTGCCCTGATCGCGATCTTTGGCCTCGGTGACCTTGCCGCGAAAGGCACGTCGCTGCTGTTCATCATTCCGACGGCGATCAGCGGATCGGCATCGAACGTTCGCGCAAAACTCATCGGGCTGCGAAGCGGTCTGACCGTCGGCATCGCCGCGACCGCCGCGTCATTCGGCGGTGCAGCGTTGGCTTTCTTGATGTCGCCGACCGTCTCGGCGTACCTGTTCGCTGCGCTGCTGCTTGCGGCCGTCGTGCAACTGACGATTCGCGCGATCAAGCTCGGTCGCAAGTAGCGTCACCCCACGGCGCACGGCGCGCACCACGCAGCGTGAAGAGGCTTATGACCCCGGCGGGTACAGGAATGAGACGACTTCGTCCCACTTGAGGGTGCGCTGGCCGTAGGCGCGACTGTAGTTGTAGTTGTACTCCTCGATGAGCACTTTGTTACCCGGCAGCACTGACTTGACGTATCCAATATGGTTACCGCTGAACCACGCGACCGCGCCGACGACGGGCGTTGTGCTGACCGTCCAGCCCTTGTTCTGCCAAGCCCACTGCCACTGGGAGGCATCGCCGCCACCGGGGGTGAGGTTGGACCAGACGAACCTAAACGGAGCCGAGGTTGTGGCGGCATCCCGGTTCAGGCGCCAAGCCACGAAGTCGGTGCACTGACGGTAGTAGTAGTTGAGCGGCGAGAGGCCGTAGCCCTCGAGCGGCCATGGATAGTCATCGCCAAGCTGCTGTGCGCCAGAAGCGAGATACTCGGCATTGGCGGAGGCGAGTTGCGCGTTTCGCCGGAGATCGTCCAGCTGCTCAACGGATGTCGCGCCGAACGCGTCCCGGCTGGTGACGGCACCAGCCGCGACACTGCTCACCACGAGATTCTGCGACTCGCTTGCGGATGCCAGCTCGCCGCTGGCGGGGCCGACCTCCGTCATCGCGTAGGCCGGGAGCCCGAAGACGGCGAACATGCCGCCGACCGTAGCCATGGTCAGAAGAACGCTGAGAGGGTTTTTGCGCGGTTCGCCTTTCGACCCGCGAGCCGGTGCGGGCCGACGAGCGACAACAGCAGTGGCTGAGGTTCGAGCGATGCGCGACGGCGCGCTCGATTGCGGCTTGAGGCGTGCTGCCCGGCGCTCGCCAGCAGGGGCGGGCTGACTCATCGCAATGGGCTGACTCATCGGTATGGGCTGACCCATCGGGACGGGCTGACCGAGGGCGCCGGATGCCGCGGCTGGCGGCTCGCGCAAAGATCGTCTGCTCGGGAACGCCGTCGGCTCCGCAGCCGCCGAATCCGCAGCCGTCGAATTCGCAGCCGTCGAGGGTGCACTGAACCCGAAGAGGTCATCCATATTGCTGGATGTCTGTTCTTCAGTCACGCGTGACGTTCCCTTCGGACGAATTGGGGGACTCTTCGAGGGTATTGCACTGGTGCAATTCCTGTCCAACTTCGGTTTATGCTCAACAACGCTCACCGTCGACTCGCAACGAGGTGCGCCGCGCGTTACGACGGCGGGTACAGGAAGGCAAGGACACTGCCCGGGCCAAGCACCCGCTGACCGTAGGCGTGGTAGTTGCCGTAGTTGTACTCCTCGACCAAGACGCTACCGTCGCTGTACACCTCTTTGACGTAGGCGACGTGGTCGTAGTCCGTGAGTGCAACGGCTCCAGCGACCGGCGTGCCGGAGACCGGCCAGCCGCGGCGTTCCCACTGCGAGCGCCACGATACCGCGCTGCCGCCGCCGGGCGTCAGGTTCGACCAGGTCCAAGCCCACGGAGCTCCGGTGGAGCCGGCGTCCCGGTTGAGCCGCCAGGCAACGAAGTCAACGCATTCGCCAGCGTAGTAGCGCAGCGGCGAGAGTCCCTCTTGGCCGCGGAACGGGTAGTCGTCGCCGGCCTGACGTGGGCCGGGGTCACGGTAGGTGTAGCTCGAGAAAGCGGCGGCGCGCGCAGCTTCGGCGCGAATGACGACAAGCTCCTCAGGGGTGGTCGCGGTGAAGGCATCCCGAGTGGCGGCCAGTCCTGCAACATTCGCGCCGACAGAGAGCGTTTGTGTGTCGCGCTCAGAGACGACCGGCGTTGTTTCGGCGACGGTCTGGCCGGTGTCGGCATAGGCGGGAAGACCGAAGACCATGAACATGCCGCCGATGGCAGTCATGGTCAGCAGAACACTCGCCGGGTTCTTGCTCGACGAGTTTTTGCCTGAATCGGCCTTGCTCGCCGGAGTCTTGACTGCCGGCTGAGCCGGTGTTGAAGCGATTGTGGGACCGTTTGTGGAACCAAGTATTTTACGTATGTTGACCACTCGTTAACTTCCGTTGTAGTGCTGTATGACTCCGTCGAGGGTACGTGAGGGCACCAGCGAAGTCGAATTCTTCCGCGCGCACTGCGCAAACTCACAGGTTCGGATGCGCCGAATCCGCCCGCTCAGCAGCGGACGATATTACGCAGCTGGCGCCAAGAACTCTTCCCAGTCGGGCAGTGCTCGCTCGATCCCGCGCACCAGCCATGCCGTTCCCCGCGGCGGCCGCGGCGACATCTTCAGATGCCAGTTCATCTCGGTCGGGGTGCGGTCACCCTTGAGGTTGTTGCACTTGAGACAGCACGCGACGAGGTTTTCCCAACTGTCTTTACCCCCGCGCGAGCGAGGCAAGACGTGGTCGATCGTGTTGGCGGTGCCGCCACAGTAGCCACACCGGTGATTGTCACGACGCAGAATTCCGCGCCGCGACACCGGCACGTGCCGACCGCTCGGAATGCGCACGTACTTGCGCAGGATGATGACGGACGGGCGATCCCAGGCGCCGGTCGAACCCCACACCGGGTTGTCAAGATCGGCAGCAACGATCGTCGCCTTGTCGTTCATCACAAGCACGAGCGCTCGTTTAAAGGACACCACCGCGAGCGGCTCGTATCCAGCGTTCAGCACCAGAGTGCGCATTGCCATCCTCTCGAAAGAGCCTGCACGGCTTGCAGGGCTTCGACTGTTCTTGGCTTACGTCACCTTCAGAGGCAGACAAACACAAAGGCACTGTCGCAAGACAGTGCCTATTGGTCGTGCGGGCGCACAGTGGCGCTCCGCTGACTGCTGTGCCGTATGTAGAAGAAGGCGCGCGCATCCACGGTTTGGATGGTGCAAATCAACGACATCAGGCTCTCCAAGGATCGGTACTCCAAGAGCTACAGGCTAACCCACAAACGTGAGGAAACCGGACTTGCACGCCCCAGCGCGCGGCACGTTAACCGATTGTTAAGAAGCGACGTAGATGTGCACTGCAACCTCGTTCGGCAGCTCGAGCCCATCACCGTGACCGTCGACCTGCACGAGCACGTACGAGCCAGCCGCCGAGAGTGTCGCGGTCGCGCCGGGCACGACTCCTGCGGTGTGCAGTTGTTGAAGCAGGTCGGGTTCAAACTGCACCGGTTCGCCCAGTCGGCGGATGACGCCACTCACCGGAGCCTTCGCAGCGGCGACCACGTCAACGATGCTGATGACACCGTCCATGAAGGCCGGCGCCGGGTCATCCCCCAATTCTTCGAGGCCCGGAATCGGATTGCCATAGGGCGACTCTTTCGGGTGACCGAGCATGATGAGCAGCCTGCGCTCGACCTGTTCGCTCATCACGTGCTCCCACCGGCAAGCCTCGTCGTGCACGTATGCCCAGTCCAGCCCGATCACATCGGCGAGCAGACGTTCGGCGAGCCGATGCTTGCGCATCACATGGATGGCCTTGGTGCGACCGTGCTCCGTGAGCGCCAGATGACGGTCGCCTTCGACGACCACAAGACCGTCGCGTTCCATGCGCCCGATCGTCTGCGACACGGTCGGCCCGGAATGCCCGAGACGCTCGGAGATGCGTGCCCGCAACGGCACGATCTGCTCCTCTTCGAGGTCGAGAATGGTGCGCAGATACATCTCTGTGGTGTCGACGAGGTCCGTCATAAGGTAAGCCTAACGTCAGCCCAACCGTAGGATTGTCGCTATGCCCAGCCTGACTCTTCCGCCCGAACTGCTGCCAACTGACGGACGATTCGGCTGCGGCCCATCGAAGATTCGCACCCAGCAACTCGCCCATTTGAGCGCCAATGCCGGCATCCTCGGCACGTCTCACCGCCAAGCTCCGGTGAAGCAACTGGTGGCTCGCGTGCGCACCGGGCTGGCCGAGTTGTTCAGCATCCCAGCCGGTTACGAGGTGATTCTCGGCAACGGTGGCTCCACCGCATTCTGGGATGCCGCTGCCTTCTCGCTGATCGAACGCCGCAGTGCCCACCTCAGCTTCGGGGAGTTCGGTGCGAAGTTTGCGAGCTCAGCCTCTGCACCATTTCTCGAGGCCCCGCTCGTCGTGACGGCCGCGGCCGGCACCCGTGCCGAATTCGAGGCGGATGCGCTGAGCGCGGCAGGCGTCGAC
>JBBQLW010000098.1:0-6422 GCA_038328315.1 Actinomycetales bacterium
CAGGATTCGAATTCGAATCGTGCACACCGCAACGATAGGAAAATTCATGCAACGCAAATTCCGTATGGCAGCTATGTCAGCTGCCGTCGTCTCGGCGCTGGCTCTTGCCGGTTGCACGGCGGCAACCACGGAACCGGCGGCTGGTGGCTGCGAGCCATCCGACGGTCCCGTCAACCTCACGTACGCCGCGTGGTGGCCAGGAGCCGATGAGGTCGTCGCGCTCTGGAACGAGCAGAACCCAGACGTGCAGGTGGAGTTCCAGACGGGCCCGAACGGCAACTCGGGCACCTATCAGAACTTCTTCAACCAGATCACTGCTGGCAACGCGCCTGACCTCGGTCAAATCGAGTACGACGCGCTTCCCAGCTTCCGCGTGCAGGACGGCCTCGAGAACATCGCCGCGTGCGGTGACATTCTCGCCGCTGGGGACCAGTTCGTAGACTGGACCTGGAGCCAGACGACGTTCGGTGAAGCCGACGCGGTCTATGCAATCCCGCAGGACTCTGGTCCGACGGCGATGTACTACCGCGCCGACTTGTTCGAAGCCGCCGGCATCCCGGTGCCGACGACGTGGGACGAATACGCGGCTGCAGCAGCGGAGATCAAGGCGCTCGGCTCCTTCATCACGAACTTCCCGAAGACCGACGTCAACTGGTTCGCGGGAATGGTCTGGCAGAACGGTGGCCAGTGGTTCACCAACAACGGCGCAGACTGGTCCGTCGACCTGACCAGCGAGAAGTCGCTCGAAGTCGCCGATTACTGGCAGGGCCTGCTCGACCGCCAGGAGGTATCAACGCTCCCATCCTTCTCGGACGAGTGGAACGCGTCCTTCAACACCGGCCAGCAGTGGACCTGGATCTCAGCGGTCTGGGGAGCCAGCACCATCAAGAGTGGCGCTCCGGACACCTCGGGCAACTGGGCCGTAGCGCTCATGCCACAGTGGAACGCTGGCGACAACGCAGCCGGCAACTGGGGTGGCTCGTCCACCGCAGTCCTGAAGGGTTCAAAGCACCCGTACGAAGCCGCGCAGTTCGCTCTGTGGCTGAACACCGACCCTGACGCGCTTGCTCTTGCCAACGAGCTCGGTGGCCTCTACCCGGCGTCGAAGGACGGCGCCAACCTGCCGGTCTTCCTGGCCGAGCAAGAGTTCTACGGCGGTCAGAAGATCTACGAAGTGTTCGCAGAGGCTTCGGCTCAGGTCATCCCAGACTTCGTGTGGGGCCCGACCATGACGCAGACCTACACCGACGTCTCTGACGGCTTCGGTGCAGTGATCGGCGGCAGCGGCACGCTCGCGGACGCGCTGAAGACCGGCACAGAGAAGACGATCGCGGCCCTCACGGCGCTGTCAATTCCTGTCGCGCAGTAACGGAAGAACTACAGATTCACAGAGTCATCTACCTCCGCGCCTCGGGCTCCAGTGTTGTACTGGATGCCCGGGGTGCGGGGGTACCTCTTTTTGTGCACTGGGGTGCCGATCTCGGGCCCTTGGATGCGTCCCAGCTAGCCCGTTTCGTCGCGGCGCAGACGGTCGCCATCCCGCCAAGCTCGATCGGGCATCCCGCAGTCCTTAGCGTCCTCCCGGTCGCCAGCGAAGGCTGGAGCGGTACTCCGGGCATAACCGGCCACCGCGCGAACAGGACGGTTGAGCCTTTATTCGCGCTCTTAAGCCTCTCGCTGCCGCACGAGAACCGAGTTGTCGTTGAACTCTCCGACCCAGCCGCTGGTCTGGAAGTCCGGGTTGAACTGAATCTGTCACCAGAGGGCCTGTTAGAGGCGCGCAGTTCAGTCACCAACACCGGCACAGATGATTTTATCCTTGGGCGACTCGGTGCCACTCTTCCACTCGCCCCCCGAGCGAGAGAAGTGCTTGACGTCACGGGCCGGTGGCCATTCGAGCGCAGGCCCCAGCGTCGCGAGCTCGCCCACGGGAGCTGGAGCAGGCAGACGCGCCACGGTCGAAACGGTCATGACAGCCCTGAACTCCTTGCAGCAGGGACCGCTGGCTTTGGTTTCCGCACTGGCGAAGTCTGGGCCGTGCATCTTGCGTTTAGTGGCGACCACGACGCGTACGCCGAGTCGCACCCGACCGGCCACGCTGTGCTCGGGGCGGCTGAGTTGCTCGCGTCCGGCGAAGTCCAACTCGGTCCTGGCGAGCGCTACAGCTCGCCGCAGGTACTCGCGGCGTGGTCTGCTGCAGGCCTTGACGGTGTATCTGAACGGTTCCACGCGTGGACGCGGCGACGGAGTCGCACGAGTGGACGCGCTTCCGCCGAACGGCCGGTGATCCTCAACACCTGGGAGGCCGTGTACTTCGAACACGACGTCGAGCAGCTAGCGCGACTCGCGACGATCGCGGCGTCCGTCGGCGTCGAACGCTTCGTGCTCGACGACGGTTGGATGATCGGTCGAACCGATGACACGCGGGCTCTCGGCGATTGGACCGTCGACCCGGTTCGCTGGCCTGACGGACTCCACCCCCTCATTGATCACGTTCGCGCTCTCGGCATGGACTTCGGCCTCTGGGTCGAGCCGGAGATGGTGAGTCTGGATTCGGATATCGCACGGGCGCATCCAGAATGGGCACTCACTGGGTGGCCGGCGCGATTGCCGCTGCCGTGGCGCAATCAGTTCGCACTGGATCTCGATAATCCAGCCGCATTCGAGGCCGTGTTTGCACAGCTCTGTGCGCTGCTCGACGAGTATGAGATCGCGTATCTCAAGTGGGATCAGAACCGCGACCTCCTCGGCGGCTCGGCCCATCGCCAGACGCTGGCGACCTGGCGCTTGATGGCTGAATTGAACGCGCGCTACCCTGCGCTCGAGATTGAATCCTGCTCGTCTGGAGGGGGGCGGACCGACCTCGGCGTGCTCGAGTTCACCGACCGAGTGTGGGCAAGCGACACGAACGACCCTCTTGAACGTCAGCGCATCCAGCGGTACACCTCGATCGTGCTGCCACCTGAAGTGATCGGTAGTCACCTCGGCGCTGGAATCGCCCACACCACCGGGCGCGCTACGGACCTCGGGTTCAGACTCGCGACCGCGTTCTTCTGCTCGGCGGGTATCGAGTGGGACCTCACGAGCGCGAACGAGGAGGAACTCGCGGCTGTGCGAACGTGGGTCTCGGTATATAAACGGCACCGCGTCCTGCTGCATTCCGGCGTTACCGTGCGCGCTGACCCGGTCGATCCTGGCCTTGAGCTTCATGGCATCGTGGCCCACGACCGCAGCGAAGCGATCTTCGCGGCCGTCTGCCTGGAAGCACCACGGGATGCGGTGAGCACCGGGTTAGTGTTCCCTGGCTTGGACCCGGCGAGCGAGTATCGAGTCGAACCAATCGATCTTGGGGCACCAATTCGGTACTTTCACGCCTCCCCGCCTTGGCTTACGGAAGGCGGGGTGACACTTCCGGGCCGGCTGCTGTCGGAGACCGGGATCGCTTGGCCACCACTTCAGGCGCAGCAGGCACTGGTTTTGCGAGCGGTCCGGGTGTAGCTCTTCCGCGGCTCGCAGATCGGCGCTAGCGCAGCTGCTCGTGCAGCACCCGAACTGCACCCGCTGGCACGGCGAGTGTTCCCGCGACGGACTCACTCGTCGTGAGCTCCTTCCCGGTCCCGGCGATCGATACGTCGTCGGCCGAGTGGTTGATCACGAACAGGAATCGATCATTCCCGTTGGAGCGAACAACGACCTCGACGTCAGGTCCAAGTGACGATGCTCCGATAATTCCGGCGGCCGTGACCTCGCGGGACACGAGGGAGCGGAAGGCCTCATCGTCGAGCGCGGTAGCGATGTACACCGCCCGCCCAGCGCCGAACGCATTCGACACGATGGCCGGATGTCCCGCGAGTTGTCCGTCGGCGAATCGAGCGAGCACCGTCGCCGTTGTCACTCGCACGACCTCGCTCCAAATCGATCCGCGCGAGCCATCGTCGAGAACGATGGATTCGTTGGTGTTGAGGGGGAAGAACTCCTCCGTCCATGCTCCGAGCAGTTGCGCAAAGGCGCCGGGAGGCGTGGCGCGGCTCACGTCCATGCGCAAGCGGAGTTCTTCGTCCGCAAGACCGGAGAAGAATGTGACGATCGCGCGCCCGCCTGCTGCAACGAAGTCACTGATGGCGGTCGCGTCTGCGCTACTCAACGAGTACAGCGCAGGAACGACAACAAGCGAGTATTCGGCAAGGTCAGCACCGGGTGGAACGATGTCGGTCGTCACTCCGCTGGCCCGAAGGGCGGCGTATGCGCGATGTGCCTCACGGAGATGGTCAACGTCTTGAGAGGGGTGAGAGTCCGCGTCGAGCGCCCACCACGACTCCCAGCTGAACATTACAGCCGCGCGCGCTTCGACGCGACTGCCGGCCACTGGCGCCAGTCGTTCAAGGAATGAGCCGAGCTCCACGGACTCGCGCCAGATCTTCGAGTCGGTCCCGGCATGGGGCAGCAGCGCAGAGTGAAACTTCTCAGCACCTTGCCGAGATGCCCGCCATTGGAAGAAACAGATACCGTCGGCTCCACGCGCAATGTGCGATGCCACAGTACGAGTGAGCTCGCCGGGCGTCTTCGCAATGTTGCGCGGCTGCCAACTCACCGCGCTCGTTGCCGTCTCCATCAGCATCCATGGATTGCCGTTGGCGAGACCCCGGGTCAGATCTGCCGAGAATGAAAGTTCGCGCTCGGGATGTTCGAGTCGGTGGTCAAGATAGTGGTCGTTGGCAATGAGGTCCATCTCCGGGGCCCAGCGCCAGTAATCCTGGGTGCGGATGTGGGCCGTGACCATGAAGTTTGTCGTGACAGGGATGGTACTCGCAGCGCGAATCACGGCGAGCTCTTGGGCGTAGTAGTCGAGCAGCTCGGCTGAACTAAAGCGCTCGAAGTCGTGAATGTGCGCGGGATTACCTGCGGCGAGGGTTGCTCGTGGCGGGAGAATTTCCCCCCAAGCTCCATACCGCTGACTCCAAAAGCTGGTTCCCCAAGCGTCATTCAGACGTTCGATGGTGACGTATCGGGACTCCAACCATCGCCTGAACGATGCAGCAGTCACAACGCAGTAGCACAGCGCATTGTGGCATCCGAGTTCGTTCGAGACGTGCCACAGCGCAACGGCAGGGTGCGAGCCGTATCGCTCGGCGACCTTGCCAACGAGTCGCATTGCGTGCTCGCGGAACACCGGCGAACTTGGGCACCACGCTTGGCGACCACCCGGCCATCTGGTCGTGCCATCAGCCATGACGGGGAGGATTTCGGGATGCTTCGTCGAGAGCCACGGCGGAGGAGACGACGTTCCGGTGCCGAGATTGATGCGGATGCCGTTCGCGTGCAGTAGCGCGACGATAGTGTCGAGGCCCGAAAAGTCGTACTCTCCATCGTGCGGCTCGATCGTCGCCCAGCCGAAAATGTTAATCGCAACCATGCCGATCCCGGCTTCGACCATGAGCGCGACGTCGTCATTCCACACTTCAGCTGGCCACTGCTCTGGGTTGTAGTCGCAGCCGAACACGATTGAATCGCCTTGCCAGTTGCGAGCAGCAGGGGCTGGCTGATGTCGCTCCACAGCAGCCTCCTTTAGCTCGCCTGTGAGCGTGCACAGACCACGACGAAAAATAAACCCACCATCGCGAGTGAGCCCAAAATTAGCCTAGACCGATCGCAATATCGGTGTCAATTGGGAACGCTCCCGCAAGCCCTGCTTTAGCGCCTGTACGCCGGTAACATGACATCATGTTCCCGCACGTCGAACGGCCGAAGCGAGCGACGATCTTCGATGTCGCCAACGAGGCCAACGTCTCTCGAGGAACCGTATCGAGGGTGCTGAACGGCGAACGCTATGTCTCAGCATCCGCTCGCGAAGCGATCGAGTTGGCGATCGCAAAAGTCGGATACGTGCGAAACATGGCCGCCCGCAATCTCGCTGCCAGAAGCACAGGGGCTGTTGGCCTTCTCGTTCACGAACCACACTCGGTGTTTCTCGAGGATCCGAACATCGGAGCCATTCTGCTCGGCACGAACGAGCGTCTCTCCGAAGATGACTACCAGCTTGTCTGCCTCATCATCGGCTCAGATCGAGACTCAGCGAGAGTCGCTGACTTCTTGCGTGGCGGCTTCGTCGACGGGGCCATTCTCGTCTCCGCGAGAGAACATGATCCGATCGCGCTGGCGATTGCCCAGATCGGATTGCCCGCTGTCACGGTCGGCCGCCCGTCGGATGTGCCTGCGATCCCGTTCGTTGGAATCGACAATCAGACCGCCGCGCGCGACGTCACGGCTCGCTTGCTCGAGACCGGAAGATCGAAAGTCGGCATGATCGCAGCGGCGCTCGACCGTGATTCTGGCGCTGACCGATTGGCTGGATTCCGTGAAGCACTCGGTGATCGCTTCGACGAGCGACTCGTCGTTGACTACCCGCTGTACTCGAGGCAGAC
>JBBQLW010000099.1:0-6418 GCA_038328315.1 Actinomycetales bacterium
GCCGCAGCCGAGGTTGGAAGCGCGAACACGAGCACAGCGCCAAACGCAGCGCCGCCGACCAGTGCACTCACTTTTCGGAGTTGAGCCCACCCGGTCATGAGTCCTCCAATATTTGAAGTTCGCGGCTTGGTCGATCTGCCCAGCGCAACGGTGCAAGTGTAGTCATCCGCGACGTTTCTTCACAGTGCCGGTTCTTCACAGGGCCGGTGCCATCGCGACTGTTCCTGGCTCGCCATGTGAAGCGTTGAGGGCGCCCACTACTCAAGAAGGATCGTCGCGCGCGGACCGGTGACCAGGTCTGCACCGCCATCGGACTCAGCCTCGCCATCCGCAATGGTTGGACTGAAGTCGATGGCGGCAGACAGCTCGTACACGCCTGGAGCAAGCGGGGGAAGGCCGGTGGGAAAACTCTCGGCGAGATCGTCATCGACCGCGCAGCGCACCGGCACAATGCTCACTTGATACTCGAGCGATTCACCAGGTGCGAGATCGACAATGACGAGTGACAGAACCCTCGGACCGTTGCTGTGCCAGCGCACGATCCCGCTTTCTGAGACGGTCACGGCAGGCGCTGCTCCGGTCGAGCCGGTCACACGCTCGCCTCCCGCGTTTGTCAAACGCACGATTCCGGTGATCACGTCGGCACCAGCCGGCGCGGATACCGGAAACTCGACGTCTAGTTGCAGCCCGAAGCGACTCGGGACAGTGTCGGCCACAGTCCCCTCACAGAGATTCAGTCGCTCGGCGGGAGCGCGCTTAATGCTGTCACCGGCAAGAGCATCCTCGGGAGCGGCAAGGGCACTCTCCGGCTCGGTTGCCGTGATCGCTGACTGGTCTGGCAGTCGCAGTGTTTGTACGCCGACCACGCTGATGCCAAGAATGGCGAGGGTGCCGATGGCGCCCGCCGCGAGCTGCTGCGGGAGGCGGCGTGCGCGACTGCGCTTGATGACGGCATCCGTGTCGATGGTGTTGCTGGGCTGTGGGCGAGAAAGCAGGTCGCGCAGTTCCGATTCGGTTGGCATTCGCTTATCCTCTCGAGCCGGCGATGAGAGCAGTAGTCGGTTCAGCGCCATCGTCGTCCGGTTCTCGGAGGCTGATTGACAACTTGGCCAACGCGTCGCTCAGATAGCGCTTGACTGCACCGGAGCTAATTTCGAGGGTTGCCGCGATGTCGTCCACTTTCAGATCGTCGTAGTAGCGAAGGACAATGCAGGCCCGCTCGCGCGGTGCAAGCTGCATGAGTTGGCGCTCGAGATCCACTCGGGTCTCGGTTGCGGCATCCTTCGGCTCGTCGGTTTCAGGCCTGTATTCGAGGTGCGCAATCTTGCGCCAGCGCGTCGACCGGCGACCGGCATCGAGATGGCTGTTGAGGATTGTGCGGCGCACGTAGGCCTCAGCGCTCGTAATCGTAAAGCCGTTGCGCAGCCTGCCGAAGGTTTTCACCAGGGCATCTTGTACCAGATCGGATGCCCCTTCGCGGTCACCGGAGACGAAGTAGGCATAGCGGGTGAGCGCTTCGCCGCGCTCGTCGACCAGTCGAGCCACGAGGGTGTGCCACTCTGGTGCGCGTTCCGCCGCTCCCGCCACGGGGTGCCTCCTCGACCTCGCGTCCATTGTGCACGACGAGAGGGACTCCGAGAGTGAAGTTGTCGTCATACCTTCTGAGACGAGCAGCTCGCGCGAAACGTTGGGTCGATGTCACCCGGGCTGCTGTAGCTTCGCGCGCAAGGTAGCCAGTTGCGCCGTCAGCGCCGTTGGAACCCGCGCACCGAAGGTTTCGAAGAACTGCTCGGTGAGGTCGGCTTCTGCGAGCCAGTCTTCATGATCGATACGGAACAGTTCATCGAGGTCTTGGTTTGGCACGTCAAGGCCCACGGTGTTGAGGCCCTGCTGAATCGGAACGAATCCGAGTGGGGTTTCGGTGGCTGGCACCTGAGCATCCACTCGTTCAAGAATCCACTCGAGCACTCGAGCGTTCTCGCCGAAACCTGGCCACAAGAATCGTCCGTCTTTGCCTTTGCGAAACCAGTTGACCTGGAACACGCGTGGCACAGTGCCCGAGCCGCGCAACTGCTTGCCGACGTTGAGCCAGTGCGCCCAGTGATCGGCCATGTTGTATCCAACGAACGGCATCATCGCGAACGGGTCTCGCCGCAACTCGCCGATGGTGCCTTCGGCGGCCGCGGTGCGCTCGGATGAGATCGTGGCGCCCAGGTAGACACCGTGCTCCCAATCCCGTGCCTCCACCACTAGCGGCACGTTGGTCGCGCGGCGACCGCCGAAGATGATCGCGTCGATGACGACGCCTCGTGGGTCTTCCCAGTCATCCGAGATGATGGGGCACTGACGTGCTGCCACGGTAAATCGAGCGTTCGGATGGGCTGCCGGGCGACCGGCTGCTGGAGTCCAGTCGTTGCCCTCCCAGTCCGTGAGGTGGTCGGGCGCCGTGTTGGTCATCCCCTCCCACCAGACGTCACCGTCGTCGGTCAAGGCAACGTTCGTGAAGATCGTGTTGTGCGAGATCGTGTGCATCGCTGTTTGGTTCGTCGACCATCCGGTGCCCGGTGCAACACCGAAGAAGCCGGCTTCGGGATTGATGGCGCGAAGTTTGCCGTCGTCGCCTCGGCCGAGCCACGCGATGTCGTCACCGATCGTTTCGACGGTCCAGCCCGGTACCGTCGACTGCAGCATCGCGAGGTTTGTCTTGCCGCACGCGCTCGGGAACGCCGCGGCAACGTGGAACACCCGACCGCGGGGATTCGTGACCCGAATGATCAGCATGTGTTCAGCGAGCCAACCCTCGTCGCGAGCCATTACCGAGGCGATCCGCAACGCGAAGGCTTTCTTGGCGAGAATGGCGTTGCCGCCGTATGCCGAACCGAACGACCAGATCTCGCGTGTTTCAGGAAAGTGCGAGACGAACTTGGTCTCGTTGCACGGCCACGCAACGTCGCTGTCACCCTCCGTCAGCGGGGCGCCAACGCTGTGAATGGCGCGCACCCACCGTGTGCGATCCGTGATGCGCTCGAGAGCAGCAGTGCCCATTCGCGTCATGATGCCGGTGCTTACGACCACGTATGGAGAGTCGGTGATCTGCACCCCGATCCTCGAGAGCGGGGAACCGATCGGGCCCATCGAGAACGGGACGACATACATCGTTCGACCGCGCATGGACCCCTCAAATAGCTCGCGGAAGGTTGCCCGCATCTCGGCGGGTGGACGCCAGTTGTTGTTCGGTCCGGCATCCTGTTCGTTCATCGAGCAGATGAAGGTGCGCCCCTCGACGCGAGCGACATCGTGCGCTGCGCTTCGGGCTAGGAAACTGTCTGGCCGAAGCTCTGGGTTGAGACGAATCAGAGTGCCGGCCGCGACCATCTCTCGCGTCAGGCGGTGGTGTTCCGCGGCTGAACCGTCGCACCAGACAGTCGAGTCGGGTCGAGTGAGTGCGGCGATGTCCTCTACCCAGTCGACGACCGACCGGTGCGCACCATCCGGAGCAGTCGACGCGGTGCGAGTGATCTCGGCGATGCTCATGGCTGGTCCTGACTGGTTGAAAACGGCCTGTTCTTCTACCCTGACGCAGCTTTGCGCACAGTTGGGACCGTTCCTGCTCGAAAGATCACTGAATCTTTCGCTATTCTGAAGGGGTGAACGATCTCGTAACTCTCGGTCAACGCATTCGGCACTACCGCACTTCAAGTGGGCTGACTCTGGATCAGCTTGGAGAGCGTGTCAACATCGCTGGCAGTCAGCTCTCGCTCATGGAGAACGGCAGGCGGGAACCACGCTTGAGCCTGTTGACCTCGGTTGCGCAGGTGTTGGGGATCGAGCTCGCGCAACTACTCGATAGTGCACCGCCGAGCAAGCGCGCCGCGCTCGAGATCGAGCTTGACCGTGCCCAGCGTGGCAGCGTGTATGCAGAGCTCGGACTTGCCGTGCTGCGCCCATCAAAGGGGACAAGCGATGAGACGCTCGAAGTGCTCGTTGGTCTGCACCGCGAATTGGCCAAGCGCGCTCGCGAGGCGATCGCGACGCCGGAGCAAGCGCGCCGCTCGAACACTGAGCTGCGCCAACAGATGCGAACTCTCGACAACTACCTGCCAGACATCGAGACCATTGCAGAGCAGTTGCTCGCGGAAGTCGGACACACCACGGGAGCGCTGACCCACCGTTCGGTGAGCATGATCGGCGAGAAGCTCGGCTTTGAGCTAGTGCACGTAAACGATCTCCCGCACTCCGCGCGATCAGTCACCGATCTTGCGAACGGTCGAATCTACTTGCCACCCGCGTCAATTCCGGGCGGTCCAGGCTTACGGGGTATGGCCCTCCAAGCGATGGGGCATCGCGTTCTCGGGCACGAGACTCCAGCTACGTACGCTGACTTTCTGCTCCAGCGGCTCGAGATCAACTATTTTGCCGCCGCTGTGCTCCTTCCCCGTCGTCAGTCTGTTGAGTTTCTGCGCCAAGCCAAAACCGAGCGAAACATTGCCGTTGAAGATTTTCGGGATGCCTTCGGCGTCACTCACGAGGCAGCCGCGTTGCGCTTTACCAATCTCGCAACCGCGCACCTCGACCTTGAGGTCCACTTCCTCCGTGTCGGCGACGACGGTGCCGTCTACAAGGCATATGAGAACGATGGACTCCGGTTACCGGTGGACGTCACTGGCTCAACAGAAGGACAGATCACCTGCCGGCATTGGAGTGCGCGCACGGCGTTCGCCAGAACGAACCGCACGACCGAGTACTACCAATACACCGACACCCCCGAGGGCACGTTCTTTGAGTCGACTCAGACTGGAACCGCCTCGAACGAGGAGTTCTCGATCACGATCGGCGTTCCGTTCACCCACTCCAAATGGTTCCGCGGCCGCGAGACGACCCTACGACGCACTTCGACGTGCCCTGACGTGAACTGTTGCCGTGCACCAGAACCCGCCCTGTCAGAGCGATGGGCAGGTCGCGCATGGCCGAGCGCAAAGCTGCACGCGCACATCCTCTCGCCGCTGCCATCCGGCACGTTCCCCGGCGTTGATGATCGCGAGCTCTATGAGTTTCTTGAGGATCACGCCGTCACGAAGGAGTGAGTGCGCGCGCGGCTAGCGCGCCTGCGTCCCGCAGCCACCGTGACGGGTCGGCAATCGCCGCTTCGACACTGCCAGCGATGTGGGTCAAGGATGTCGACCAGCAGTCGGGCGGATGGGTCACTTCCCCGGCGACGACGCCGGCGATGACGGCGAGGCCGTGCGCCTTCGCCAGTACGCGGCCGACGACTTTGCCGCGGTCGGACTGCTCGTCAAATCGACCCTCGCCAGTGAGGACGATGTCGGCCAGCGCGAGTGCGGCATCGAGGCCGCTGAGTCGTGCAATGTGGTCGGCACCCGATTCGGCGATAGCGCCCCACGCTGTTACGAGGCCGTAGGCGGCGCCGCCGGCGGCTCCACTGCCAGGGCGTTCAGGGTGCCCGCCGAGCAGCCGAGCCAGGTGCGCAAGGTTGTGGCTGAGGGTGCCAACCTGCGATTCCGTTGCGCCTTTCTGGGGTGCGAACACGGTAGCGGCTCCGCTCAGCGGCACGTCGACGTCAACGAGCAGCACCACTCCACCAATCGGCGGAGGTCGTCGGCCCGCACGCTCCACCGAGGTGATGAGGTGAAGCGACCCCCCGCCGTCGGGCACTGGATCTCCGTGTTCGTCGGCAAACAGCATCCCAAGGGCGGCAAGAGCGCCCGTTCCAGCATCGGTCGAGGCTGAACCGCCGAGGCCGATCACGAGTCGGGTTGCTCCGGCGTCGAGAGCGGCACTGATCACTTCGCCCAAGCCGCGGGTCGTCGCGTTCAGTGGGTCTGGAACCCCCATGAGCGGCAGCCCTGCCATTTGCGCGAGCTCGACCACCGCCGTGCCGTCAGGCAGTGCCAACCACTCTCCAGTACGGGGGAGTGAGTCAGGTCCGGTCACGAGGCCCGCGTTGCGTCGCTCGGCCCCCGTCACGCTCGCTTCGATTGCGTCGAGCGTTCCCTCCCCGCCGTCGGCCTGAGGCAGCACAACGAGATGGTCGTCCGGACGAACCGAGCTCCATCCTGCGGCCAGATCCTCCGCGACATCGCGCGCACGGCGTTAACCCTTGTACGAGTCCGGCGCCATCACCACCGCTAATGGAATCCCGCTCACGGGCGGCCCTGCGTGCGCCCGACCCAGCATGGCTGTCGCGACATGCCGTCCCAGTAGCAGCGCACCGTACGCGGTTCACTACTTGGTTTGACGGTCAGACGCTGATGGTCTGGCGCCGCACCACGGACGGAACGCCGCCAGCCGGGCGGTAGGTTGCGCGAGGCTCCGCCTTCGGCAGTGTCGGCGCGACTGGCACCGGCCGTGCCGTGCGCGCGAGTTCCATGAGGATGATGTGTGATTCGAGCAGCGCGAA